>JAHJDJ010000311.1 GCA_018812585.1 bacterium
CTTGTGAACACACATGTGACATAACCTGTATCGAAACCTGCGCGGCAACCTGTGCACATACCTGTTCGCAGCCAACTTGCTTGAGCAGTTGCGGACCCGTAACCTGTGAAGTAACCTGCTCGAATACTTGTGTGAGTACTTGTGCGAACACGTGTAACTCTGCCACCTGCGCGGCAACCTGCGTTGTCAGTTGCAGCTATACCTGTACAGCATATCCAATTACTTTGGTTTCCTTCGATGCAGTGCCTGGTGTAGAGGAAATAACGCTGGAATGGATCACCGCCGGCGAATTAGGCACTTATTCTTTTATTATTCGCCGGTCAACCGAACCAGATGGTGAATTTGAGATTGTCGGAGAAGTACTCAGTCGGGTAAACAGTATCAATCAGACCTACTATGACTTCATTGATCAGACGATTATTCCAGGTATAACATACTACTACACATTAGGTGACCTGAACATTTCAGGTTATGAGACTGTTCATGATATTGTCGCCAGTGCAACTGCGCGCCCAGCATCAAACAATGTCGTCATCAGCAATTACCCAAATCCTTTCAATCCGACGACTACCATACATTTTGTGTTGCCAACGACTTCTATCGTTTTGTTGTCTGTCTTTGATTTGCACGGGCGATTAGTTAGATCCCTGATTGCTGATGAGCTCACCGTCGGGGAACATTCAATCGTGTTTGATGGCTCAACTCTCGCTTCAGGGATGTACGTTTATAAGCTGGAGACAACCCAGATGGTAAAAACAGGTAAAATGTTGCTTGTCAGATAAGTCACAGTTTTTTACTAGTACAGGCGGACATAAATTGTCCGCCTGAATTTATTTCAGATCCGCAAGAGTAAACTAAGAGTGGTTCTTGATAAGATGTGATGTAACCTCCAGCAGGTTTTGAAAACCGATAAAATCCTTACCGTTACGAATTAAATACTCTTTTAGATTATCCTTCGCATAAACACGATCAGCGGCTTCAGAGGCGCAGAAGTCTGTCAATCCATCACCGATATAAACGACTGTGGCGCCATGCTCCTTAGCCTTTTCCAAATGCCAGCGTTTACAGTGATTGCAACGATCTTTCAGCCGCGGCGTCGCGGCAGGGATGATCGTCAAGCGTCCTTCAGCATCTCGTCCGTGATCGTTGGCGAAAAGCGGTATGCCGCCATAACCCCAGGATTCCCAGAGAATCCTCGAGAATCGGATCAATCCTCCGGAGAGCACTGTCATCTTCCAGTCTCTGTCGCGCGCCAGGGCGACTAATTCAGCAGTGCCCTCCGCCGGATGAACTTCCCGCATCAGAGTGTTCAGCAGAACCTCATCCGATGCAGTAATCAACGCCATCTCATCAGCTAATGACTGCCGTTCGTCAATTTCGCCGTCCAGGGCTTTTTTTTCAATGGCATACCAATCCGAAGAAGCGTAAAGATCCAGCAGTAAAGCTAAAGTATCTTTATCCGTCAGAGTTCCGTCGAAGTCACTGAATAGTTCAATCATCCTGATTGGCAGGCAGGGTTTTGCGGCGATAATCGCCGGGTTTCAAGAATGGAGTGACAACTTCCCGCTTGGCGGTTTCCAGCAAGCCACCGCTTTGGAAGCTGAAGAATGGAGGTTTGGCAAGTTTGACTTCTTCCTGTTGCAGCATCGAGCGCGCCAGTTCGCGTCCCTCTTTCGCGCGAGGTGAATTGCCGCCAAGACGTAAGGATTTGGAGAAACTCTCCTGTGCCTCAGATACAATTTCAACACGATGCTCGCGGATTAAAAGAGGCTCGCTATCCTCTTTGATGAAATTCAAGATGGTCTCCCCCAGACCACACCACGCTTCATCCAGCTTGGGATTTAATTCCAGGGCGCGGGCAAAGCAGGCTGCCGCTTTCAGGGTATTCCCATCACGCATGAAATATCGGCCGCGGCGATACCAGGCGTCAGGACAGTGCCCATCCACGCGCAGCGCAGAATCATACGCTTCAAACGCTCCCTGGTAATCCTCGGCGGTGTACATTTTATCACCCAGAGCTACCAATTCAAGAGCGCGTTCATCGACAACGTCCTGCTGAGACGACGGTGTCGCTGAACGCTTAGGTGTTTTTTTCTTAAACCATTGAAGCATTGTTCTATTCTTAAGGAGAAGTCTAATTTAAATAATACAAAATCAAGCCTGATATTTCAAGCTGAATTTGAGAAAATTGATGCCCAGAAGCCATCTTTCAGCAATAGAGAAAAAAAACCGGGGTTCGCGACCGGGGTTCTATGTCAGTTTTATTCCCATCCATCTAAACGATTTCAATTTCATAGTCAACTGCGACTTCCGGTATGAGCATATTAATGATGCTGCAATACTTATCTTGAGAAAGCTTTACTGCCTTTTCCACCTCTTCACGAGTGATGCTATTACCACCAACCCGGTAAATGATCCTGTAGGTCGTAAAGATTTTGGGATGATCCTCGGCGCGTTCTGCTTCGATTTCCAGATCGAACCGGGTAATCTCTTTGCGCCGTTTTTTCAGAATCGAGACAACGTCCATGGCGCTGCACACGGCGCCGGCCTGTAACATCCCCTCCATGGGGGTCGGACCGTTGGTAACACTGTCTTTCGGCCCGGAATCCCAGTGCATCAGGTGCCCGGAGGCCGTTTCTCCGCTGAAGTGATTTCCGTGATTATATTTTATAATAGTCTTCATACTTTATTTATTTCTGTAAATTGATGTGTCTTATTCCTGATTTGAAGTTTCTTCGACACAATCGGGTCGCAGAGTCAGCTCCAGAACTTCAGACATCTCCTTGACAAAGTGGAATTTCATCTCTTGACGAACTTCTTCGGGGGTCTCTTCCAGATCATTCTCATTCTTCCAGGGCATAATCATGCAGCGGATACCCGCGCGGTGTGCCGCCAGAACCTTCTCTTTAATTCCTCCAACCGGCAAGACCGTGCCGCGTAAAGTGATTTCACCGGTCATCGCCAGGTCAGATTTGACACATCTGTGCGTCAACAAACTGGAGATGGCGGACAAGATTGTCACACCTGCCGAAGGACCGTCTTTGGGTATACCGCCGGCGGGGACATGCACATGGATGTTTTCAGACTCGAAATCGACATCTTTAAGCCCCAGTTCTTCAGCGCGGCTGCGAATATACGACAAAGCAGCTTGAGCAGATTCCTTCATCACGTCACCCAGTTGACCCGTGAGAATCAGGTTCCCCTTGCCCTTCATGCGCGTTGCTTCGATAAACAGAATGTCTCCGCCGCTGGCGGTCCAAGCCACACCCGTGGCGATGCCGGGTCTAATGATCCGTTCAGAAGCTTCGCTGTAGAATTTAATCGGGCCCAGCGCGTCTCTGACCCTTTCTTCATCAATCTCAGCGCTTTCCTGCGTATCCGAAGCAACCCGCTTGGCGATATTGCGGCAAATGGCGGCAATCTCGCGTTCCAGATTTCGCACGCCTGCTTCGCGGGTATACGACCGGATGATTTGCCGCAAGGCATCATCGTGGAATATGCACTGTTCGGGCTTCAAGCCATGCTCTTCGATCTGCTTGGGCACCAGAAACTTTTTGGCGATGTGCAGTTTTTCCTCTTCAATGTACCCCGGCAATTCTAAAATTTCCATACGATCACGCAGAGCCGGAGGAACCGGATCAGCGATGTTCGCGGTGGCGATAAACATCACCTTGGAAAGATCGAAATCGACGTCCAAGTAATGATCAGAAAAGCTGAAGTTCTGTTCCGGGTCTAACACTTCCAGCAGCGCTGATGAAGGATCACCGCGGAAATCCATACCAACTTTATCGATTTCATCCAGCATGAAAACAGGGTTACGCGTGGCTGCGCGTTTGATGCCCTGGATAATACGGCCCGGTAAAGCGCCGATGTAAGTTCTGCGATGGCCGCGGATTTCAGCTTCATCCCGCAAACCACCTAATGAGATCCTGACAAATTCTCTGCCCAGCGCCCCGGCAATCGACCGCCCCAAGGAGGTCTTCCCCACCCCGGGTGGTCCCAGGAAGCATAGGATCGGCCCCTTCATGTCAGCTTTCAGCTTTCGAACTGCCAGATATTCTAAAATGCGCTTCTTCACCTTGTTCAAGCCATAGTGATCACCGTCTAATATCCGCTCGGCGTCACTTAAATCCAGATTGTCTTCAGTTTCCTTCGTCCAGGGCAGCTCGAGCAACCAGTCGATATAAGTCCGGGCTACTGTATATTCCGCTGATGAAGACGGCATCCTGGCTAATCGGTCGATCTCTTTTTCCGCGACTTTTTGAGCATCCTCTGGCAGTTCAGCCTTCTCCAACCGCTCGCGCAGTTCCTGGATTTCCATCCCTTCCTGATCGTCGCCCAACTCCTTCTTTATCGCCTTCAACTGCTCACGCAGGAAATATTCACGCTGCGATTTGGAGATTTCACCATGGACTTCGTTTTGTATCTTTGACCCGATCTCTAACTTCTGGAGATAATTATTCAGCAGGAAAGTCGCCTTCTCCAACCGATTATAAATATCGATCTCCTCGAGAATTTCTTCTTTTTCGCCGGTCTCCAAATTCAACAGAGAAACCGCAGTGTCCGTCAACCTCCCTGGATCCTGGATATTTGCCAGCATCATCAGATGTTCGCCAGTGATATTTGGCAAATATTCACTGATTGCTTGAACCAGGTTACGCAGGTTCAGTACCAGCGCTTCTGTCTGCAAGCTTTCTTTCCCCAGATCCTCCATCTTCTGCGTGACCACTTTGATGTAAGGATCGAATTGCGTGTAATCGAGCACCTTAAAGCGTTGCAGCCCCTGCACGATCACAGATTTCGAATCATCCGGCAAGTCGATCACCTTCAGAACTGTGGCGATGGTGCCCCATTCATAAAGATCTTCTTGCCCGGGATCGTCTATCAACCCCTGCTTTTGCGCGATAACGCCGATATATTTCATTTTATCACGAACGTCGTTGAGCAGATTCAATGACTTTTCGCGCCCCACAGCCAACGGGATGATCTGATGCGGAAACAGAACCGAATTCCTTAACGGAATGATCGGAAGTATTTCAGGAAGTCCCTCGAGATCGATGTCTTGCTCGTTTTTTGTCATGATGCCATTCTATGTCAAGTTGGTTGTTTCAGGATTTTTGGGTTGTGAGTAATAGTCGTCCAATCCACGACAGGATACGCTGGAAGATTAGTTAGATGCAACTAACATGCCAGATATTCAAGCACTGTATTATCATAACCTTAAAAACAATACTGCACCAGGCTTCTTGCAAAGAGTGTTTTTTCTGCCATAATGGCACGAAAATCAGCTTGACGCTGGCAGGCTGACTTGCACGTAATCCGTGTAAAGTTGATAAATTATAAGCCCAATATATCCATGAACACAATGAATGTCAATAGAAATTCAAAAGATTCGATGCCACCGCATCATACCTCTAACCAATTGATTACTAAAAAGATTCTTGCGCCCCAAGAACCCGGCATCTCTGCCGGGCACGATCATTTGATACAGCATACTACGTATATAATCCGCGCATTTCAGCCGCGCGTGTCACCCGCTCGATGCCGATAATGAAAGCGGCGATGCGCATATTGACCTTGTGCCGTAATGACGTCTGGTAAACGTCCTCGAATGCTTTAACCATGATTCTATGCAGATCCTGCTGCACCCGATCAGCTTCCCAATAGTACCCCATACGGTTTTGCACCCATTCTAGATAACTGACCGTCACGCCTCCGGCATTACAAAGAATATCGGGGATGATAAAGACGTTATTCTTCTCCAGTATAGCGTCGGCTTCGACGGTGCACGGGCCATTGGCGCATTCAGCAATGACACGGGGACGCACGCGTTCAGCATTATCCTCAGTGATTTGATTTTCCAATGTGGCCGGAATTAAAATATCGACTTCTTCTTCCAGCAATTGCATGGGATCTTTATACTTTTTCACGTCAGTATGTTTATCGAAATTCTTTAAGCTTTTATGCTCACGAACGTAATCAATCGCTTCATTGACGCTAATGCCTTGACCGCGGTTGTAGTACCCGCCGCTAATGTCACTGATGGCGACGATTTTACATCCGTCCTCACGCAGTAATTTTACGGCAAACGATCCTGCGTTGCCGAAACCCTGCAACGCAACCGAAGCGGTCTTAAGATCGATGTTCAGCTTTTCAGCGGCTTCGCGTACACAGAAAACCATCCCCTGAGCTGTCGCACTCATTCTTCCCAGACTGCCGCCTAACTCGAGAGGTTTGCCGGTTATCACCGCAGGGACAAAATCCTTGTGGTGCATGGCATAAGTATCCATCATCCAGGCCATGATCTGCGGGTTAGTGTTGATATCCGGCGCAGGGACGTCCCGATCCGGGCCAAAAACGTCCATCAATTCAGCAAAATAACGGCGCGCTAATCTTTCCAGCTCGCCGGGGGAAAGTAAGCTTGGTTCGACTACGACCCCGCCTTTACCGCCGCCCATTGGAATGTTGACGACGGCGCATTTATAGGTCATCCAGAAAGCCAAAGCCTTCACTTCATCCACAGTTACGTCAGGATGAAAACGAATCCCTCCCTTGGCCGGCCCGCGAGCTACATTATGCTGCACGCGATATCCTTTGAACATCTCAATTCTGCCGTCGTCCATACGTACTGGCAGTTTCACCACGGTGACCCGGCGGGGCTCCTTGATCATGACAATCTGATCCTCGGTCAGATTCATGAAACGCGCTGCGGCGTCGAACTGTTTCATTGCATTTTTGAATGCGGAAGTCTCCATGGGCATCGCTGTGCTTCCCATTGGTTTTGCATTACGATGTTTCTCTTTCATTGCTGTCTTCTATCTGGTTAATCATTTACGAGGTAATTGCTTGCCTCACCTTACAAGAGCACATAAATATATAAATTTTAAAGCTTTTTGTCAAGGTGAGAGCGCGGCATTCGCTGATAATAATGCCGCAAAGTAAACTTTTACTTGACAATCGATCCATTTTGAATTATATTTGTCAAAATCTAACTGATCAGGGAGCATGATGAAATTATTTAAAGCGACCGCACTGGCCATAGCTTTTATCACAGGGTTGCTTATGCTTAGCTCCTGTCAGCCAAACGCCAGAACCCCCGAATCCCTGGCTGAAAAAATCGCCAAAGATTTACTGGTTGCAGACCAGAAAGCCCGCGCTGTCTTCTTCGATTCAAAACAGCAGTTGGCCGAAGATCACTTAGTCGTCATCTATGTGATTGACCGGCAGGATACTCCCGACGATCCCTGGAGATCCAAATACGAAGTGCAGTTCGTCTTTAGACCTTCAACCGACGCCGAAGCGTTGGAAGGCTGGTATCTGCATCAGATCGCAGGCGACTATCTCTATACGACCGGTATTGGCGAAGGGCTGCAATTTGAATGGGACTACACCTATTTTATGACTGTCAACGGCCCCAGAGAAGGTATCATTGGATTAGAAGGTTTCAAACAGATCAACTTCTAAATCTTTTCTGCGCAATAAAAAAACGGATGCAGCCTCAGCATCCGTTTTATTTTTTCATGGGATTGCACTACCCTTCAAAAATCGACCGTTCAAAATCCAGATACCACTGTTCGGGATTCTCCAGGTAGGACAGTGTCTCAGACAGCATGGCGTAGTGGCCACTCTCGAAGTGGAACAGCCAGTCATAGAATTTCTTCACCTGCTCAAATTTCGTGACGTCTCTGCGCTCTTTATAGAAATTGGCCGCCTGGGTCTCCAGATCCATAGAATGCCTGTAAACCTCCAGTATGCCGGTGTCTTGCTTGACGTTTTCATCGAAATCCTTGCGGGCTTCATCGAAAATGGTCTTCAAGCGCTTCTTATAATTCTCCGGATCTTTGGGAATACGTAATTCCGCCGTCCCGGCAGAATCTTTTAACGCATCATGAAATTCATTAATCAGCCGAATGTGCTCGACCTCGTCCTCAGCTAACTGCGCGAAGAATTTCTTAGTCACAGCATGCTGCGCTTTATCTGAAGCGTCCTTGAAATATTGATACCCGTCACGCTCTGTCTTTAAAGCGTATTGTAAGGCTTCAAGTTCTTGCTGTAATGCATGTGTGTCTGTCAATTTAGACCTCCACTAAATTTATAGCGAACAGTGAATTCAGACCGATTCCACTGCTTTGATTTCGGGATGGGCTTCTTTCATATAGCGCTCAATACCCTCTTTCAGGGTGATCTGCGACATGGGACAACCGCCGCAGGCGCCAGTCAACCTGACTTTCACCACACCGTCATCGGTGATTTCCACTAATTCCACGTCACCACCATCAGCCTGCAAAGAAGGCCTTACGATTCCTAAACTTGCTTCGATTTTACTCTTATCCATTTTCTACTCCTTTTAGTCACTCCGGGCGTGTCCCGGCGTTTATCAAAATCTTTCGTCTCAAATTACAAAGAAAGAGACTTGTCCGCAACAGAAAACTGCTGCAATTTTCAGAATTTAATTAGACCGATATTAAATTCCTCACTCCGTTTCGCGGGATATTAGACTCGTAAATTGCTTTACGGTTGACCGCGTTCTCGGGTTCCCTGCCATGCAGCGCATCCACCAGATTTCGAGATGCCATCAATGCCATCTGTCGACGCGTTTCATGCGTCGCAGAACCGATATGCGGCGTCAGGACGACATGATCGAGATCGCCTAATTTCGCTCCGATTCCCGTCGTGTCCACATAAACATCCAGACCTGCGCCAGCAATCCGCTGCTCCTTCAGTACTGCAATCATCTCATCTTCGCGGATCAGTCCACCGCGCGCGATATTGATCAGAAAAGCCGACCGTTTCATCTGTTCAAACTCAGCGCGGCCGATCTGATTGGCTGTATCGCTGTTTAACGGCATCGCCAGCACCAGAAAATCGCTGCGCTGCAGCAGTTCATCGAACTCCACGAATTGCGCATTATTCTCCCGTTCAAATTCTTCCTTACGGGAACGATTGTTATAGATGATGCGCATGTTGAAACCCAGACCACGCCGTCCTATCGCTTGACCAATCCGTCCCCCGCCCCAAATCCCCAGCGTTTTCCCGCTCAACTCCGTTCCCAGCAGCAGGTTATGCCGCCATCCGGTGTAAGAGCCATCGCGCACCATGCGATCTCCTTCAGGGATGCGTCTTGCCACCGCAAAAAGCAGCGCCCAGGCCAGATCTGCGGTCGCTTCGGTCAAAACACCAGGGGTATTTGTGACCCAGATTCCCTTCTTCGAAGCGGCTTTCACATCGACATTATCGTACCCCACCGCTAAATTGGAGACCACCTTGAGGTTCGGCGCTTCATTCAGCAGATCTTCATCCACCATATCGCGCAGCGTCACAAAAAGGCCTTCCGCGTCACCCAACTTTGCGTGGATCATTTCGTGTGTGGCCAGTTCGCCGGTTGCGTTATAACTTAAATCCAGGTTTTCGCTAAGATAATCGATCACGCTTTCAGGCGGATCGAAAGAAGCCCAGACTTTTGGTTTTCGGTTACTCGTCATCATTGCAAGATTCTTTCAGGAGCTTAGACTATCTTTGCAAATTTCATGCTGTTTCAAACCATAATCACCGAAATTATCGATTTCAAGGGTATACTGCAAAGATAACGCCATTTTTTCCTTATAGTTTGATACGCTCTGTTTTCGGCTGCGGTTTGATCCTGATTGAATCACCGTCCAATCAAAATAACGAATCAATCGCGTTCTTCTTGCCATTGACGCTGATTTTCCCTATATTGATGCAATTCCAACACGATAAGGACTGAATCATGACGCGACGCACACACTTCCTGCTTAAATGGCTCCTGTTTGTATCAGTCATAACCGTCTGCCAGCAGACATCCTCTGCGGCAGCCCCGGCTCCCGCATGGGCACAAAATGGCATGATCGTCTCCGCGCATTCCGCAGCTTCGCAGGCAGGACTGGAGATGCTGAAAAACGGCGGTAACGCTGCCGATGCGGCAGCGGCCACCGCATTTGCTTTAGGAGTTGTGGAAGGCTATTCTTCCGGTCTTGGCGGAGGATCGTTCATTCTCTATCACGACGCCGCAGAAGGTAAAACCTACGTCATCGACGGCCGAGAACGAGCGCCCTACAAAGCCGCGGCAGACATGTACGTCGACAAAAAGACCGGCGCTATCATTCCCGGTTTATCCACCACTGGCATCCTGGCTGGAGGAACCCCGGGGCATCTGAAAGCCTTGAACCTCCTGCTGAATAATCATGGCACCCTGCCATTGTCAGATGTGCTCGCTCCTGCAATTGCACTGGCTGATACCGGCTTTGAAATAACCCAGACTTATGTCCGTGTGCTGGAATTTTACTATCACAAACTGCTGCTCTTCCCCTCCACCTTCGATATCCTCTTTCACCCGGACAGTACCTTGCTGAACCTGGGCGAAAAACTGCTGCAGAAAGATCTGGCAAACACCTATCGTTTGATTGCTGAACAGGGTGAGGATGCTTTCTATACAGGTGAAATCGCCGATAAAATCGTCGCCGCCATGAAAGCTGAAAAGGGTCTGATCACCCATAAAGACCTGCAAGAATACCGTGCCGCTTCGCGAGAGCCGGTTGTGGGCAGTTACAAGGACTGTGAGATTCACTCCATGCCGCCGCCCAGCTCCGGCGGAGCGCATCTGATCGAAATCCTGAATATCCTCGAACGCTACGATCTGGGCTACATGGGACTGAATTCTTCCGAAACGATTCATCATCTGGCTGAGGCGATGAAACGCGCCTTTGCCGACCGCTCCTTCTACATGGGCGATCCCGACTTCGTCGACGTGCCGGTTGATGGGTTGATTTCGAAGATGTACGCCGACAGCCTTGCCTGGTACATCTCCCGCTATCAGGCGACGCCGGTGCAGAGTGAAGGCAATCCCTATTCTTACATGCCTTCAGACGAAACCTTCCCCGGCGGCAAACAGACGACCCACTTTTCCGTCATCGACAAATGGGGCAACATGGCCGCAGTAACTGCCACCATCAATACAGGATTCGGATCAGGATACGTGATTCCCGGCACCGGCATTTTCCTGAACAACGAGATGGATGATTTTTCTTCTCAGCCGGGCGTGCCCAACTACTTCGGCCTGGTCGGAGCGGAAGCCAACGCTATCGCTCCCGGAAAACGGCCCCTCTCCTCCATGACGCCGACCCTTTTGTTCAGGGACGGTCAACCCTTCATGGTGGTCGGATCGCCGGGCGGCCCCAGGATCATCACGACAGTCCTGCAGGTCATTTTAAATGTCATCGATCACGGTCTGGATATTCAGGAAGCCGTCGACGCGCCCCGCATTCACCATCAATGGCTGCCCGACCGCATCTATATCGAAGAGGGTATCCCTGCCGACGTTATCCAGAATCTGGTCATCAAGGGGCACGATGTCTATGTCGGAGGCTATTGGTCCGCCGCACAAGCCATCCTGATAGATCTGGATACCGGCTTGATCTACGGCGGCGCCGATTCCCGCATCGAAGGCAGCGCGGCAGGGTATTAATAGGCACTTACTGAGAAAAGCGCAGTTTCCCGACTGCGCTTTTACAATATCCGGCATATCTCACCCATTGATCCCAAATATTTCCTATATGGTAAAATCAGAATGAAAAACCGTTGAGAATTCTGAAATTACTAGGTATTATTTAACGACTTAAAAAAAATATTTCAATTATCAGCACGGTGGGCAGATGTATCTGATAAAACCAGTAGATTTCGGCTATTACCTGACCTTCGCAGGCTTCATTGACGAGGAAGAAATGCAAAGCTGGCACAACGAGTCAAAACGGGCGCTGGAAGACGCCCCCGAAGCATTTGGCGTATTCGTCGATATGCGCACGTTGAGACCACTACCTCCCGAGGCGCGCGTCATTATGGAAGAAGCTCAGGCATTCTATAAAGACAAAGGGATGACCCGCTCCGTCGTCATTCTGAATGATCCGATCACCACTATGCAATTCAAAAACATCGCCCAGAAATCCGGCATCTTTGAATGGGAACGCTACATCGATGCCTCCACCACCTATGACTGGAAAGAAATCGGGATGGACTGGGTTATCAATGATGTGGATACTATAGGCCGTATTCTGGAAATTATCTAGGAATGTCCCCGGTGATTGGCTCCTCCATTCCAACTGACCATACCTCGAAACTCCCAACAATGCGATTTATTGACATAATTTGAATTTTCGTTCAAACGATGGTATTGCAGAGTCGTATTTATTTCTGAATTCTTGATAAATAGATGAAGATGTCATTTAAACACGGGGGAAAATAATGCTCTCTAAGACTGCGACTTACGCTCTGCGAGCTATGGGTTACATGGCCTCCCATCAGGCTGACCAACCCATCCTTTCCCGCGTCATCTCAGAAAAGATGGATATTCCCAAAAACTATCTTTCCAAGATTATGCATCGCCTGGTGCAAGCTGGTTACCTGAAAGCAACTCGCGGCCTTAACGGCGGTTTTGAATTGAACGTTGATCCGAGCCAGATAAATCTGCGGGAAATTTCGGAAAAATTCATGCTGCTTGATGACCTTGAAAAATGCTTTCTGGGCAATCAAAACTGCGACGGTCAGTGTGGACTTCATACCAGTTGGAAACCAATCTCTAAACAATTCCTCGCCATGTTAGAAACGACAACCATTAATAAAATACTAAGATAGCTCACAATTTAAACTCGAATTTCAAGAGGTTACTATGTCAAACGGTAAAACTAAAGCGGTTGTGCTCTTTCTCATCGTTGTCACTTTTAGTGTTCTGATTTTCGGCGGTTACATGATCAATAATGAAAAA
>JAHJDJ010000024.1 GCA_018812585.1 bacterium
CATCCGCGCCGGAAACCGCGAAAAAGGTGTCTCCCAGCGTTCCACAGCAGGCGTCAGCGATGCCGTCGCCCGTGAAATCTGGCGTTGCCGAGAGCGACAGGACATTACCGTTTAACGGCAGTGACCATATCGTGGCGCCGGTCAAGCCCTCATAGGCGTAAAACGATCCGCTGACGGAAGTCACTAAGACGTCGTCGTATCCGTTGCCATTCAAATCCTCAGTCACTTCCAGATAGTAGTTGGTTCCGGCATTGGGAGTATGCCAGATGACAGTCCCATTGATGCCGGACAAGGCGTAAACACCACCGGAAGCTGCCGCAGCCACCACGTCATAGATACCGTCATTATTCAGGTCTGCAATGCGGTTCAGCGAGAAGACGACGTTATCCACCTCTGTTGTCCAAAGCACCATGCCATCAAAACCGTTCAACATTTTGACGTAGTAAGTCCCGGAATAGGGCGACGTACCGCAGACGATTTCGGGATAAAGATCGTAGTTGGTATGACCCAGCATACGCACGCTGTAAACCGTCTGCCCCAGCACCGCCCGCCAGATAACATTACCGTTGACGCCATCCAGCAGAAATACCGATTTCGGATCGCTGCTCCCTTGCGGACCTCCAACGGCTGCCAGAACATCGAAGACGCCATCAAGATTCCAGTCCTCTTCGCAGGTTACTTCGTACACCCAGCCGCCTTCGCCGCCGTAATCGTGCGAATCGAAGCTCCAGAGTTCGTGGCCATCAGATCCCGATACTGCGAAAACACTGCGCGAACCGCCGGCCGTGCCGATGACGTAATCGGCCACCGAGTCGTTGTTCAGATCGGGCGCGGCAGTCAAGCCCCGTTCGTATGCCACAGACCCGGTGCGCAGCGGATCCCAGCCTGTATCGAAGGCGTGGAAGACGTCTCCCGTGCCAGCGGCTTGACCATTCAAGCAGTAGGGCTGATAATTTTCATTGGCAGCCAGCACGTCGGCAATCCCATCTCCATTGGTGTCATCGATGAAGGTGATGGCATTGAATCCCATGAAGGTGGATGGTTCAGTGACCTGGTACTGCCAGATAACTTCACCCTGACCGAAATTAGCGCTGGTTCCTTGACCGGAAAGTGAAATGTCGATCACCGGCGTTGACGGATCATCGGTAGTCAACGTCATCGTGCCGTTATAAGCAGTCGCTTCATCCGGTTCGAAATAGACAATCAGAGATAGAGTGTCCATGGAGGCCAGCGCTCCGGCTTCAAAACCGGAATGGTAAAACACCGGGTTGTCAATGGTCAACGAAATCAGATTCAGCGGGGGAACGCCGTGGTTGAAGATTTCAAATGCCCGGCCGGTCAAACCGTCTCCCTGCGATACCCAAACGCTGCCGAAGCTGAGATTGGTCGTGCTGACACCTGCAGTCTGAATGGGATAAATACCGTACCCGTCCAGATCGACCGTGACATCCGGATTGATGGGATCATCAGATTGGACGTGCAGCAAACCGTAGTAGGTGGCGAAATTCAGCGGCGAAAAATGGATGTCGATCTGTTCTGTGCTGCCCTGGGTTAGCGTGAACGGCAATGTCACCGTTGGATCAATGGAGAAAGCTCCCAGGAACTGATCGATGGGCAGCCCTGTAACGGTCAGGTCTGCGTCGCCGACATTGGTGATGCCTAACGTAGTATAAGGACTGGTACCGATGGCGATGTAACCGAAATCATAAGCATCGAAAGAGAGCGATATTTCCGGTGTGCCGCCGCCGAAGGGATCGATCTTGTAAAGGTGATCCACGTTATAGCCCTGCCCTTCATCGCAGAGCCAGAGATACTGACCATCCCAGACGATACCAGCGGGGTCTTCCATCGGCGAGGGGAAACTGTAGAGCACGCTATGCGTCACCGGATCGATCTGATAGATGGTGTTGCCCCAGTAATCCGCCATCCAGAGGTTCTGGCCGTCCCAGGCTAAATCCCAAGGCTGGTTATCGGGCGCGGGCCACGATTCCAGGACCTGACCGGTGGTCGTCACCTTCAGAATCTGGCCGTCCGGATTGTAGTAGTCTGCCATCCATAAATCCTGGCCATCCCAGGCTAAACCTGACATGTAATCGGACGGATTCTGGAAGGAGGAGATGATGTTACCGTTGGTGTCGAATTGCAGAGTGAAATCCGCGCCGACATGCGTGCAGACCCAGAGATACTGACCATCCCAGGTCAGTCCGTAGGCGTCGTCAACGTTAGCTGCGCCCAGATCCAGCGAATCGACGACCTGCCCCAGCATCGGATCGAACTTGTAGACGCGTTCCCCGTTAGTGCCATAACGCCCATACCAGATATAGGTGCCATCATAGGCTAAACCGCTGGCGTGGTCGGAGATTTCGTAGGTTGCAAGAATCGTCTGGGCGGAGACCCAGTTAGCTGAAACTGTCAGAATCAGCAGCAATAAGACAACAGTTTTAACCTGATGCATGATAATCCTTTCACAAGGTTAAATGAGGCGCTGCTGCCCTCATGCGGAAATTACTGATCTTTATAACCTTTTAATTTACTAAATTATTCGTCAAAAGTCAAGAGATTGATTTCAAATGGGCATTTTATTTGCTTCTTGTGTTTCCCTCCATCAATTCCAAAATATGATCCCCGTCACCAATTCCGCTCTTGACTTTCGCTTAATTATGTGTTAGATTGTAGGAGTACAGGTTTTAATCCCCCCTCCCCCCCCTTAGTAAGGGGGGCAACACGGACTACCCCCCTTGTGAAGGGGGGACGATCTCGATTAGGGATCAGGGGGGATTTTAGCAAATACTATTAACTGAGAGACCCTCCCATGAAACGCACTATCTTATTACTGACCATTATCTGCCTACTGAATCCCTTGACTAGTTCCGCCTATTGGCCAGTGACCACAGAAGATAACCTGGAGATCGCTGCGACACCCGATCTGCACGACAGAAATCCGAGAGCCATTCCTTTTACGAATGGATCGATCTTGGTCGCTTATGGCTTAGAGGGTTCAGGATTTATGTATCAGATTGTAGATTTTTTCGGAGATTTGACATATGAGGAGCCCCAACCTGTATTTCCTGGAATTGTGAATACCTCCGCAGCAGGAGGTCAACTAATTATTGATGGTGAGGGGGGCGCATATTTGATGAAACACTACGCAGATGGGATCCATGCCCAATGCATAGATAGCACAGGAACTAGATTATGGGGAGAAACGGGTGTTCTAATTTACCCTGAATATGAAAGCAGTTATGAACTCTGCATGAATGATGAAGGTGGATTTTTCATTGCTTTCGCCAAAGATGAAGAAGCTGACTGGGATGACGTCCAGATGCAAAAGGTGAATGCGGATGGTAGCCTGCCTTGGGGAGAATGGGGGTTACCTATTTCTGACAGTTCCTATGTAACGGAGCGGTCCCCAAAGATAGCCAGTGATGACCGAGGCGGGCTTTTCGTAATCTGGCAGGACGGCAGCACCCCAAGTATAGATCCCGATTTAATGGGTCAACGGTTTGACGGAAATGGTCAGCCACTATGGGATGAGAACCTTTTTGTCGCACTAGAACCATATATCCATCCCATCATTAAAGATGGCCAAGGCGGGATTATTGTTAAATCAAATGACGACGGTTCAACAGTCGATAAACATCGTCGAATAGATGCAGATGGTAATATCCTCTGGGTGCGTGATTATTTGACAAGGTATGGTGATTATGCCGATGGCTTTTTAATGGGTGAACCGGGATTCTACTATTGTGGATTCAATTATAATTGGCAGTACTGGGGTCAGCGGGTGGATATTCAGGGCAATAACTACTGGCCCACCTATCCGGAACAAACCGGAGCGCCTTTCACCGACTATATTCAACCAGACTATTTCACGACTAAAAAAGCCTTTACTTTCAATTATCCCTACTTCTTCGGCTTTTTTATTCTGGACTTTGCATATCTGAATCATCAGGTAACCGTGAACTATCTAAGCATGGTGGGTGAGAGGATGCTGGGAAATGACGGCATCTACCTGATGGACAGTTTGCGCTATGAACCAGAAATGAGCCAAGCGATTCCGCTTCCCGATGAGAGCGTAGCGTTCGTCTGCATGCATGGATCTTCATCGACAGCAGGTGTTCCTTATGACGTTCTTGGGAAACGAGTCAATCTGGATGGTTCTCTGGGTGGTCCTCTTCACCTTCTGGTCGATCTGGAGCCTGAATCGTCGTCGATTCAGATTCCGCCGACGGGAGGCAATTTCAGCTACAATGTAGCTATTGAGGACACTTACGTGGTGTATTCCGACTTCGACGCCTGGGTGGAAGTGACCATGCCGGATGGTGATACCCGCGAAATCACTCTACGGGAAGGCATCCATATCGATTCAAACTCTGTCATCGAACGCTTCGATCTGGTGCAGAACG
>JAHJDJ010000312.1 GCA_018812585.1 bacterium
CAGCAGAGGAATATATTTATCTAAAACACTTTTTGAAAAAGCGTAGATTCCTGCATTGACACTTGTTACGTTTAGCTCATCCAAAGAAGCATCTTTTTGAACGCGTGGAATTGACGTGCACAACCGACAGTCCCGCCAGCGGCTTGGCCAACTGACGAAGGGGATCCACCACGTCCGCACCGACCACCGCCGTATAGTCTTCGAGAGTCGCTTTCATAAGTCAGTTTTCCAAGTAGTCTTGTACGACGGCGGTCAACCGCGCCCGAAGATCGGCCAAAGATCCGAAATACGGCTCGACGGCTGCCAGACGGTCGCTCAGGGTCTGATGTTCCGTCCCGAAATTCTCCAGCCACGAGCGGAAATCATCCACTCGCATCGGTGGGCGACGACGCGCGTCAATGAAATGGTAAAAGATGCTGCCTACGGAGAGATACGGCAACGCCTCGCCAAGCTCCTTGACGGTGTGAATCCGACGGTGAGTGTTGAGGACGACGATTTGACCGCGGGTGAAAGAGAATGGCCGGTCTACCTGCACCCAACTCAGATGATCGCGCTGCGCAAGCCTCGCCTCGACGATATCCACGATTTCCGAGCGCAAATCTTCGAGGTCGGGGAAGAACGTTGGATCGAGTATTCCCAGTTGTTCCGATAACTCCTGATCGTGGAGACCGCGACTTACCCAGGAAGCGAAGTCATTCTGAAACTCCGGTTCGTCGAACTGGGCGGCCAATCGTCCTCCCCAGAAATGCTGGTAGATGCTCTCGATCTCGACTTCCCGCAGATGCGCGTTGAATTCGCGCAGAGTATGCGCGTGTCTCCCCGTGGCAAGCGTAATTTGCGAGCAGTCTTTTACGGCGAATGGTTCCGCCATGAGCGGCAACCTCCCTTGGATTTTCACTTCGTGGAGACGTCACCCCTGTTCTCGGGGGCTTCGTCGTCGGATCCGGTCTCCGCTCCGGGTGAATCGGCGGGCTTGATGATGGTTTCCATGGGAGTATGGAACCCCTCGGCCACAGCCGCCGCGGCTTCTTCCGGGCGAGTGATGAGAATCTCTTGTCCGGCCCGCACAAACAGGATATCTTGAACGGTCTTGAATCCTTGCAAGAACTCACCCTTGTCGCGGCGCATCTTTTTCAATGAAAGTCCGGTAATGACCAAATCCGCCGCGTGTGAGTGCCTGCATACGAGTTCGTCGAACGTTGTCTCAGCTTCGAGCGGAACTCGCTGAACGTTCTTGAGCGAGATGGGAATACGTCCGGTCGAGATAAGAGCGCTCAGCCGGGCGATTTCCTCGCGCATCAGTTCCGGTTGAACCGCCGCGAAAAGCTTGATTTCGCACTTGCGCCATTCCGGATGGCCGGCGATGATGTACGCCAGAATAATCATCAGATTGGCATTTCGCAAGTCGCCGGCGGTGAGCCACACGTGTATTGTACGATGATAGCCGAAGTGATGTTCCGATGAACGAAGAATGCAGACGTTGAAACGGGAGAAGGCCGCCAGCCGGAAACTCTCGATGATATCGTCAAGGTCTTCTGGATTCCGCTTGTTGAACTCGAACAGAATGCTGTTGTTCTCCATTCCGGCGATGCCCGGTAATTGAACGATCTGGCTGACGGCCGTCTTGAAGCTCGGTGAAATGATCGTGTCCACGTAGGTTCCCGCGCCGGTTGCCTGCGTCTGGTCAATCAGCCGATGCAGCACTTCCTTCGACGTGGCATGACTCTCAACGGTCAGTTCGCCTTCCACGAAATGAATGTACGTGCCGAAACCGTAGTGATGCGAGATCCAGCGCAGCAGATCGAAGGTCGCCAGTCGCGACAGCGAGTGACGGGTGATCGCCACGAACGAGGGCCGCCAGTTGGCCATCTCGGCCCGCGTCGTCTGTTTCTGAATCAAAATCTGAAGCCGGCGCAGCGACTGGAAGAGCACCCCGGTAATCATCGCGGCCAGATCGCGTTCATCGCGTCTCGTCCGTCGCAGGCCGATGTAGATCAGCACCATCGCGGTCACCGCCAGCGCGCTGTAGAGCGGCTGCATCCGGAACATGATGATGAACGCCGCCGCCGCGCCGAGCGCCGAGAAATACCAGCGGGTACGAAACGTCGGACGATAGGAAGGATTGCCCGCGAAATGCTCAAGGAAACTGATCAGACACAGCGCGCCGTAGGTGATCATGAAAAACATACTGATGAGCTGCGCGACGAAGTTCACGTTTCCGGCGGCGATCACGACCAGAACAATTGCCGCCGTGACCAGCGTGGCGGTTACCGGCTCGTTGGTGTCGCCCTTGCCTTTGCGAAGCAGGCGATTCCAGCGCGATACGGGCAGAATACGATCTACGGCCAGAGCCTGCAATGTGCGCGGCGCAACGAGAATCGAGCCGATTGCCGACGAAAGCGTCGCCGCCGCAAGTCCGATGGGAATAATCGGTCCCCAAACGGCCACTCGTGCCATGAAAAACTGATCCGACGCCATCTCCTCGGGCGAACCGCTATAGGACATTTTCACACAGATCAGCAGATACACGATCATCCCGACCACGGTTGCGGCCAGCGTGCCCAATGGGATGGAGCGTCGCGGATTGCGTAAGTCTCCCGAAAGTCCCACCCCGGCGGTCATGCCCGTGAAGGCGGGGAAGATGATCGCAAACACCTTGAAGAAGTCGTCGGGGTCCGCCACGTGTCCGAACAGGGGTATCTCGGTCGGCGCACCGGGCGTGGGACGGCCGAGAAAGAACATGCCCAGTGCCACGGCCAGGATCGCCGCCACCACCCACAACACTCCCACGCCGACTCCCGCGCCCTTGCGAATGATGAAGGCCAGCAGAATGACCGCCGCCGGGAGCGACACCATGCGCGGATCGGGCATGAATCCGGTGTGGCTCTCGATGACGGCAAAGACCGGACGGAAAGCCTCCGCGAACGCGATCAGATAGAAGGCAACCGAGATGGCCTGCGAAAGATAGAGGGAAATGCCGATCGCTCCGCCCACGGTGGCTCCGAACGAGCGGCTGACGATGTAGTATTCGCCGCCGCCTTCCACTTTGAGATTGGTGGCGATCTCCGCTACGGCCAGTCCGGTCGGGATGGTTACCAGATGGCCAAGCAGTATGACCAGCACCGCGCCGAACATCCCCACGTGTCCGACGGCATAGCCGAAACGGAGGAACAGGATCGCGCCGAGAATCGTACTGATAGCAGCCAGAAAGACCGGGGCGGTCCCAAAACCGTGTCCGGTTGTGCGCAGCCGGGATCTATTCATAGCACAGAAGTCTCCGGTGGAAACTCAGATGCATGGAGGAACTCGAAAGGCTACGGAATAACATAGATTAATCGTCCTCGCAAACTGCATATAATTCAAAATATAGGAATAGTTTGCACAAAATCAAGCCATACAGCACTTAATAACATAATTGTCAAGCACTTATCATAGAATATCCGCACTTCTTGCCGTCCAAAACGACGTTTTATGCTATTCAGCGGGTCGCCCTTGACTTTGATCCGACTGGGCTTATATTATCCCCCATTGCGGATGTAACTCAATGGTAGAGTGTCAGCTTCCCAAGCTGGAGGTTGCGGGTTCGACTCCCGTCATCCGCTCCAATAAAAACAGACTTTTAGCGGTCTGTTTTTCATCTCGTGACACCCTCCTAAGTCTAATATTTCACTCAAAACTTCAAAGTATTTTGCTACGGTAGCAAGTTTTCACAAGCTGTACAAAGAGAGATCCCACAACTCGCCTGGAAACAGAATTGCAATCGCCAGACGGCTCTTGTAACTTTCGCAAGTTTCGTTCTTGATGATCTGTGCCATGACGGTTCATGTCTCCGGCACTAGCAACTACAGGGATTGCGGGCGACAGCATCCTCTCAAACGCTGGATCAATCGGTATCAGCCAAAGATGCCTTCGCCTGTTATTTCGGATCGGAAATAAGACCTCTCCACTAAACTTCAGGCATGGGCAGCAGGTAATACGTTAGTACATTATAAGTTCAATAATTACAATATTTAAATGATGGGTAGTATTATCCACAATGACCTTGAAAAGTCACAATTTTTCAATGGAAATCTGACTCGACATGCGCATATTTATTTAACCCAAGACGTACCAGCTGGGGATTCCCCCCGTGGCAGCATCTTCGACGGAGGAAGTTGTCGCCTGATAACATGGCGCTGTCTGCTCCTAGTTTCGACCCGTTTTCTCCTCCAGTATCAGAGGATCGTGTTGATCCCATGCCCGAAGCGATCTCGACACTGTTTCTTGCTCACAAATAAGAAAACAAGAATGTGAACATTCCTCTTCGGGTACAGCATTTGGGGTCACGTCAGAGTTTAAACTGAAATCGACAATAGGTATTTGAAACGTGGACAAGTTCTATGACGAAGCATAAGCAACCAGCCATTTCTGCACATACATACGATTCGATTCTTGACCTTGCGCATGTGGCATTTAGCCCCGATAGCAGTCGACCAACTACGGTTGGGTACCTCTCGCGCGGGAAACAAGCCGATGTCAAGTCAGGCGAAGACCCTTATCGTCGTAATCCTGAATCGCTACAAAATGGTCAACGCCCCACTGTTCGAATGTCGCTCATCCTTTTTACACGTCCGGAGTTAGCACTGGCAAGAGAAGAAATCATTCCGAATCTGGAGTACTATCATTATCGATCAGGACACAATATTGACATATTCTGTATGGGATTTGCAGTAGCTGGAGATGCTGATACGAGACTGAAGCGCATTTCCTTTATCACAAGCGATCTCTACACAGGCAATTCACAGAGCTGGTATTTTGATAATGCAGCTTTCAATAGTGTGCGCGAGGATTTCGAGAATCGCACGAACCGAAAATGGAGATACAGCGGAGGCACAGATGTCATTATCCTAAATTCAATTTATACGAATGCCTCTGATAGAGTGCATCTCGATTTTGGCCATGTCGTTTGCGTAAATCTTGAAACAGCTAAGCAAGAGAAGGCCATAGCCTCTGTCGGCTCTTTCTTCGAACGAATTATTCAGTACGCAGAAACTGCCAGCGGAGACGATCCGACATGGGGGTTTAGTGATGCAATGGGAATCACCATCGGCCAATCAGCACTGAAGCAACTCATACTAAGCCTGTTACCTAAGTCTATTCGGACTGATATTAAGCATGCATTTCACTTCTACGTTAAAGACATATCTTTCGACGCGTAGTCAATCAGGTTGAACATTCTCATGTTTGCGGCACTTTCTGTATGCGTAAAAGAAGACCGCATATTCTAAGTAGCGAGGGTTTTATCCGATGAGTGTACAGCAACTTGGCTGGACTTCACTAAATAACATGTTCTTCGTTAACGAATTTCAAGGTGATGTTCTTGACGAAGCACAAGCTCTTCTTGGAATTGAGAGACTGCCCGGAGAGTACACTACTTCGTTTAAGGCAGATACATTGACTTCCGAAGAGAATCGGAAAGCAATCCAAAGTCTTCCGAAATCGAGATTGAAGGAGTTGATTCTTGCAACATGTACCGTTGCTCACGAACACGCGCACATACAACAGATCTCAAATACAACATATGGTGTTTGGAACAGCCTTAACCAGCTCAACGTATTGGATACTACATTCTCCGCATTGATTCGGATGCGGGAGTCTGGCATGACGAAGCTTCGTATTCCTCTGCTAGAGTGGCAGCGTTTAGAGCTTCCAGACGAGTCTTGGTCCAAAGAACTGCGGAAACTTGGATATTGGGTTGAAATCGCTTTTATGAACCAGGATCTAATGTCTGGTCGGAAAGTTCTTGCAATTTCGGACGTCATACTAACTCAAGATCGTTTGCGTTTGCTGGATCCAAACTATCCTGTCCGATATATTTCCGAGCGAGCAGGATACGACTCCTCGCCTGCAAGGCTGACAGTCTCGCACTTACTGGAGGCTCAAGCAAGGCAAGAAGAAAAGCTGAAACTAGCGTATTGGAGAATTGCTGGTGTCCCGGAAGATCTTCTCAAAGAGATATTTTCAGAAATGCACGTAGAGGGCTATATCGAAGCGCAAGATGTTTTTAAGCGTGAATTCGTTGCGTTTTCGGAGTTGTCTTTTCAACAAGAAGTAGAATGTTATGTTATCGCGCTGCATTTGGCATTGAGTCCAAATCTCTTTGGAAACACTTGCCATTTAAATGAACCGCAAGTTTGGGAAGAGACACAGCCGTGCTGGAGATTCGTCGCACTGCTCGGCGAACTTAGGAATATGAACATACCCGTAAGTCCATTGCAGGAATATGCAACATTCACCGAGGATATCTGCCGTAGGCTTAATTGGGTAACTCCGTTAGAATTAGTGCGGAATGCTGTGAAATCCAACGCTCACACAGCTGGTATTCTGGGGCCACTTGTCGACGACATCTATGATCGATATCGCTTCTTTGGCACAATCTTGACACGAAGCGGCTTACCTCTCAGTGCGAGTTACAACGGAGAGTTGTTTCAGCGTTGTATACCTTGGATGCGAGGTGACGGTGAGTCAATGGTCTTTCAGAACGTTCCTCCTGAACTGGGTGACACTGGAGCGATGGTAACTTGTCTTTCGACTCTCATTCTAGAAGAAGCACTGTGCCTCGATTCATTTTCAGATTCCAAACGTGTTCACAGGATGTTAAATCACGAAAACACGAGACTGCGCAACTGGTCTCCGGAAAAAGTTGAGCAAGAGTACGAGAGCATAGCAAGCGGAGTTCTTTCGTGCGATTTCACAAGTGTTTCTGCGTGCAAATCAGTACATCCATTTCAAGTAAGCCAAGTGTGCACAGAGCCAGATGAAGCGATTGTCAGCTTAGACGTAAAGCCACTTGACTTTGTGCGCACGAGGGCGCAAGCAGCGTCTATGGGAATCAGTTTCTTCGGAACCAGACGCATGTTCTTTGAGGGGAGTCCGGAGCCTGCGTCTCTGTTGCTAGAGCTAGAACAACAGAATCTATCGCAAGTCGCGCAGCTTCTCAAAACACTGGATGCTCTCGGAATCCATCCGAAACTGTCTTACAGGGACGTGACTATTTCATCGACTGTTCATCATGATATTCCGGAAGTGCTCAAAACGCTACTAAGTCTGGCCAAGACGAATGATGATTAATAAGTACTTAACCAGACATAAAGTTCTTGTCAACAGTGCGCTTCCACAACGTTCGCACACCTACAGTTCCCTCGAGGAACACATCGAGTTCATTAATAGAGATATCTTACCAGGTATTTGTCCTGCCAGTTCCCTTCCAATTAGGATGATGACTGTTGAGTCGAAATCGGCCATCGTTGAGACTGTCGATATTGATAACAGAACATACCTCATTTACGACCGGCATTACGGAACGCTTTTGGAAGAATTAAATTACATCCTGTTCGTTGACTTGCCAGAGAGTTGTGTGTTCAATTTCCTTTTGAGGATATTCCTTGATTTGATTGGTGCTGAAGCTGGTGTCGCCAATAGTATTCTCTATCGGTACAGGACACTGCTCGAGCCTGCGCAGGTACTTGACTATTCCGGAATCCCCATAGAAATCAACGAGAAGATTCGCGCGACCACGGAGATCCAAGAGTTCTTTGTGGCATTGCATGAGATCAACAATTTTGTTCAAAGGCACCAGCCATTTCCAGACCGTGAACTGGGGGTCTTCATGTCGGACTTGAGGCAGGGTTACGAAAAGGCGAAGAATGCGAGCGCTTTCGTTGATCGGTTTGATCTGGCTCTTGATTCAAGTAACGCGTATGAAAGGTTGTTGGAGTCTCATGCTGTCGCTTGCGAGCTCGCTGCCGATGTATTGACAGGTGACCAGGTATACGTCTTACTTATGCAAATTTATGATATGGAGTTCATAGGAGAATCGATGCTTCTTGGATTCCATAATCAGGCGGTCATTTCGGAGTTACGTGAACTGGCTGAGGCTATTTTGACGGGCAGCCACAGAAGCTGGGATTGCGTCGAGTATGCAGAATTGCGTAATATCCTTGCAAGCAATAGGCTTATGGGTAGACTATCGCAAGAGAAAACTGGTGTTGACCGAATGAAAGCGTTCATTTACGAGCACACAACGAACTTCGAGAAGATAAGACGAATATTCAAAGGTTATTTCAGGAATGAGTTTCGCACTGCCTTAAACGAAGCCCTTGAGCATGCACATATGCAAGGTCCACCGAAAATCATTCGGCCAAATGTACCTCAATCATCTAAGTGGACACGCAATAAGTGACGAAATTCGAACAAGTCGCTCTGTGTACTGCATTCACTAGTCGACAAAATGGCAATGCAATGATCTACCACCGTCGCTCAGCACGTGATGAGATTAAGTCACTCGGTACAAAGGAATCAAAATGGTCGAGCTGCCCACAAAAATAGGTGTTACGCCGTGCCAGCAATCATAAAACAAACCGCCCGGTTGAAAACCGGGCGGTTTGCCTTGGGCCTTACTTTCAGGACTCACGCCGCAAACTTGACGAAGCCGTCAAGTTTGTCGGGCAGATCGGACAGCCCGGCCTCCGTGAACTCCTGCTTGGCTTCGGCAAGAAATGCCTGCCACGCGGCGTCGTCCAGACTCTTCTGCGTCTTCTGGACCAAAGCCTGACCCTCGGTGCCCAAAGACACAATCTGGACGTACAGCCACCGCTTAGGGGCCTCGGGCAGCGCACCGTCGGGTACTCCGCGATCATGAACCTATTAGCGGAAGCCCTTTAGAGATAGTTCTGCACAAAGCCATATGGGTTGGATGTATATCTAACCCTTTGTTTGTGTAAGATATCATGATCTGGAAATTGTCCGAAGAACTTTGTATCTTAAGGTAGTCAACCCTTGTTATCGGGCGGCCGTCCGACCCCATTCAATGAAACAAACGGAGATCGCCAATGACCGTCCAGAAATCTCTCGAATCACATGGGCTGAAAAATCTGGCCCAAGTACTCTGGAATCCGAGCACGCCTCAACTCTATGAAGAGATCGTCCGCCGCCAGGAAGGCCTGGTGGCTCACTTAGGGCCGCTGGTCGTTCGCACCGGTCACCATACCGGCCGTTCGCCCAACGACAAGTTTATCGTTCAGGAACCGACCAGTGAAAAGGACATCTGGTGGGGCGCGGCAAATCGTCCCATGACCGAAAAACACTTCGGCATGTTGTTCAATCATCTGCGCAGTTTCCTGCAAGGCAGAAACATCTTTGTGCAAGATTGTTATGCGGGCGCGGATCCCCGCCACCGCCTTCCCATCCGGGTTGTCACTCAATACGCGTGGCACAGCTTGTTTGCGCGGAATATGTTTCTGCGCGTGCACGATCTCGCTGAACTGGCAACTCACCAGCCGGAATTCACGATCGTTGACGCTCCCATGTTCCATGCCATGCCGGAAGAAGTCGGTACCAACTCGGAGTCGTTCATCGTCGTGCATCTCGGCAAGCGGCTGGTTCTGATCGGCGGCACCAGCTACGCGGGAGAAATCAAGAAGTCCGTCTTCACGATCCTGAACTGGCTGCTCCCGAGGAAGGGAGTCCTGCCGATGCACTGTTCGGCCAATATCGGTGATGATGGCGATTCCGCTCTTTTCTTCGGACTGTCCGGAACGGGTAAGACGACTCTTTCGGCTGATCCCAAGCGCCGTCTGATCGGCGATGATGAACACGGTTGGACTGATGACGGCATCTTCAACTTCGAAGCCGGATGCTATGCCAAGGTGATTCGTCTGTCGCAGTCAGCGGAACCGCAGATTTACAGTTGTACCCGCCGGTTTGGCACCGTGCTGGAAAATGTGGTCTATGATCCAGTCACTCGCAAGATCGACTTGGATGACGATAAATTCACAGAGAACACACGCGCCTCGTATCCGCTGGAATATATCGAAAATTCCGTCCCTGAGAAGATGGGCGATCATCCTAAGAACATCATCCTGTTGACGTGCGATGCTTCCGGTGTGATTCCACCAATCGCCAAGCTGTCACCAGATCAGGCGATGTACCAGTTCATTTCGGGGTATACCTCTAAAATTGCAGGCACAGAAGTTGACCTGGGCAAGGAACCGGAAATCACCTTCAGCACCTGCTTCGGCGCGCCATTTATGGTGCATCATCCTTCGGTTTACGCCGATCTGCTGAAACGCAAGATTTTAAAGCACAACGCCAACTGCTGGCTGGTTAATACCGGTTGGGTGGGCGGCCGTTATGGCGTCGGCAAACGTATCAGCATCAAGTACACAAGGGCGCTGTTGAATGCGGCATTATCGGGTGAACTGCTGGACGTTCCTTATAAAACCGACCCCGTATTCGGATTCGAAGTGCCCGAGAAGTGTCAAGGTGTGCCTGACGAAGTTCTGGACCCGGCAAGTTCTTGGCCCAGCCGCGAAGAATACATGAAAAAGTACAAAGAATTAGCCTCGCGCTTTATCGAAAACTTCAAGAAATTCGAAGCGGACACCCCTGCTGAAATCAAATCAGCGGGACCGACTCGATAAGACCATAGATCCAAAACTGCATCCGTTTCAGGGTCATGGGGTCATTGAAGCATTTTCGATGATCGGATGATCCTTTTTTATTATATAAGGAGAGTATCATGGCTTATACACCCACTGACCGCGTTAAAAAGCTCACACCATCGCTGATCCTGGAAATTTCCGCCCAGGCTTCAACCGATCCCGAAATTATCAACCTGTCTGCCGGGCAACCGGACTTTCCGACACCGGATCCCATCAAGCAGGCTGGCATTGATGCCATAAATAGTAACTTCACACGCTACACCGCTGGAGGCGGCATCCCTGAATTGCGGCAAGCCGTGGCTGAAAAAGTCAGCCGCGAAACCTGCATTGCACGGAAGGCAGAAAACGTCGTCATCACCAGCGGCGCCAAGCACTCTCTGGCGAATGCCATTTTAGCGATTATCAATCCCGGTGATCGAGTCCTGCTCCCGTCGCCCTACTGGGTGGCCTATCCAGAACAGATCTGGCTGGCCGGAGGTGAAGTCATTACGCTTCCAACCGAGCAGGAGAACGGTTTTCGCATCACACCCGCTCAGTTGGAAGCGGCGCTGGCAACCGATCCCAAGCTGATCATGCTGAATTCACCTTCAAATCCGACAGGCGCTATCTACGAGAAGAAGCATCTTGACCTGCTGGTACCCATTTTGAAGGAATCCGGCATCCTGATCATCGCCGATGAAATCTACGGTAAATTGATCTACGAAGGTCATACGTTTACCAGCCTGGGTTCTTATGAGGAGCTGAAAGATCAGGTACTCATCGTCAATGGCGTATCGAAGACCTATTCCATGACTGGCTGGCGCTTGGGTTGGGGCGTCGGACCGAAAGAGCTGGTGCAAAAGATGGCGATCATTCAGTCACAGATGACCTCTTCGCCTTGCTCAATCAGTCAGAAAGCTGCCCTGGCTGCCATACAGCGCCCGGAAGCGGAATTTGCACCGATGCTAAATGCATTCCAAGCGCGCCGCAACCGCGCCCTGGAAATAGTCGACCAGATGCCGGAAGTCACCTGTCATCCGCCGGAAGGAGCGTTCTACCTCTTCCTGGATGTGACAGCTTACCTGCCGGAAAGAAATCCCGCAGACGATAAGCCGATGCGTTCGATGGAGTTAGCGCGTTACCTGGTCAAAGAGCACAAGGTCGCCATCGTCCCGGGGATGGCCTTCGGATCGGATGACCATATCCGCGTTTCGTTCGCCACTGCGATGGAGGATGTCGAAGAGGGATTGAAACGAGTGCAGAAAGGGCTTGCTGAATACAAAAGAAGATGAGAATAAAAGAAGAACAGAAGCATAGAAGAGCGGCCCGATGGCCGCTTTTTTTTGCTGGGTTTGGAATATTTCTTGACTTTGGGGATTTTTGTTCCTATATTGTAATATCCGTTCTGCGATGGAGTTCGATATGCATAAGCTATTCTATCTGATCATTTTTATCCCCACCCTCCTCTTCGCTCAAGACTTTCCCTTCCAGCAGGAATACGACACCATCCCAGTAGAGATTGAAGGCTGGAATCCTTCAGTTCCCTGGCAAAAGGGATTCAGTTACAGCAGTCCGGCTTTTGGAGATATGGATCTTGATGGCGATTTAGATCTAGCTATAGGGACATTTTCAAAATATCTTTTCTTCTACCTTAACACCGGTGATTCTACCTCGCCACAATTTTCCTGGCTTGACCCTGATTTCATACTTTTAGACACTCTGGACGCCAAAGTCAATCCGGTATTCTGCGATCTTAACGGAGATGGTGACAGCGATTTAATATACTCGGATGGCACTGGAGTGGTGCGATATTATGAGAATGAATCGGTTGGCGGACAGATTCAGTATGTTTTGGCCGGAGATTCCATAAATGGTACCGTTTGGATGAACCGTATCACCCTAGTGGATATTGATGGTGATTCTGATTTTGATCTAATTTCTGGTAACTACGATGGCAAATTAACATTTCTTCGAAATGATGGATCGAATACACAATACTCGTTTACTTTTGTTACTGATGAATTTGAGGGTATTGATATAGGGATTATATCAAATCCAACCTTCTGTGACATTGATGCTGATGGTGACTTTGATTTGTTTATCGGTGACAAAGACGGTTATATTTGGTTCTTTGAGAATATCGGCAGTGCAACGAATTATGAGTTTGCCGCTCCGGTTTTCAATTACCTCAATTATGATGTCGGCTATCACGCCTCACCAGAATTCTGCGATATAGATAGAGATGATGACTTAGACCTTTTTGTGGGACTCGAGTCCACATTCAGTAACCAACATATGGGAGATGTCTTCTTTTTTGAGAACAGAGGAACTCCGCAAGCTTCTAGTTATGAATACATAACATCAAACTATTTAACGATTGACATAGGGACACACGGCAGGCAGCAATTTATCGACATCGATGCAGATAATGATTTGGACCTTTTTGTCGGAGCCTCAGATGAGATTCGCTTCTTTAAAAATATTGGTAGTCCACAAATGCCCAATTTTTATTTAGAAGAGGAGTATTATCAGGGTATCAGCCTAGAAAGCATCGTCCCATATTTCGCGGACATCGATGCAGATGGCGATTTTGATTTATTCGCGGGGATGGGAGCTATTCCAGGTCCACCAGGGCTACATTTATATATCAACCGTGGAACTCCTCAACAGGCTGAATATTTCCTATATTCCGATAATTTTGTCCCGGGAAATTATTTCGTCATGGTAGCGCCAACGCTTGTCGATATTGATTACGATGGGGATTATGATCTCTTTGTTACGGATCAGTGGTATGACAATATCTGGTACTTTGAGAACATCGGATCACCCGCCTGGCCAGTATTCGCTGAGCCTATCTTAAATTGGCAGGGAATTTCATGGCAAAGTGCTTTGCAAAGATATCTCAGATTTCATGATATAGATGCGGATGGAGATCTTGATTTGTTCTTTTATAATAACTGGAATGAACCAGATGGGAGAAATTTGAGATTCTTTGAAAATATAGGAACCGCGAATAACCCAATTATGCAGTTCAGAACAAACACTTATCTTCCTATTTCTGTAAGTGTTCCATGCCCTTGGTTCTGTGACATCGATTCAGATGGTTTTATTGATCTCTTCACAGCAGATAATTGGGGCGGCATCCTCTTCTTCCACGGCATCGATACTTTGTCTGTAACCCAACCTCGTCTCACCTTAGACCCATTTCATGGCATCCAGTTCAGTATCGGTCCCAATCCTGCCAATCCCATCACCTGGATTTCTTACAACCTCCCCTATCCGCAGAAGGCAGAGATTGCAGTGTATAATCTCTTAGGCCAGAAAGTCGCCACGTTGGCTGAAGGTTTGCAGATGCCGGGGCAAAAGACCCTCATCTGGGATGCGGCGAATTATTCGTCGGGGCAGTATTTTATCAGGATGGAAACGGAGATGGGAGTAACGAGTGATCGGGTGGTGGTGGTGAAGTGATCAAATGCCAGGCTGAAGGTCGTGTCATCCCGGACGTCGACGGCGTCAGCCGGAGACTTTGATCCGGGATCCAGAGTAGAATCTTATGAAAAGAGTCCGATGCCGCATTCAGCTTTGTACTCTAGATACCGGATCGGAGTCCGGCATGACAGTGCCTATAGCGCTGGTTAATGAGATCTCTTCAGAGGGCTTGTACTGTGTGTAGCTCACGTCCTTTAGGGCTGGGCATTTGCGAAGCTTCGCGGGAGGGCGGGGTGTTTGCACTGTTCGTATAACAAATCAAGGCGGGCTGATTAGGCCCGCCTTCTAGCTCCGCCGCAAGTTTATTTCTAGATGCAATTTTACCGGGTATAGAGCAAATCAAGCGGTCCGCCATCAAGTTCGCTGCTCTTGCTTCCGGGCGGACCGCTATGGTGCCATGCTGCGTTTATTTAGTTCTATTCACCTGGATCGAACATCTTAGCCACCCACATCCATTTGCTGGGCTTTTTGCGATCAGACCAACTGCCGCCGGGACCCTGCTGAGGCGGCGGGATCGGGGTCACGCCACGAAGCGGGGGCGCCGGGGCAAGCTGCGGCTGAGTGGGCTGTGGCTGCAGGTTGATGGGCGCATACTCCGTTTCAGGAACTGGCACGTCGCTCGGGGTCTGGTCAGGCGCAGTGATGACCCCCGGATGGGAGATCAACCCTGGCAAGTACTGTTCATTAGGATTGACAGGATCTACTTTGCTGCCTGGCAGTGTTGCGAGTCCAGGGATCCACTGCTCATTGGGCGCAATGGGATCAAATTTACCACCCGGCAGCACGGTTAAACCGGGAATGCACTGTTCGTTGGGTTCGCTGTTAGGAATCTCTTTGGCGATCGCACCGCACGTCCACAGCGCTACGATGACGATCAACATGATGATTAGATTCTGGCGCTTCATAATAACCTCCGATGTATGACACGTTTTCTTAGTTTTCTCACTTGTGTTCACCGTCACATAAGGCAAAGCTGATGCCAGTTTTTGAAAAGTCAAAGTAACTTCATATTAATCATGTGCTTATAAAAACATTTTTTAAGAACAGTTATTCTTCGGAACTCCAAATGTGTGGGATTGGTTGACATGAAAAAGTATGGAATTTTTTTTAATTCCTTATTTATCAAATACTTATCGAAATGTTGAGAAAATTGACACCCGTTGAAGAGAATGTGTCAGCAATTTTGACAACCTCTTTCTGCTTGACTTTACGCCTGTTTTTTATTACATTTACAAGGGATGGTTGAGAACAGCTTTTTTAGAAGGACAGATGAGAGAAGGTTGACAATCATGAGACGACTGAAGGATGTACTGGTTCTTTCCTTTATTATATGGATTGTGGCTGCAGGTCTGTTACAGGCGCAGGGCATCGCCTGGAAAAGGAAGGTGGACGCTTACTATGATGGATCGAAGATGGGCGTTTACCTGGGTGGCACAGAATACACGAAGCCGGTATTCGCAGACCTGGATCACGATGGCGATGGCGATCTATACGTCGGTGAGCATGACGGTTACTTAAACGTTTTCATCAATGAGGGTGGGTATCCGCCGAATTTCAGTTGTTTGACAACGGCTTTAGACTCCTTCGACGTCGGAAAACATTGCGCCCCTCATTTCTGGGATATTGACCTCGACGGCGACCTCGATCTGTTCATGGGCAATGAGAATGGCAATATCTGGCATTATCGCAATGATGGCGATGCAGCCAATCCGGACTGGACGCTGGTTACTTCCACATTTATTGCTCCGTTATTAGTCGACTATCATGCGATTCCCTTTTTCGCTGATCTGGACGCCGATGGAGACGATGACTTATTGGTGGGGCATAATGGCGGGGGCGCGGCACACTTTTTAAATGCAGGCAGTCCGGGCGCTCCAGCGTGGAGCGCGCAATCTTCTTTCTACGCCGGTCTGGACGTCGGCACGAAATCTTCGGTTTGCATCTTTGACGTGAGTGATGATAGTCTAAAAGACATTTTCATGGCCGGCGTCGAAGGTGAAATTCACTACTACCAGAATGACGGCCCCCCCGAAAATCCCACATACTCCTTCAGAGGGATAGTCTATGACGTGGGACATAACGGAACGCCCACCTTCTGCGATCTCGATGGAGATGGTGATCTCGACCTGGTTTCGGGTGAATCGGATGGAAATCTTAACCACTTAACTAATATCGGCACTCCCGAAGCGCCGGATTGGGAGGAAACCTCGCGTCAGTTCGGGTATCTGGATTGCGGTTTCCGGTCAGTTCCTGCTCTGGCTGATTTAAATGATGATGGAGATCTGGATCTTTTCATCGGCCGGCTGCAGGGGGGAATCACCTTTCTGGAAAACGTAGGCACCCCGGATTCAGCAGCCTGGTTATTGCGCAATGAAACGTACGCTGGGTTGGATCTACCCGGTAAAGAGGCGGTGACGTTTTACGACCTTGATGGAGATGACGATCTGGATATGGTGGTCGGTGACGCGGTGGGAACCCTGACCTATCTGGAAAACGGCGGAACACCGCAAGCGCCTGATTGGCAGCCGCCAGTTTACAACTATACCGGCATCGACGTTGGCGGTGACGCTGTTCCGGTCTTGATTGATATCGATGCCGATGCTGATGCCGATCTGTTCATCGGCAGCTTTTCCGGCACCGTTCGATACTTGCGTAATGATGGCACGTCCAGCGCTCCAAACTGGAATGACATCGGCGACTTTCCGGGTATCGATGTGGGAAACTTCTCTACGCCGGCATTTGGAGACATCGACGATGACGGAGATTATGATTTAATCAGCGGCAATGGCCCTCTCGCAGGATTTCTGGTATTTTACCGCAATATCGGCTCGGCTCTGTTTCCCTCTTTCACGCTGGAAACCACTGCTATCAATGGTTGGGATTTCGGCGACCACAGTGCCCCTTGCCTGGGCGATCTGGACGGTGATACAGATCCCGATATGCTGGTCGGCTGCGAGGCTGGCGGTATCTGGTATTGGGAAAACCTGGGTGTGCTGCTCAATGTGACCCTGGCAATGCAGCCTTACGATCCTCCGGTTGTAATTCCTGCTGGCGGCGGGTCGTTTCTGTATGTATTAAGAGTTGAAAATCTCGAGGCGTTTGCCGCTCATTTTTTCATCTGGAGCAGCGCCACTTTTCCAGATGGTGTGACAACTGTGCCAGTCGATACCTTCGAGATGACTCTGCAACCCGGCGCTATCAGTGATATCATTACGGTGGATATTCCCGGCGCATGGCCTGCAGGCGGCTATGTCTTCGATGGAATTGTAGGTGAATCCAGCGATCTGATTTATAGCAGCGCCAGCTTCACTTTTGAAAAAGAAGATTCTGTCGGCGTGAAGGAGGAGACCGATTTCCTGCCGGATGACTACAGCCTGACTCTATACCCCAATCCGTTCAATGCCGCGATCAACGCCAATCTCACTCTGCCGACCGTGAGCAACGTGGAACTATCTCTTTATGACGTTTCCGGTCGGTTAATTGCGACGCTTGCTGACAGGTGGTTCACTTCAGGAACTCACCGCTTGCAGTTCGACGCTGGCAACCTCGCGGCAGGGGTTTATTTCCTGCATGCAGAGACAGTCGGCGGGCCATTGATCCAGAAATTAGTCTATTTGAAATAGATTGCTGACACAGGATCTATCGAGAGGTTCTAAAGGTTTCTCTTGAAAATCGATCAAAATAGTTGTATATTAGTGCTTTCCATTAATACATGATGAGGTCAAGATGGCTAAGGGCATCAATCCAGTCAAGCGAATTTCCAAGAAAGAGATTAAAGAAGATAAATTAGTCACTACTTATTTCGAAGCCAGGAATTACTGGAAACAGAATTACCTGAATATCCTGAAGATTGGTGGAGCGGTTTTAGCCCTGATTATTCTGGTATCGTTCTGGACTTCATCGAAGCGGAGTTCTGAGTATACAGCTTCTTACGAACTTGGAATTGCCATGATGAAATCAAGTCAGGGGAATCCCGCTATAGCGGCTGATGAACTGGAGCAAGTTGCTGACCGTTTCAGCGGCACTGCCGCGGGTAATGAAGCATTGCTCTTCGTCGCACAGACCAAAAGACTGGCGGACCAGAACGAAGAGGCGCTAGCGGCCTACGAGACCTACATTAAGAAAGGTCGTAAAGATGATTATCTTTATCCAGCAGCTCTTTTAGGCAGGGCGGCTTGCCTGGAAGATATGGGGAACTTTGAAACCGCGGCAGAGGTTTATCTCGCGGCCGCATCTGCCAACCGCGATCTTTTCGTCGCACCGCGCTTCCATGTTGACGCCGCTCGCTGCTTCCGGCTTGCCGGGTTAGCAGAAAAAGCGAAACAAAACGCACAATACGTTCTTGATAATTATCCTGACTCTCCATTCGCGCAGGAAGCAGAAAAAGAGAGTAAAAGGTTCCTCGGTTTGTAATGGTTCAGCGTTTTCCAAAATCGAGGCGAGGTAATTAAAGTGTAATCATTTCCAAATTTATGGAAATAATTCCTTGATTTTGGCACAATAAATTCTTATCTTCTTGCTGAAAGTGGGTCAAAATGCCCCACTTTTTTGTTTCACTTGGGGTAAGTTATTGGAATCTTTGGAGTTAGAAAAGCGGATTTCTGAGTTCGCCTTAAGCATGGGATTACGTTTAATCAGCGTACATATGACTTCCCTGCGAAAGAAATTTCAGATTCGCATCCTTGCTGACGCTGAAGATCATAATATAACGATAGCTGAATGCGCTGCATTATCGCGCACCGCGGGCGATTTTCTGGACAGTTATCCCCACGAATTTCCTGATTATAAGCTGGAAGTATCTTCCCCGGGATTGAACACTGCGTTAAAAGATTGGCAAGTCAAGAAAAATATCGGGCACAAGGTCACTGTGAAATACCGTGCAGACGGCAAGCATCAGCGGATAGAAGGAACCTTGAACCATTATGAAAACGGCACGGTCGTCATTTCAACTGAAAGTCAGGAGCAGCATTTCGAGTTGAAGACGATCGAAGGCTTATATGTTCAACCTGAATTTTAGTGATCGTCATGTTAGATCAGACACCCTTAATTCAAATCTTAGAGTAAAATGCAATGGTCAGTAGAGGAACAAGGCAGTGAATCATGAGATTGTAGACGCCATATCACAACTGCTTCGCGAAAAGAAGATCGAGAAGCACGCCTTTCAGGAGATAATCGAAAATGTATTCCTTTCTCTTCTGAAGAAGAAATTAGGCACGTCAGATAACTTCGACGTCATTTTCAATCTCGAGAAGGGCGACATTGAAATATACTGCGAAAAAGAGATTGTGGAAGACGGCGAAGTTGAGGATCCTATTCTGCAGATTCCTCTATCTCAAGCTAAAAAGCTTGACGCCGATGTTGAAGTAGGCGAAGATTTCGTGGAAATTATCGACTACAGAACATTCGGGAGACGCCTGGTCACCTCTGCAAAGCAGAATCTGTCACAAAAGATCAAAGAGGTTGAAAAGGATAACATCTTCAACGAATACAGAGACCGGATTGGAGAGATAGTTTTAGGTGACGTTCACCAGGTAAACCGCAACGAGTTTCGCATCAACGTCGATAAGACCGAGGTAATCATGCCTCGTGGGGAAGCGATTTACAATGAGCGTTACCGCCGCGGCGATACCGTTCGCGCCATCATTAAATCGGTGTCGCGCACCCCGAAAGAACCGCAGATTATTGTCAGCCGCGCCGATCTCAGCTTCGTGCGCCGCCTATTTGAACTGGAAGTGCCTGAAATATTTGATAATATCGTCGAAATCCGCAAGATCGTCCGCGCCCCAGGTGAACGGACCAAGATCGCGGTTGAATCCAATGATAAACGGATTGATCCGGTGGGCGCCTGCGTGGGATTAAAAGGCGTCCGCATTCAGGCTATCGTGCGGGAACTGAATAACGAAAAAATCGACATCATCCATTGGACCGAAGAGCGCAGCTTAATGATTCATCGCGCTTTAGCGCCGGTAACACCGCTGGAACTTATTCCTGATAAAGAGAATAATCGCGTAATTGTAGTGGTACCTGATGAACAGATGTCTATGGCAATTGGCCGCCGCGGTCAAAATATAAAATTAGCTTCACAGTTAGTCGGCGTAGATCTGGAACCGATTAAAGAGTCTGAGTTCTACGAAGAGGAAGAGCTGGTTCTAGACGATGTGGAAGGGTTGACGCCCTCTGTCATCGGGAAACTGAAAGCTGCTGGTTATACCAATGCGGAGCAGATTCTCGATGCCGGTAGAGAGAAATTAATGGAAGTGCACGGCATAGGCGCTAATACAGCTGATAAGATTATAGAGCTTCTGTCTGCCTACTACGAAGACTGATAGTCCCAAGATTAGAGTGAGGTTCGGTTGGCGAAGTATAAAATCTACAAAATAGCCAAAGAACTAAATTTAGCGAGTCCCACCATCATCGAATTCCTGCAGCAGATGGACATCGATGTTACCAAGGGGCACATGAGCGCTATTCCAGAGGAAACGTATCTCGAGATCGTCAAGAAATTTGACCGAACTCTATGGCATTCTCTGCAAGAAAAGCAGAAGGATGAGGTCTTTGAGAAGCAGAAGAGAGCAGAACGCGCCCGTGATGAAGAACTCAAGAAAATACTCGATGACAAGTCCGAAATTACGAGACCCGAAGAGGAAAGCGTAGAGGCAGAAGAGACTGTTGCAGAACCAGCAGTTCCTGAAGAAGAACCGGAAGAAGTCGTCGTTGAAGCTGCAGAGGCGGTTCCAGAAGTCGAGGAAAAAGCTGCCAAGCAGGAAAAAGTTGTCGAATCGGAAGCGGCTGCAGTAAAGCAGGTCGTTGAAAAGGCTAAGGCTCTGAAGGCGAAGAAGAAAGCTGCCGCTGAGATCCAAAAAGCAGATGCCGAAGCAAAAAAAGCTGAAGCGCCGATTGCTGAAGCTAAAGTAGAAGAGAAGCTTAAAGTCAAGGCTGACGTAGCTGAAAAAGAGAAACCCAAAGAGGCTAAGGAAGAAAAATCCGCCAAGGATAAAGCAAAAAGCAAAGGCCGCAAAGGTCCTGAACCAGGTACGTTCGAAGCGATGATGGTCGATGCCCAGCGTGATACGATGGTTGAGCGGGCGAGAGAATTAAAGCGAGCTCAGGATGCCGATGAGCTGGGCGATCCCATAGAAGCCGCCGATGCTGCTTCCCAAAAACGTCGCAAACGCAAAAAGGGAGATGAATCGGCCGAAGAAGTCGCCGTTAAGAAGGCCGTCGAAAGAGCACAAAAGGCTGCTGAAGACCGGAAGCGTAACAAAAAGCCGGTTGCCGCATCGCCGACTGCCACAGATACAGATAAAGAGAGCGCCAAAAAGAAGAAACGACGCCGTAAGAAAAAGAAAAAGGTCGACCAGAAAGTCGTGGATGCTTCCATTAAGCAGACCCTGGCTTCGATGGAAGAAAAGAAGCCGAAGAAGCGGAAGCGTAGGGTCCAAGACTCCGGCGAAATGTATGAGGATGAAAACGTCCTCAAGGTCATGGAGTTCATTCCGACCAACGAGCTGGCAGGATTGCTGGATGTGCCGGTCAGCGAATTGATTCGCAAATGCCTCGACATGAGCCTGATCGTAACCATTAACCAGCGTCTTGACAAAGACACCATGGAACTGCTGGCCGAAGAATATGGCTACGAAATCGAATTCCAGAGCGAGTTTGAAGGCACTGACATCGCTGAGGAAGAAGAGCTGGATGAGATTCTGGACGATGCGAAAGATCTGGTGAAACGCCCGCCGGTCGTGACCATCATGGGACATGTCGATCATGGGAAAACGTCGCTCTTGGACTACCTCAGAAAATCGAATATCATCGCAGGTGAATCGGGCGGTATAACTCAGCACATTGGCGCTTATTCGGTCAACTACAACGACAATCCGATAACCTTCCTGGATACCCCGGGTCATGAAGCTTTTACCGCTATGCGCGCACGCGGCGCTCAGGTAACGGACCTGGTCGTTCTGGTGGTGGCAGCAGATGATCACGTCATGCCGCAAACCCTGGAAGCGATTAACCATGCCAGGGCTGCCAGTGTCCCGATCGTCATCGCCATCAACAAAATTGATAAACCGACCGCAGATCCTGAACGCATACGCCGCGAACTTTCTGAAAGGGATATCCTGGTGGAAGACTGGGGCGGCACTTACCAGTGCGCTGAAATCTCAGCAAAGAAAGGCACTGGCGTCGAAAATCTGCTGGAAGAAATTATTTTAGCGGCGGAAATGTTAGACCTTAAAGCTAATCCTAACCGCAAAGCGCGTGGGATTATTATAGAATCCCGGCTGGATCGGGGACGAGGTCCACTGGCTACAGTGCTGATTCAGACCGGCACACTGAAGACCGGCGATAAATTTGTAGGCGGCGCTCATGCAGGTCGAGTCAAAGCGATGTTTGACGAAAGAGGAAACAAGCTGGATAACGTCCTTCCCGGGTATCCGATTCAGCTTTTAGGTTTCGATGGCACACCGCAGGCTGGTGAAACAGTCATTGTTATGGATAGCGAAAAAGACGTCAAATCTGTTTCCGGAAAACGGCAGGCTCTGCAGCGTGCACAGGCCTTTAAGCAGATTCGTGCGCTCAGTCTGGAATCTTTATCAAAGCAGATTAAAGACGGAGAAGTAAGCGAGCTGCCGCTGATTATCAAGGGCGACGTAAACGGTTCTGTTGAAGCCTTGAGTGATGCGTTGATGAAGCTCAATTCCGATGAAGTGCGCGTAAATATCATCCATCGCGGCGTCGGCGCTATTACCGAACATGACGTCAACCTCGCTGCAGCTTCCTCGGCTCTGATTATCGGCTTCATGGTGCATCCGAATTTGAAGGCGAAAGAAAAAGCATCAAATGAACATGTTGAAATTCGGATTTACCGTATTATCTACGACGTCATTAACGATGTCAAAGCTGCTCTGGAAGGGATGCTGGCGCCTGATATCAGCGAGAACAACATCGGCACGCTGCAAGTACGCCAGACCTTTAAAGTACCGAAAATGGGCCTTATCGCAGGGTGTCACGTACAGGCTGGTAAAATTGAGCGTCACAGTAAAGTGCGCCTGATTCGCGATGGTCAGGAAATATATGAAGGCCGCATACACTCTCTGAAGCGCTTCAAAGAAGACGTCAAAGAGGTTACAGAAGGTTATGAATGCGGTGTCGGCATCGAAAACTTTAACGACGTCAAGGTTGAAGACGTCATTGAAGTGTACGAACTCGTCGAAACCAAGAGAAAGTTAGCATGAGTCGCAGACGCTGGGGTGACCCATTAGCAAAAAATCCTGGACGACGCCAAGCAAGGATCAATGATCTGCTGCGACGCGCCATTGGCGATATCCTGCTTTTCCGTTTCTCGGAAGATCTGAAAGCTATGACGACGGTAACTGAAATCCGCACCTCCAGCGACTTACGGCACGCCAGAGTTTATGTCGCCGTGTTAGGCGATAAAGATGTTCAGGCCGATACGATAAATATACTACAGCAGAAACGCGGAGAGATTCGCGATTACCTGGCCCGTGAAGTTGTGTTGAAATATCTGCCTTCAGTGGAATTCCTGATAGACGAATCGGCTGAAAAAGCCGCGCGGATCGAAGAGCTATTAAACCGGAATCAGGATCGCAGTGATGAAGCCTGAGATGATACGAACGCAGGCTGAGAAGTTCCTTGAAAGTGTCAAGCAGCAGCAACGCATCCTGGTCACGACTCATGTGTCTCCAGATGGAGATGCGATTGCTTCACTGCTTGCAGCGGCAAAGATGATTCATTTAATGGGATCGCAGGCTATTTGTTTTCTGGATGGCGGCATTCCTTCGCATCTTGTATTTTTACCAGGGTCGGGTGAGATTATCACATCTTTTGATAATGCGCCAGAGAATTTTGATGCGGTGCTGGCAGTCGACGCTGCTACTTTAGAACGCATTGGTGATACCGCAAAGCTGATTCAACCTGGTCAGCCAATTATAAATATCGATCATCATGCCGACAATCCTGAATATGGTCATTTAAACATTATTTTCCCTGAGGCTGCTTCAACGACGGAAATTCTTTTCCAGATCGCAGTCACACTTAATCTGCCGATCGATAAAGATTTAGCGACGCTGCTATACACTGGATTGGTTACTGATACAGGCGGTTTCCGCTACTCAAATACGTCCGCTCGCGCATTTCAAGCGGCTTGTGATCTGACCCAGAGGGGCGCAAACCCGAACCAGATTGCAGAGGCAGTTTTCGCCAGTAATACCGAATCCAGCATACGTATGCTGACCAACGCTCTATCAAATCTGGATATTTGCCACCACGGGCAAATCGCCACGATGTCGGTCGATACAGTCGAAGGCCGGGAAGAACCGGAAGATCTGGCTGAATATCCTTTGCGGGTTCGTGGTGTCGTTGCCTGTGCCCTGTTCCGTAAAAAGGATGGCAAAACCCGTGTATCGCTGCGCTCCCGGGGCGCGGTATCAGTATCGGATATCGCCCACACGTTTGGCGGCGGTGGGCACCCCAACGCTGCCGGGTTCACGGTTGCAGAGGAGATCGATACGGTTCGTCCCAGAGTTATTGAAGCGCTGCGGCAGGAAGTTGAAAAATCCACTTTCTGAACCTTTAAAGAGCAGCGATTCACTGACCGGTGTCGATTTTGAAGCCGGTGCGATTCTGCTGATTGACAAACCTGCCGGTGTGACCTCATTTGCGGTAGTCAACCGCGTGCGGAGGCTGTTGCGCGTTAAAAAGGTCGGACATGCTGGAACGCTCGATCCTGCCGCCACGGGACTGCTGATCCTGCTGACCGGTAAACACACCAAGCATCAGGATCAATTCATGGGGCAGGACAAGGTGTACCGAGCCACCGTGCTGTTCGGTATAGAGACCGATTCTGCCGATCTGGATGGCAATATAATTGCAGAACATCCAGTGCCAGAGCTGCAGCAGAAAGATATCGAAGCGATACTGGAATCCCAGTTCAGCGGAGAATTTGATCAGGTTCCCCCAGCTTTTTCGGCCATTAAAGTCGATGGCGTGCGCAGCTATAAAAGAGCGCGCCAGGGGAAACTGGTGGCCTTGAAATCACGGCGAGTGACTCTGCACCGGTCAGAGATTATAGCCTGGCAAGCGCCGGAAGTGGTCATTGATTTGCACTGTTCTTCAGGTTTTTATGTTCGTTCCCTGGCTTCAGATCTGGGACGGAAAGTTGGCTGTGGCGCGGCTTTGAAACGGTTAATCCGCACCAGTATTGGTGAATTTAAGCTTGAAGATGCTTTCGATCTGGACGAACTCGCGGAAAAAATTCGAATATGTCGAATCTGATACAAGTTTATACAGACGAAATATTCAATCCTGACAAGAACGGCCCCTCTGTCACCACGGTGGGGACGTTTGACGGGGTTCATCTGGCACATCAGGAGATCTTAAGGAGTCTGGCTGCCAGTGACGATGGTAACTGTGTGCGCACCGTCGTCACGTTTGAACCGCATCCTCAGAGTATCAAGTTGCATCGACCCGGCGTTATGCCGACTTTAAGCAGCACACCGGAAAAAATCCGTTTGCTGAGGGCTTGTGGCGCCGACCGGGTTTATATTCTGAAATTTGACGAAGCCCTCTCTTCCCTGTCAGCAGAGACGTTCCTCCAAGATATTCTGCTGGATCGGTTGAATACCAGGAAACTGATTGTCGGTTACAACCACAGCTTTGGCGAGGATAGACAGGGCAATATCGAATTCTTAGAGAGCGCCAAAGAGCGTTTCGGTTTTGAACTTGAGGTCGTAGGGCCGCACTACGTTGCGGATGAAACCGTCAGTTCGACCAAAATTCGCAAAGCGTTAGATACGGGAGACGTCGAAAAAGCGACTCAACTGTTAGGACGGTTCTACAATCTCAGCGGAACGGTGGTCATGGGCCGCGGCGTTGGCCGTGAATTGAAAGTGCCCACTGCCAACTTAAGGCTGATCTACCAGGAAAAATTGATCCCCAAGGTTGGGGTCTATGCGGTAGCGGTGCGAAGTGGAGGTAAAGTTTACCCTGGAATGCTGAATATCGGAACCAGACCGACATTTGGCGCAGGCGCAGTCACCATCGAAGTGCATCTGATAGAGTTCGATGGCGATCTTTACGATCAAATCATTACACTGCTGTTTTTGAAGCGGCTGCGTGATGAAGTCCGGTTTTCCAACAAAGAAACGTTAATCACAAAAATGCATAAAGATCGGGAAGATACTCTGGAGGTCTTTTCAGAATTTCCCGAAAGTACCTTTCAAGTCGATTTGAACAAGATATAGGAAAGTTAAAATACAACAGGACGTACCATGCCGGTATCACAGGAAAAGATTAAAGAGTTGACCGCTGAATTTGGCGCAGATCCCCAGGACACAGGTAAAACTGAAGTCCAGATCGCAATTTTATCCACCCATATCAGTGATCTCACTGAGCATTTGAAGGTGCATAAAAAAGATCACCACTCCCGACGTGGCTTATTGTGCATGGTCGGTAAACGCAGAAGACTGCTGGATTATCTGGCCAAGTCAGATATCGAGCGCTATCGCGACATTTTAAAGAAACTTAACCTGCGTCGTTAGAACTGCAATTGAAGTAAAAACGATGCCATTACGAACGCCTGATTGGCTTACGAAAGCACAGGTGACGGAGTTTTCATGAGTTACAAAGAAGAGATTACAGTAGGCGGCCGCACACTATCAATCGAAGTAGGCAAGGTTGCCAACCGGGCAGACGGCGCCGCCTGGGTAACCTACGGTGAAACTATTGTTTTAGCCACTGCCTGTTCCAATCGAGATCCCATGGACAGCGATTTTCTGCCTTTGATGGTGGATTACCGCGAAAAGAGGTACGCCGCGGGCAAAATTCCCGGCGGATTCTTTAAGCGTGAAGCCCGTCCTGCCGATTCAGAAACCCTGATTTCACGATTAATCGATCGGCCTATCCGGCCTCTGTTCCCCAAGGATTATCGCTGTGACACGCAGGTGTTTCTCAATGTTTATTCGGCTGATATGGATGCGCTTCCGGACGTGGTCGCCGGTATAGCCGCATCAGCCGCATTATCCGTTTCCGACATCCCATTCGATGGTCCTATTGCCATCGTTCGAGTCGGCATGATTAACGATGAATTCGTGCTGAATCCATCTAACGGCCAATTAGCAGAAACCAAGATGGAACTGATTGTCGCCGGCACTGATGACGCCATCGCGATGGTCGAAGGTGGAGCCAAAGAGGTCAGCGAACGGGTCATACTGGACGCCATTGAGTTCGCTCACACTGCTATCAAAGATATCGTTGCCCTGCAGTGTCGTATTCGCGATAAAGTTGGCAAGGAAAAACGTGAGCACATTTCTGTCGAATTTCCTGAAGGCCTGGAAGACGCCGTGCAGAAGATCGTCGATCCGGAACTTTCCAGAATCATCCATATTGCAGAAAAATCTGAGCGTAAAACTGAAAAGAGAGCGCTGAAGGTTAAGTTGTTCGACGAGCTGGCTGAAGCTTTCCCTGAAAGTGAAGCATTCATTGCAGATATCTACGACACCCTCTTTAAAAAGGCTGTACGGAAGATGATGCGGAAAGATAAAATCCGCCTGGATGGACGCGGCTATGATGACATTCGCGATATTACTTGTGAACTCGGCATCTTACCCCGAGCACATGGATCTGCTCTGTTCACGCGCGGACAAACGCAATCTCTGGGCGCCTTGACACTGGGTACCAAAGAAGACGAACAGCGCATTGACGGCCTGGCTGGAGATTTCTTCCGCAGGTTCATGTTCCACTATAACTTCCCGCCATGGTCAACAGGCGAAGTTAAAAGATTTATGGGCACTGGTCGTCGCGAGATTGGGCATGGAAACCTGGCGCATCGCGCCTTGGAATTCATCATTCCTCCCTGGGAATCTTTCCCTTACACGATTCGCATCGTATCAGAAATTTTAGAATCGAACGGCTCCTCCTCAATGGCTTCTGTCTGTTCAGGATCTCTGGCGCTGCATCATGCCGGCGTGCCAGTTGAAAAGCATGTCGCCGGTATCGCCATGGGATTGATTTCCGAAGAAGACGAAACCGTGATTATAACGGATATCCTGGGCGATGAGGATCGCCTTGGCGATATGGACTTCAAGGTTGCCGGGACTAAGGATGGCATTACAGCCATTCAGATGGACATCAAAATCAAAGGTTTGAAGACCGAAATCATGCAGGAGGCGTTACAGAAAGCTCAAAATGCCCGATTCCGCATTCTGGATATCATGACTGAAGCGATTGCCGAACCGAATAAAGAGCTTTCCCAATATGCCCCCACCATCATTACCATCCATATCGACGTCGAAGATATCGGCGGAGTCATTGGACCTGGTGGCAAAATCGTACGTGAAATTGTCGAAAAAACCGGCGCAAAAATCGATATCATGGATGATGGACAGATCAACATCTCCTCCACCGATCAGGAATCCGGTCAGAAGGCCAGGGAGTGGATCATTAAGCTGGTCGAAAAACCAGAGCCCGGAAAGATCTATCACGGTACCGTCAGGCGCGTTGCTGATTTCGGCGCCTTCGTCGAAATTCTACCGGGTAAAGATGGCCTGCTGCATATCAGCGAAATCGATAAAGGCCGCGTTGATAAAGTCACGGACATTCTCAACGTGGGTGACGAAGTCGACGTTATGCTGTGTGGCGTAGAAGCCAACGGCAAAATGGATCTATCCCGTCGTGCTGTCCTCATCGCAGAAGAAGCCAGAGCTGCTGGAAAAGAACCTGAACCCTACGTTCGCAACAAGCCTCAACGGTCCAGTAGTGGACGAAATGATCGCGATAGCAGAGGCGGCGGTGGACGCGGCGGCGATCGCAGACCCCCACGGCGCGACTGACATGAATAGAGGCGATGCATTGACCCATTCGCATTATAATAAAACGACACTGGATAACGGCCTTACCATCGTATCCGAACAGATGCCCTGGGTAAGGTCCGTCAGTGTTGGTATCTGGGTAAAAACCGGATCGATTTGCGAGACTGATGCGCAAGCAGGCATGTCACACATGCTGGAACACATGGTTTTCAAGGGGACTTCAGAACGAACCGGTTTCGAAATCGTGCAGGCCATTGAGGGAGTCGGAGGCCATATTAACGCTTTCACTTCGCGTGAATTGACCTGCTATTACGCTCAAATTCTGGATGATCATTTAGATCTGGCGCTGGATATCCTCTGCAGCCTGGTATCCGATCCCCTCCTGACCGATGATGATCTGCAGCGGGAAAAACTGGTTATCACCGAAGAGATCCGACACTACGAAGATACGCCTCATGAACTGATCTTCGATTACTTCTCGAAAACGTTATATGGCGACCATCCTCTGGCTCGCCCCATTATGGGAAGTGTGGAGTCGGTCGCTTCAATCACTCAGAAGCAGTTGTTACAATACAGAAAAACCCGGTATACCGCCGACGAGATTGTTGTGGCAGCCACCGGGAATCTGGATCACGACGGTCTGGTTAAAGGGTTGTCTTCGAGGCTTTCTTTAGAAAATGGCGGCGGCGTTGCGGAGGTGCCTGAAATCACCACTCCTCCGCCTGCTCAGGACGTCATTCGGCGATCGGTGCAGGGAGCTCATATCTGCCGTGGATTACCGGGTGTGCCCTACGGCCACAAACTTAAGATGCCTGTCCTGGTCCTCTCCAATTTATTGGGTGGCGGGATGAGTTCGCGTCTCTTCCAGCGAATTCGGGAAAAAGAAGCTCTGGCGTATAATGTCTACAGTTTCATGGATACCCTGCGAAACAGCGGCATCTTCGGAGTTTACATCGGCACTGATCCAGAAAAGATGGACAAAGTCATATCTGAATTAGAAGATGAATACACCAGCATCATTGAGAAGGGCCTGACTGAAGCTGAAATCGCCCGTGTGAAGGAGCAGTTCAAGGGTAATTTGATGCTGGGACTGGAAGGAACCGCCAGTCGGATGTTCCGCGCGGCCAAGATGGAAATTTATCTAAAGAAGTTCTTAACTCTGGACGAGGTCATCGAGCTGATCGATGCGGTCAATCTTGATGCAGTTTCCAAAGTTGCCCAGGACTTTCTCAACAATAATAAACAATATACCGCGATAATCCTGCCCAAGGAGGAAAACGTATAATGATTATCGGAGTACCAAAGGAAATCAAGGCCAACGAGAACCGCGTGGCGTTGCTGCCGGTTGGAGCTGAAATTCTCGTTAAGAATGGCCATCAGGTCATCGTTCTTGAAGGCGCTGGCGTTGGCAGCGGTTTCGAGGATAGCGAATATCGCAAGGCTGGCGCTGAAATCGTGAAGACCGCAAAAGAAGTTTTTTCACGTTCTGATATGATTATCAAAGTCAAAGAGCCTCTCGAACCAGAATACAAACTGATCAAGAAGAACCAGATTCTCTTCACCTATTTCCACTTTGCAGCATCTGAAACGCTGACCAAGGCCATGATCGATTCAGGTGCAATCAGTATCGCTTATGAAACCATGGAAGCGCCAGATCGTTCTCTGCCGCTGCTGGTTCCCATGAGTGAAGTGGCTGGCCGCATGGCAACTCAGGAAGGCGCCAAGTATCTGGAACGCACACTGGGCGGCCGCGGTCTGTTATTGGGCGGCGTCCCCGGTGTTGCTCCGGGTGAAGTTGTCATTCTGGGTGGCGGTGTGGTTGGCACGAACGCCGCCAAGATGGCTGCCGGTTTGGGCGCGCACGTTACCATTCTGGATATCAATCTGGATCGTCTGCGCTATCTCGATGACGTCATGCCAGCGAACGTCGACACGGTCATGTCGAATCCAGCGAACATCCGCGCAGCAATCGCTGCGGCTGATCTCTTGATCGGCGCCGTATTGATTCCCGGCGCCAAAGCTCCGCATCTGGTAACCCGCGATATGCTGAAACAGATGAAGCCGGGCGCAGTCATCGTTGACGTCGCGGTGGACCAGGGTGGATGTATCGAAACCTGTAAACCGACGACTCACGCAGATCCGACCTTTGTGATTGAAGGCGTGCTGCATTATTGTGTCGCCAATATGCCCGGAGCAGTGCCTTATACCTCAACCAAAGCACTGACGAATGCGACTTTACCGTTTGCTCTACAAATCGCCAACAAGGGGTATTTAAAGGCCGCGCAAGACAGCGAAGAAATCGCGACCGGTATTAACGTGATCGACGGCAAAATCACCTACAAGGGTGTCGCCGATGCCTTTAATTTGCCCTACACGCCGATTTCCGACGTAATCGCTTAAAATGGATAAACTTACCGTCGAGGTAAAAAGAATAAAGGGCGGGCGCTGGCCATTACCGACGCCCGCCACTGTTTTTTCTGCCGGAGTTGATTTACGTGCTGACCTGGAAGAACCGGTAGAGATTCCTCCTGGGGAAACAACCGCGGTTCCCACTGGCATCGCCATTGCCATTCCGGACGGTTGGGAAGCACAAGTTCGGCCGCGCAGCGGTCTGGCGCTCAAACACAGTATTGGCTTGCTGAACAGCCCGGGCACAATCGATGCGGATTATCGCGGCGAAATCAGAGTAATCATGACCAACTTCGGTAAAGAACCATTCTGCATCAATTCTGGGGATCGGATTGCTCAGTTGGTCTTCAATCGCGTGACACAGCCTGTTTGGGTGGAAGTCGAAGAACTGCCCGATACTGATCGAGGCGAGGGTGGTTTCGGGCATACCGGGAAATAGCCAGAGACTGAAGTATCATAATATCAGGTCATCCCTCGCGGATGGCCTCTGCTTTTACAGCCATAATCAGGGAATAACACTGAAAACGCCTACGGAATATATCCCAGGAGCGGCGCGCTACCCGCGCATTCTGGTGTATCATGAAATCAGCCGGACGTTTCATTTAGGGATAAACAACGTATCCCCAAGGGATTTTCACGCGCATCTGGATTTCCTGCAGAAAGCACAACTCTCAATCTTGCCCCTGCGAGGATTCAGCGAGAGGAATCCCGACAACAGTATCGCATTGACGTTCGATGATGGGTATGATTCATTTTACGATCAGGTCTTCCCCACTCTGATTGAACGGCAGATTCCTGCAACTCTCTTTATTATCACAGACTTCGCAGGGAAACGCAATAGTTGGGATGTGACGTTTGGTATTAATCGCAGAGATCATCTAAGCTGGGAACAAATTCAGGAAATTGCCGCATCTGGAATTTCCATAGGATCGCACACCAGTACCCACCGGCATCTGACATTGCTCGATGCTGAGACAGCCAAGTTGGAGATCGTCGATTCAAAAAAAATGATCGAAGACCAGATTGGGACAGAGGTTACAGCACTGGCTCTTCCCTACGGATCCGCATCGACCGATATTTTCATTGTAGCGCGAAAAGCAGGTTATCAGGAGATTTGTGGTGGAGTTCCCGGGTATTACGGGCCGGTTGGAGGGATTTTACCCCGGCTGCCGGTTTATCGGGGTGATAATGCTAAAACGTTAAGACGCAAGCTTGATTGGCGCGTTCCTGAAATTGCCCGCCTGAAAGCGCTGCAAAGCTGCTCGCAACTAACCCGCCTGATACAGAAATAATCCTGCCTTAATAAACTTTCCACTTAAATCGCTTGCATGAGTGGCGCTTTGGAATTATATTTGACAAGGTTTAAACCAGTGGAAGCTGATGAACACTTATGGTAAACCAGGGAAACTATACTACACGATCAGTGAAGTTTGCGGCATCGTCGAACTGCCGGCGTCCGTCCTGCGGTACTGGGAAACCGAATTCGAAGGCTTGAGACCGCACCGCAACAAGGCTGGAAAGCGCCTTTATCGGGATAAAGATATTGAGCGCATTCAGGAAATACAAACCCTGCTTCATAAAAAACGGTTCACGATTGAAGGCGCTAAGAAACTGCTGAAAGAGGGGGGGAAATCTGCTCAGCCTTCTGAGAGTAAACCGGATCCTAAATTCATTGCTGAGATCAAACAGGGGTTACGCGATATACTGGATATTTTAAATGGCTGACCTTACCTGGTCTCGTTAATTCTACTATCCCGGCAGGATTGATTCCTGCCTTTTTTCTTTCCTCAACAACAACCTGTTTTATCCTTTGACAGACTCTGCAGTTTTCCTTATATTTATAATGAACTTTATCGCAGATTGTGTTGTAAAACAAATAGCTAATTTACCGATCCTTAATAATAACTGAACCTTAATTCCTTATTTTATTCGGTTAAAAACAAATAAGGAAATGGTTTGCAACATGGCTAAAGCTGATTTACACGTCCATTCAAAGTATTCTGAACACCCCTCGGAATGGTTTCTGCAAAAACTTGGAGCCGGTGAATCGTACACCGACCCGGAAACCGTTTACCTGATGGCAAAAGAGCGCGGCATGACCTTCGTAACGATCACCGATCACAATGAGATCGAGGGATCGCTGCTGCTGGCTCAGAAATATCCCGACGCTTTTCCAGGAGTTGAAACGACGACATATTTTCCTGAGGATGGGTGTAAGGTACATTTGCTCATCTACGGATTAGACCATAAGCAATTCGATCGTATTCAAAAAATACGGCGTAATATTTATGATTTGCGTGAATATGTCATAGACCGGAAGCTGGCTCATTCTGTCGCACACGGCACCTATTCGGTCAACCGCAAATTGACCTATTCCCATCTGGAGCGATTGGCGGTTCTCTTTGATGTTTTCGAAGGGATAAATGGCGCCCGCAACCGCACCAGTAATCTCACCTGGCTCAACTATCTAAATAATCTCACCCGCGAAGCTATTGGCGAACTCGCTAAACGCTACGGCATAACACCCCAGCGCAAAGACTCTCACAAAAAGGGTTTTACAGGCGGCAGTGACGATCATGCGGCAATCAATATAGCGAGGACCTATACCTTCGCAGCTGGTAAGACAATAGAGGATTTTCTGGCTAACCTGCAGGAGCGTCAGAGTATTGCCGACGGCCGTGTTAATGATTTTCAATCACTGGTTTTTTCGATCTATAAAACCGCGCATGAATTTTCCACCAGTAAGGGGAAACGGCTCATCAGCTCAATCCCGCTTACGAATTTCATGGATCTGATTTTTGGAGAACGCCGGGTATCTCTGAAGGATCGCTTCGACCTGGCTTTGCTGAAGGCTGATCCTTCCAATAATTACCAGCGCAGTATTGCCGAGCTGGTCGAAGAGATCAACGCCAACAAAATCTCCTCTATTGAAGAGAACCTGGATCTGCTATACGACCGCATTGCCGATATTGTCGATGAAGTTCTCGTCAATTTAATTGACACGAGCTTGACCGACATGAAAGAAGGCGATCCATTCACGATCCTGGGAAAGATTTCTTCAGCTCTGCCGGGACTTTTCCTGCTGGTGCCTTTCTTCAGCAGTTTCAGGCATTTGAACAGTAACCAGCAATTGCTGAAAAAGCTCAATGCTAAAACACCGACGCAGCCGACGCGCAAGATATTGTGGTTTACCGATACCCTGAACGATTTAAACGGGCCGTCGGTCACATTGAAGCAATTAGGCTGGCAGTTTTATCATAAAAAACTGGACGTTCGCATCGTATCATCCCTGCTTCCCGATGAAATAACAGATGATCTTCCTCCGACGATCATCAATCTGCCCTCCATCAGCACTTTCCCGCTGCCCTACTATTCAACCTATACCATGAAGGTGCCGTCGCTGTTGAAATCATTAAAAGCGATTCAGGATTTTGAACCGGACGAAATCTTCATCTCGACGCCGGGCCCCGTTGGATTCTTCGGTATTCTGGCGGCGAAGTTACTCTCTATTCCCATGGTGGGCATCTACCACACAGACTATACAGCCGAATTAAGCGAAATCACGACAGACGATTCATCGCTGAAGATGGTCGAAGCCTCAACGAAGTGGTTTTATACCATCATGGATGAGATTCGCGTGCCAACCCAAAGTTATATCGATATTCTTGCAGAACGCGGTCTCGATCCCAAGAAGATGAAGGTCTTTCCAAGACAGATCGATCATGACGTCTTCTCCTTTCGACCGCCGAATGGTCAGGATGACCTCAAACTGAAGCTGCCTGAAGGCTTGAATCTGTTATATGCCGGCCGGGTATCCAAGGATAAAAACCTCGAATTCCTGGTCGACTTATACCAGGAGTTGCGGAAAACTTGCTCAAATATTAATCTCATCGTGGCGGGCGACGGACCTTACTTGAACGAGATGAAAGAGACGCTGGGCGGCAATAGGCGAGTTGTGTTCACGGGCAGACTGCCCTATTTAAAACTTCCCTGCGTTTACTCGCAGGCAGATTTTTTTGTTTTCCCCAGCACAACGGACACCTACGGAATGGTCGTGCTGGAAGCCCAGAGCTGTGAACTCCCAACCATCGTATCAAACGTGGGTGGACCTCAGGATATCATCATCGACGGGGAAACCGGTTTCGTATTGCCAGCGCTGAAACTGAAGCCCTGGGTCGAAAAGATCATTCAGCTTGACGAGCTGGTCAAAGGTGACGCTGAGAAGTATCATACGATGAGAAAACGAGCACGTCAGCACGCGACGGCGATCTCAGGTTGGGAAGTCGTCATGAAAGATCTCCTGCGTCTGGAATTACCCGTTTTGGATTCCCAACAGGCTGACTAACCAAAATGAACTTGAACCGACTTTTAATCTCCAAATAAGCATGGATTATGACGTCATCATAGTCGGTTCCGGAGCTGGCGGCGGCAGCGTTGCACTTCAATTAGCCAAAGCTGGTAAGCGAGTCCTGATTATCGAGCGCGGCCGGCTTTTTACAGATCCTGAAATCGGTCAGAATGAAAAAAGTATGCTGATCGAGCGCATCGCTCACGATGACAGGCAGATTGAAATCAACGGGCGAAACGCACGGCTTTTTGTCAGCGGTATCGTGGGAGGTGGTACTTCGATCTACGGCGCGGCGCTGCTGCGCCCCAGTCCAGACGATTTTCACCCCGGGAAACACTACAGCAAGCATCTTCCTGACTATCTGTGTGACTGGCCCATCGATTATGAAACTCTGCGTCCCTACTATGATCAGGCCGAAGATTTGTATCATGTCGCTGGAAATCATCAGGCAGCGCCGCCTCATATCGCCAGCAGAGAAATCCCTTATAGTCAGCTTCCCCCAAACCTCGAACCGATCAACCAGAGATTATCGCAATCATTAATAGATCAAGGGATTCAACCTTTTCACCTGCCCTTAGGTATCGACTGGAATATCTGTCTCCGCTGCCCAACATGTCCAGGATATGGCTGTCCTAATGAGTCACGCGCTTCCTCCTGGAAATGCTGCATCAGACCTGCAATTGAAAAGCATGGCGCTGAGATCTGGACTGAGACAGAAGCACTGCAGCTGCAACTCGGTGAAAATGGCCAGGTTCAGTCTTTGCAGGTCTTGCGCAGTCAGACGAGAGAAAAAGTCGAGATTACGGCGAAACTCTACATTCTTTCCGCGGGCGCGGTCTCTTCGCCTCACTTATTACAACGATCAGGTATCAAAGATAGAAGCGATGAGTTAGGCCGCAATTATATGTATCATGCCGGAGCTCTCGCTGTAGGTTTCTTCAAGCGCCCCACCAGCGCTGCGGAAAGATTTATCAAGCAACTGGGATGGACGGACGATTACTTCGGGACTCCATCCTTTGAGCATAAATTGGGATACTTTCAGGCTCTACCCATCCCCGGACCCTTGAGTATCAAATCTGAAGCGCCATTTCCTGTGCCTTTATCAGCCGCGAAATTCTTGCATGCGCGTTCGATGGCTTTCGCCGGCGCGGTCGAAGATCTTCCCCGCCGCGATAATCGTGTCTCCGTCGCAAGGGATGGCCAGATGCGTTTGACACACCGATTTCATTCGTACGACATTTTCCGGGCTCGCTTCATCCTTAAACGGCTGCAGAAATTCCTAAAGAAGGCTGGCGCAGTGATTGTCGCCGGGGCGACGGCCGAAAAGGACGATCTGCATACTGCACATCAGGTGGGAACCTGCCGCTTCGGCAATGATCCGGAAAAGAGCGTACTTGATCCCAATTGCCGCTTGCATGGTGTCGAAAATCTGTACGTCATCGATGGTAGTTTCATGCCCACTTCCTTGGGAGTCGGTCCGGCATTGACCATTATCGCAAATTCACTAAGAGTTTCAGATCATATCATCAAAGAAGTCCTATGAAAACAGTCGTTATTACCGGTATTTCCGGTGTTTTAGGATCCGCTCTGGGTAAGTATTACCTGCAGCAGGGTTGGAAGGTCGTCGGAGTATCCCGACAAAATAACCTCGAGGGAGATTACTTCAGTGAACTCTGCACGAATCAGCAAAAAAGCGAAGCAGATGCCAGGAGTCTGCTGAAATATGACCCGGATTTGATCATCGTCAATGCCGGACAGATCGAAACTGAGGTGGGCGCTGAAGGCGTTCCCTTGGTCGATCAATTTGAGGCGATTACGACCGTCAATTACCGTTTCCCCGCCCTGGTCGGTTTGGCTGCTGCAGATATGAAGCTGAACAGGCGGCTTGACGTCGTTGCCATCGGATCGATTGCCGACGGCAGTCCTTCCTGCTTCGGGCCGGTGTACCATGCGTCAAAGATTGCCGTGCACTATTTCTACAGCGGCGTTGGGCCTATCGTGCATCACGCCAACCGTAACGTGCGAATGCGGCTTTACCGCCCCGGCGCTATCAAAGGACCGCTGGCCTGGGCGCCGATAAATCGTTTGAATGAGAAGGGGTATAAGATTCGCGCCAAGCGTGTTGAAGGAGCGCCTGAAGGACCGGAAGTCGTAGAGAAGATCGCCAATTGGATCAGCGGGGATGAATGGGTGGGGACTTACGAAGAGCCTTTCTCATTTAAGATCTTCAAATATCTTTTCGCGCTGGCTCCGAATGCGTTTTATAAGCTGCAATTACTTGGATGGCGCAAGGGCAGTAAATACACAACCTGATCGCAATTTGAGCTAAATCAGAAAAAAGACTTGCAAAACCTTGATCAGGATTATATATTAACAAGTCTTGATTCAGGGTTTATGCCTGATGATTTCGGGGCGTAGCGCAGCCTGGTAGCGCACATGACTGGGGGTCATGTGGTCGCTGGTTCAAATCCAGTCGCCCCGACAGGTAAATTAGTCGAAATAGCCGATGATTTTCTCATCGGCTATTTCTTATTGGAATTATCTGAACTCACCATTCTCAATCGCCTTTTCAGCACGATACCTGCCCCGTGATACTTTATCAGACCAAAAGGGTGTAGTGTGATTTTAGTGTTGCTTTGAAAACGGGCCGGCTGACAAGATGCTTCCCATAATGGGAGAGTGCAGCAAATATAATTGCAGTCGCCCTCGAAGTGCTGCGCCGCGACCAATCAAGAGATCTGAATTTGTCATTGAAAATCCGCCCAAAAAATAGTATATTGAGGTCGCTTCGGTGAGGACTGCCGCTTTCCGTGTCAGAAACACTGGCTGCTTCTATTCCGTTTCCAGTTTATCAAATTGCTGAGCAAAGCAATTTTAAGGAAATGACGAGACCAATTTGGATTTGTGAAACCAATATTTAGACTGCATTAAATGCGCACTTCAACAAGGACATTACACTGTTGACATCAGAAACCAATAACTTACGATTCAGTTTGATCGCTGGTGGAGGACTATTCCTGCTGGCCTTCGTCCTTCGTTACATCGGATTATTTCGCCTGGACGTCTGGTTCGATGAAATCGCAGTGTTGTTGCAGACAGACCTCTCGCTTGCTGAAATCTGGCGATTTAACCAGAATGAAAACTTTCCGCCTCTTTTCCCCTGGATCGTGAAGCTTTGGAGTTATATCGCTTCCTCCGACTCAAGCTACAGATTATTAGCAGCTTTAATCGGAGCATTACTCCCCCCGATCTCCTATTTTCTGGGACGAGAAATACAGGACAGAAAGCTGGGAGTTTTATTAGGGATTTGTTGCGCGATATCCCTGCCCCTGCTGTATTATTCGCAGGTCGTCCGGATGTATGGACTGTTCGTGGTGGCAAGTACAATCTCCTATCTGTTCTTTCTTCGCGCGATTAAAACTGAAAAACCCAGTTACTGGTTCATTACCGCATTGGCAAATCTCGCTGCCTTCTATGCCTTCCTCTTCGGCTTATTCATAATCATCACTGAATTCCTCATCTTAGCTTGGATTTATCGCAGCAATCTGAAGAAAATTCTACCTCCGCTGATCGCGCACATTCCAACTTTTATCCTCATGTCATTCTGGTTTGCAGTGCTTATTGACCGCTCAAATGTAGCGCAGTCCTACTTAGCGTCGCAAAACCTCTACGGCGACTTTATACGAATGTGGATGTTCCTTGGCTCTGGATCTGTTTTTTACAATAATCTGGGAATAGCTTTGGTCATCAACCTTCCACTTATTATTGGTTTTATTCTCTCATTTCGCACTCTGAAGAAAGAAAAAACAACAGTCGCTACGATCACACTTCTAGTTTTGCCGATTTTTTTCGTTTCGATGGTTTCTGTGATTAAAGTCCCGGTACTTGATGGCAGATACATGTTATTCCTGACGCCCCTCTACTTAGTTCTCGGTCTACGAGGGTGGATACTTCTGAAGAATTCGACCTGGCGTAAAATCGGAATCATCGCCGTGTTCGCATCCCTCTCTATATCCTCAGGATATTATTACAGTCATTTCCTGAGTGCCAACGACGACTTTCGACATCATGGCGTATTTAAACATACTGAAGACGATGATGGAAACTGCTATTCCAGGATGGCTGATACTCTACAAGAACGCCTGCAGCCAGATGAGATTATCATTCATTTCGGAGGGCCCTTCCTGCGCTCCTTCACATTCTTCACCTCTATTTACTTTCATCACAGGACTTTCCCCGAATATTTATTTACGGCAGATGACGTCTCCTACTGCGTAGGTAGGCAATATATCCAGCCTGGCGAACAAATATCAACCTTGAATTCGTTAGATCAAATTCCACATGGAATCTGGGTAGTCACTCTGAACGATCCCAAAATAATATATAAGTCTGACGAGCAAGACACTGTACCGCTTTCAAAGCTCGACAAATGGCTGGAAACAGGAAATCTCCCTGAAGAGTTGAGCAGATATAACTACCACTTCGAAGAAATTATCAGGGATGGCAGCCTTTCAGCGCTTTATTTCACCCGCACAAAACCAGTTCTTAACGATCATTAAGAGCTGAAGGTGACATCAGCAGGTAGCTGCGCTTTCATCTAAGGGTATAATATTGCAGAAACAAATCTCACGACAAATCTTCACGAAACGTGACCTCCCCATCATGATCTCGCTGGGTATCTTTGCCCTTATCCTGCGTTTAATCAGGCTTTTTGACCTGGACGTCTGGCTGGATGAAGTCGTTCTCCTTCGTATGATCGAAAAGTCATATATCGAAATCTGGTCTTTCTGTCAGACGGATAATTTTCCCCCCCTTCTCCCCTGGATGCTGAAAGCCTGGAACAGTTTATTCCCGGGTGAATTATCGCTGCGCGTTTTCTGCACGCTGCTGGGAGCTCTCACACCACCTGCAGCATATTTGCTCGGCAAAGTCGTAAGCGGTCGTAATTTCGGCATCCTGATCGGAGTTGCTTGTGTGGTATCTGCGCCACTGATTTACTATTCTCAGATGATCAGGATGTACACGCTGTTCCCCTTTTTCGCCTGTCTGTCATTCATTGGTCTGATTATGGGACTGCGCACCAACCAGTGGAAATACTGGATATTGATGGCAGTAGCAAACCTGTTCGGCTTTTATCTGTTTGTATTCATGCTTTTCATGATCATGATGGAAGCCATCGTTCTGCTGATAGCGAATAAAAATTGGCGCACCACCCTGATACGAGCGATTATCACCCATATCCCCACGGTTATACTGGTGACGATATGGGTCATTCCTCTTTTTAGCCGCTACCAGAACCTGCAGGAATCCTTCTGGCTGAAACCGGTTTCTTACACTCATGTCGGAGAAGTCTGGTACTCGTTGGGATCAGGCACCGATTTCTTTGACCGCTACAAGCTTGCTGCACTCGTAAATATCCCGTTCCTTTTAGGTGTTGGCATTGGTCTGAAGAAGTTCTGGAAGCAGGATGCCACGAGGGCAGCCTATCTGATTTTCGCCGGAGTCATTATCACGGTATTTGTGCTCTCGCTAAAGGGTCAGAATATTTTCTTCAAGCGCTATTTCATGTTCCTCATTCCCAGCTACCTGGCCATGGTGTACTGGGGCTGGATGTCGCTACAATCAGGGATTATTAGAAGAGCAGGATTGGTGCTGACTAGCATCAGCCTGTTAGTTTCTGTTGGCTATTATTATGGAAGTTACCTCGAATACCATCAACACTATTTCTTCCCGGTGTCGGAAACCGGTGCGCGCGCAAGTGATGGGCATGCTATAAAAAAATTAGTTACCTACATCAGTGAAAATTCCGGTGATAACGACGTCATCCTGCATTATGCTCACCCGGAAAAAAGATCGTTCACTTTCTTTTCATCAGTTTACTACAAGCAAAATGATCTGCCGGAATATATCTATTCCGCAAAAGCAATCCCCGATCATTTCGGTGGTCAATACATGGAAAGAGACGAATGGTTGAGAAGTCTTGATGATCTTAACTTCCAACCGACAGGAATATGGGTGGTCTCCCTGGATTCATTGGAAGCTGTCTTCGATAAGAACTATTTAGGCGGGCGCATCCGCGGCTGGACCTGGGTGCAGGATGAAAACCTTCCAGCAGAAATCTATGCGAATCATTATGTCGGGTTTGATACGATTCGCTTTGGCCAGGTGACCGCAATCCACTACGCAGTCGATCATAATGTCGAATCTCCCCATGAATGAGGCGTCAAAAAACAGATTAAATCCCGACCTGCTGGCGCTGATTGCTCTGTTTTTAGCTGCATTTATTTTCAGGTTGATCCGCCTCTTCGATCTTGATCTGAATTTCGATGAGGTAATTCTGCTTTTCCAGGCGAACCACACCTTTACAGGTATCTGGGAGGTGTGCAAGCTGGATAATAACCCGCCACTCTATCCCTGGCTGGTTAAATTCTGGATGTCATTCAACCAGAGCGATAGCTGGTATCGTCTTTTCGGCGCAATTATGGGGTCATTGACACCTCCGGCAGCATATTTGTTAGGCCGCGAGTTAGGTGATCGCAAATTAGGCTGGCTCCTGGGACTGGCCACCTCAATCTCGGTGGGGTTGATATTTTATTCGCAGTTTGTGCGCATGTTCAACATTCAACCCTTCTTTGCCTGCCTGTCGCTGTTGATGTTCATCAAGGCGCTGAAGACTAACGCCTGGAAGTATTGGTTTTTGACGGCATTAACGAATTTATTAGGGTTTTATGTGTACCTTTTCATGCCCTTTCTCTTTGCCGGTCAGTTCATTGTACTGCTGTTGCATAACTGTCTGGAGATAAAAAAATACTGGCGTCCCTTCGCTGCCCATCTCCCCTATGTCGCCGGCATAATAATCTGGATGGTACCTCTATTACAACGATTCTCTGATGTTCAGGAAGCCTTTTGGACGAGTTCACACCACTGGACCGATTATATCCGCATCTGGTTTTTCTTTGGCACTGGCAGTGACTTTCGCGATCATTTTTTGTTGAGTATTCTCCTTAATTTGCCATTAATTGCCGGATTTCTCCTTTCCCTGTCAAAGCTTGCATCACAGCGCTATTTGCGCTACATGATGATCATCTTCACCATTGCAATCCTCATAATGACCATCATTTCTAAAGCAGGACAATCGTTTTTTCACGAACGATACCTGCTCTATGTACAACCGATTTACATTGGATTAACTCTTGCGGGGTTCTACAGTTTAGGTAATAAGTTGGTGAAAACGCTGGGGATCGGGATCATATTTCTCATATTAACAGGCTCTTTGGGATATTTTTATTCCGATTTTTACTATGCGCACAGTGGTGACGGCTTCGTGCGGCCTGCGCCTTATTCAAAACCGGGTGAAGGACATAACCTATCCAAAGCCAATAGTGCCATTTCAGAGAATTTAAAACCAGATGAAGTCATCATTCACTACTCTAATCCCTTCCTTAGAAAATGTTCTTATTATGCCTCCCTCTACTATCACCAATTCAAGTTTTCTGAACACATTTATTCCAAAGAAGAAATCGCCGCTTACAACGGCCGCCAGTATCTGCAGCCAGGACAACAGATCCGAAATCTGCATGATCTGGATCCACTGCCAAGTGGCATCTGGCTGCTTACCTTGAACAATGCTGATCTGTTCTTCAACGAGGACGTTCTAACAGGTCGAATCAGACCGAAATGGATCTTTGCAGAAAACCTGCCGGTGGAACTGAGCACGGCGGGATATCTTCCGACCCAGACGCTCATTTTCGGAAAAGTAACAGTGATTCACTTCCTCAAGCATGGAGACGTTGAATCTGACTATGTGGAGCCTGCGGACAACCCATAAAAAAAACTGAGCCATTTATTAACGACTCAGGCTTGGGCTTTAATAGTTATTCTATTTATGCAGTCAGTTGACTGACCAGTGACAGCAGTTCATCTGGATCGATCGGTTTCGACAGATACCCTTCCGGCGGCGGAACCTGGCTGCGAGTTGAAATGAATTGCCGGAAGTCATCAGAAACACCGGTGATAATGATGACCGGTATCTTGGCGAACGCCTCACTCGCGCGTAATTCCCGATACAACCCCACACCCGATTTTTCCGGCATAGAGATATCCAGAGTTATCAAACTGGGCATTGACTCTTTGATTTTGGCTAATCCATCCCGGCCATCACCCGCGATGATAACTTTGTAGCCATTATCTTCTAATACGGATGCGAAGTAGGTTTGCGTATCCGGCTCATCATCGATGATCAAAATCGTTTTCTGTTCTGACATTTCTTAACTCCTGGTAATTTCCCCGGTAAAGCCTCCACACCAGAAAAAAGCCCGCAGTACTATGGTCCCGGGGGCTTCAAAGCTTTTGTGCTATCAGGTTCATCTTCCATGGGACGGTTACGCGGCAGGGACACGATGAATCTGGTTCCCTGACCCTCTTCCGATTCTAACGTAATCGACCCACCGTGTGCTTGAGCTATTTTATTGGAAATGAACAGTCCCAATCCGGTGCCCTCGGTTCCCTTGGATGAGAAGAACAGGCTGAACGCTTTTTCACGCGTCTCCCGATCCATACCGATGCCATTGTCCTCGATCTCGAAACGGATATGGTCCAGATCGCCTTTCAAACTGAGCTTGATCTGGTGATGCTCCTTCTTGTTGTCCAACCGACAGGCGTCGAGGGAGTTTTCGATCAGATTCACCAGCAGTGTGCGGATGGCTTTAGGATCAGCTTCAAACTCACCCACTGAATCGTTAAGATTTTTATCAATCTGAACGTTAAGTTCCTGTGTTTTTGATTCGATGACGTTTAACACGTCTTCAACGATTTCAGCGCTGTTCAGCATTTCCCAGTTCGGTTCGCGGTCTTTGGCATAGTACAAAATATCCAGAACCATGCTGCGGATGCGCTTGACGTTACGCAGAACGATTTCCCAACCCTTCTTGACGCGCCCCTCGTCGCCCTTCATGAGACCGTTGTTGACCAGATAAATCCCCCCG
>JAHJDJ010000313.1 GCA_018812585.1 bacterium
ACTCTCTCCATCTTTCTATTAACGATATCAGTGTACTTTATCGATACACTGAGAGATAAGCCCTCTACCCGCAATTTCATTTTAACCGGAGTCCTGCTGGGATTAGCCGCTCTCGCCCGGCCGAATATCATCATTTTCATTCCTTTCTTCCTCGGATGGATGTTTTTCTTCCAGAAGACTAGAACTCTGCGTATCACGCTTTTCCTGTCAGGATTATTAATCGTCATCCTGCCTGTAACCATCAGGAACTATGCCGTTTCAGGTGATTTGGTGTTGATTTCATCGCAGGGTGGGGTGGCCTTCTATATGGGCAACAACGCGGAATCCACCGGATTCACCGGCTGGGTGCCGGGGACTTCGAGAGACTGGTGGGGAGAGGGTAAGACACAAACCGATCAAATCGCTGAAAAAGAATCGGGCGAATCACTGCAGCCTTCACAGATCAGCAGTTACTGGTTTGGACGCGGTTTCGCTGAAATGTCTGCAAAGCCGGGTAAATGGCTGCAACTGTTTGGAAAGAAGATCAAATACCTGTTCTCCGGCTACGAAATCAGCGATACGGAAGATATCTACTACGAACGCAAATCATCGGTTTTGCTCTCCATGCTGTTGTGGAATGGATGGTTGAAATTCCCTTACGGACTTTTAGTGCCTCTGGCGCTGTTTGGGTTCCTGCTCTGTTTCCGATGGGCTCAGGAATCCCATCTGCTGCTCTTCCAGCTTGCCTATGCGCTCTCCATCGTACTGTATTTTGTGACTGCCCGCTATCGCCTGCCTCTGGTGCCCATTTTTGCCGTCTGGAGCGCTGCCGGTGTCAACGCAGCTCTCTTACAGGTTAAAGCCAAGTCGTTCAATAAGCTGATAATCCCCGGAATCGCTTTGCTTGCCGGTCTGGTTCTGCTGAACCTGAATCCCGGAATCAAAAAAACAGGCGACCACTTAGAAGCTGTCATTGCCCTGGGAACCAAATATCTGGATCAAGGTGAACACGAAAAAGCTCTGGCATCCTTCCAGCAGGCTCTCGATCTTGACTCCACAGCCGTTCGTGCGGCTAACAGCGCTGGAGTGGCGGCCATCAATTCAGGCAGAACGGCTGCAGCCATGAGCTACTTTGAACAGGCGCTGCGCCATGATCCGTACCTTAAAAACGCCCGTCTGAACCTGGCGCGGCTGCAGCACGGCGCGGGCCAATTGGATCAGGCCGTCGCCAATCTGCAGATTGCCCTTCAGATCGACACGACTTTCGGAGCTGCCTATGCCGAATTAGGCGATATTTTTTTCGATACCGAAAAATACCCTCCCGCCATCGAACTCTACGAACTGGCTGACCAGTATGGCGCCTCCGATTTGAAACTGCTGAATCGTTGGGCCAAAGCTCTCTTCATAGAAAAACAGATACCAGCAGCTATCGCTGTCAATCAACGCCTGGTCAAAGCTGATCCCCAAAATCCCATGGCACACTACAACCAGGGCCTCTTTTATCTGGCCGCCGATTCCTTGTCGCAAGCTGAAGCCTCATTTAAACGCGTCCTCGAACTTGATCCCGGAAACAACGCCGCCCAAAAGCGTTTGAGAGCCATTCAGTCTCTGAAATAAGTTAACTCCTTATTTAGCAGTTTAAATTGAATTCTACTAGTTACTCCATCAATTTCCATGTTAGTAGCCGGGGGTTTTATACCCCCGGAGAAGCGGAATATTAAAAAAAGCCGTGAATCATTCATCCACGGCTACTTAACTGATGATCGAAATTCTAGAAAGTTATCTCCACGGTGTGACTACTCCCATGCGCTTCAATTTGGTTTCCAACTCGCGTAACTCGAGAGTTGTCTTAAACTCATCCTTCTCTCGTTTAAGCAGACCCAATTCCAACGCCATCTCGACTGCTTTCTCATCATTTCCAGCCAGACATTCTCGCAGGATGTTCACTTCCCGCGTGGATAGATTCAGGCTTTCCATGCGGTAATCGAGGAATGACTCCCAGATAAGCGGACACCAGCGCGCCACGATCTCATGACCGATGACCAGGGCAAAACTGCGAATTTCCAACTGAGCCTTATCGTCCATACGCAAGCGCAGGAAATGCAGCAGATTGTGGAGATCGATCTTCCAATAGGCTTCAGTATAAGTGGAAAGCGGCAGATCTTTTCTGGCTTGCTCTCGCGCTACCGCTGATTCCAAACGGAATTCATACACTTCTCGGCTTAGTCTCTGCAGATTTTTTTCCTGTTCTGTCAGCTCTTTTCCCAACGCTGCATCAATGAATCCTGCGCTCCCCTGCCGGTTTTCAATCCCCTGCACACGCCACTCTTTCGGTTTTGTCATCTGCTGCGAATCGATGGCGACGGAATAGCGCGTGGAGTATTCATTGACACTGGCTGTGCGATGCCGGATCCACTGACGCCACGTGTCCATCGGTACTCGGACGTGCAGCTTGATTTCGCACATCTCAAAAGGCGATGTGTGCCAATGACGCATCAGATAACGGATCAGTTCCCGGTCCTGGCGCACCTTTTTGGTGCCTTTACCGTAAGAGACACGGGCAGCTTGAACGATGGATGCATCCGTCCCCATATAATCGATGACTCGCACAAAGCCATCATCCAATACCTTAAATGGAATTCCCAGAATCTGATTCAATTCGGGCACCGAAGCCCGCTTCAGTTTTTCTAATTCTGCCATGATCGACCTTTGATGTGAATGGAAGTAAGATAAGCAACACGGACAATAATGTCAAGATTAGTTTTGAAAAATTTGCCGGTCTGCAATCCAGTCTGGAGGATAAAAGCAGTATCAGGCCAAATCCGTTTTAACCGAAAATGACCTGATACAAGTTCATTTTGAGTTCGTTCGCTGCATTATTGACTGTTAACAGCTAATAGCCATCAGCTAACTGCCAAAAGCTACTTCATCATCCAATTCTTGGCGATGAACTCCCATTCTTCGATCACTTCCGCTTCGGTATCCAGCACCTTCAGGATACGTTCCGGTAGATATTTTTTATGGATGATCGACTGAATGACGTACTCGTCGAACCAGTTATCGTACATGAAGAAGAAGCCGCCATCGCCAGCGTCGTTGCCCCAACTGTTCTCGACCTTCCATTTTAGTGGCTTATCGTCAATCAGATCCACACCGCAGAAGACCATGGCGTGATTCGTCGCTTCGGTCTGGTAAAGCATGCGCTCAGCTTTGCCGAACTTCTTTTCGATGCCGTAAATGTCGTAATACTTGTACAAATCCGCATGCAGAATACCCGACTTGGTATCGCGCTGCTTGCCGATATCAGCGCCAAACCATACCGGTTCGTCGTTCAGGATAGACTGCAGAGTCGCCAGCTTCATATCCGCTACGCTGACATTGACAAAGCCCGACCACTCTTTGTCGAATACGTTGCGATCGTTTTCAATCACGTAACGCTTCAGGAAAGGTCGGGATGGATCGTTGCCCAGCACGACATAATCTTCCAGCACCGCAGAAACGTATTTCTCTTTGAATGATTGAGGCGTAAAGGTCTCATAGACGCTCGCCTTGTCCTCAGCCATCTCTTTCAACGCTTCGGTATCTTCAAAGTCGGTTTTACCGGCAGACACCGCTTTCAAGACGTCGACCAGTTTTGCCGCCTTCTCATCTTCTTCGATGGATGATTTGTAGCGGAAAGTAAACTCGGCAGGAGGCGTTCCCAGGTGGTAACCTGTGATCGTGTAGATTTCCAACAGAAACTCTTCCTTGCGCTGACGCAGTTTCGCCTCAGAACTGCCGCTGTCCGATATCTCTTTCAGTGTGGCGCCCATTTCACGCAGTCGCTCATAGAGGATTTCATCCAGATAGCGCGAACTCTTCGTGCTTTCAGTTTCAGGCATGGCGCTCATGGGCACGACGCCGTATTTATCGACCAGATAGATGTAATATTCCCACCAGCCGCCGTCTGAGGCGGGATCTCCTAAGATGTGCTGAAATTCTTCAGACCGGACGTCCAACTTGCGCCGCTCTATGACCTTCTCCAGGAAGGTATTCGCCTTCTCGATTTTATCCCAGAAGAAGAGATAATTCTGCGAAAATTCAAAGCTCTTATCGTCGATCTCGTCTATGACCGTGGGCCGCAGGATATTCAGTCCGGCGTACAACCAGCACCGGCCTGTCGACTTCTGATCCGTGATTGATCCCGTCTTAATTTCGTGCGAAAAATATGGATTATGATCTTTCAGCACCTGTTTGTTGACTGCAATTTCGGGTAGAGTGTTATTCAACACGGCATCTTTAAGCCGCTGAATCTGCACGTCATCCTCGGACATTGCCATCATCTTTTCGATTAAATCTTGGCTGATCGCGCCGGGAACAGGGTCATCTGCCGCCCAGACCATTCCAAAGACCAGCATCACTGCAATCAGGACAATACTCAAGCGTTTCATGGGTACTCCAGGTTGATATATTGTTTTGATTTCACTATTATTTGCGTATACTGTTAAACGTGGATTTCAATCCACAGAAGGTTTGTAGCTCGGGAATTGATTCCCGAGGGGTTGGCGCTATCCACCTATATCAACCCCAACTCTTTCCCAACCTTCCCAAATGCCGAGATAGCGCGATCCAGGTGATCCTTTTCGTGCGCGGCTGAAATCTGCACGCGAATCCGAGCCTGACCCTTCGGCACCACTGGGAAGGAGAAGGCGATGACATAAATGTCTTCTTGCAGCAGTTTCGATGCCAGTTCCACGGCGGGCTTGGCGTCATACAGCATAATCGGCACGATAGGGTGGACCCCGGGCCTGATATCGAATCCTAAACTGGTTATCCCCTTACGAAAGTACTGCGTGTTGGTTTCCAGTTTATCGCGCAGTTCGGTTGATTCAGAGAGCAGATCCAGCACCGCGATAGTCGCGCCTGCAACCGCTGGAGCCAACGTATTGGAGAACAGATAGGGCCGGCTGCGCTGACGGAGTAATTCAATCATCTCTTTATGCGCAATGGTGGCTCCTCCTGAAGCGCCTCCCAGAGCCTTTCCGAAGGTCGTCGTAATCAGATCGACGCGGTCTTCGACGCCGCAATATTCAGGAGTGCCCCGCCCGGTTTTACCCACAAAACCGGTGGCATGTGAATCATCCACCATAACCAGTGCGTCGTACTTTTCTGCCAGGTCGCAGATTTCCCGCAGCTTGGCGTAATCGCCGTCCATGGAAAAAACGCCGTCAGTGGCGACCATGCGGAATTTCGCTGACTGCGATTGCTTCAGTTTCGCTTCCAGGTCGTCCATGTCCGCGTGCTGATAGATATAGCGCTGTGCCTTCGTCAAACGGATGCCATCGATAATGGAAGCGTGATTCAACGCGTCGGTGATGATGGCGCAATCCTGATTCAGAAAAGGCTCGAAGACGCCACCATTGGCGTCAAAGCAGGCGGCATAGAGGATGGCATCGTCCTGCTGCAGAAAGTCGGCAATTTTGCGTTCCAGTTGCTTGTGAATCTCCTGCGTGCCGCAGATAAACCGCACCGATGACAATCCGAATCCCCATTCGTCCAACGTTTTATGTGCCGCTTCAATCACTTTA
>JAHJDJ010000314.1 GCA_018812585.1 bacterium
GCATGGGTGACTCCTTTTGCTATTGCCGCTTCCCCCATGGGGGAAGCCTGGACTTCACAGTCACCCTTAACACTAACACTTTTTCCGTGTTAAAGCAACACTAAAATCACACCTTAGCTTTTTACCCGTTTTGGTCCAATAGGGTCTGACGGGAAACACCGGAGATTTTTATGTTCTACTACTCATCGTGTAAAATGGATCGTTGAGTTTAGCTATCCAGTTGATTCTCGTGAAAATCCAATGATTCAAATTTCTGATTTAGTTGTTTTTTGTATTAGAAAATTTTTAGAGATTGAAAATGGAATAAAGACTTCTTACCCTGACTTCGTTAAAACCTTTTTTGCCAAATGCTATGCGGATATCTCATCACGTATTGACAAGAAGGGTTTAATAGAAAGACCCGGAAAAAAAATGATGCCTTTGAATCAGTATTTAAAAGGTATAATTTCTAAACCAAGAAGACAATGGAAAAGTCACTATAAAATTTAGATTTATACCCCCCAATTCCCCCTTCTCCCCTTCTTCATTCTCCATTCTCCAATTACGTCTTCTTCGCCCACCCCGTCACCATTCCCAAAACCACCGACCAGACTGCCGCTAAGCCGATCTGGTAGTCGGTGGGTAAGCTGAAGGTCACCGTGTGAGCCGGTATCCAGAACCAGATCAGCGTCCACCAGGCGCGCGGCAGTCCGGCCAGGTTCCATTCCCGTAAAATGAGGTTGTCTTCCAGCCGGTGAAAGAACATCATCTGCGGCCCGAAAAAGAGGTTGGTCAGCACGGACACCGCCAACGCCCAGCCGATCCCCGTCGCCATGAACGCCGGCAGCAGATCGTGATCCAATAGCGCCTGCGTAAACCCTTTCATGCCGGTGAAGCCGTACTTGATGACGATCCCCAGCAGAGCCCACGCCAGGACCTTACCCAGCAGTTGCCAGAATTTGCACGGTAATGCCAGCTTTTTCCCCTTCAGCCAGAAGAGCAGCAGTTCTCCCAGCGTCCCTAAAATGGCAAACTGTATCGCCGCCGAAGTCAACGGGTTCCCTTGAACCCAGGTGATGTAAGTATGCATGTTTAGTAATACATTCTAACACCCGGAAATGAATTTCCGGGCTACATTCCTGCAGTCCAGCTAAAGCTGGACGCTCTATTTTTTTTTCGTCGGCCGCATGGCCGACTGAAGGTTCCTAGCCCGGGAATTCATTCCCGGGGATGTTTGCATTTGGTCAGAAATTACTTAAAGCGGCAGCACCATAGTCACAAGCAAGCTACCGTTCTACCGATAGTTTCAAGATATTTAATAAAAACCATCATTCCCGGAGCACTCTTTTCAATTTGATATTTGCATTTTGAAATTTGCAATTTTCAAAGCGTAGAATTTTCTACGCTTCAAAAATCCTCTTATCCAGCATCCCATACGCGGTAAAGCTGCTGCGCATTGTCAGCTTGATGGCCAGCCATACTGTTATCGCTGTGCCCGACAGAATCGCCGTCATGATGGCGATCTGATACTTGATGGCGGTCATCGGATTCGCGCCGCCTAAGATCACGCCGGTCATCATGCCGGGCAGGGAAACCAGCCCAATCGTCGCAATGGTTGCAATCAGTGGAGACAACGCCGACTGAAACGCCTCTTTAAGATAGGGGAGAATCGCCTCTTTCAAAACCGCCCCCTGACCTAACGCGTGCTGGTAAGCCTTCTCACCGCGGCGAATCCCCTTATAGAACGTGTTGATGGCGATAATGTCGGCGCGCAGACAGTTTCCTAAGATCATCCCGGCGATGGGGATGGCGTATTGCGCGTCCAGCAGTTGCGGGCGATGCAGAATCGGCCCCAGAAAGAAGAAAGTCGGGGTGATCGTCCCGAACAGAATGGCGATAAACAGCGGAAGAATCAGCGTTTTTGCCTTCAGATTACTATTGCGCAGGATCGACAGATCCGCAACCGCCACCATCATGATCAACCACGCTGAATTCAGCCAGAAATTGTTCAAATCGAACACCACCTGCAGGTACAACCCCACGAAAAGCAGCTGCACCGTCATGCGCAACACGGCAATCAGCGTGCGCTTTACCATGGGGATGCGGTACCAGAGCATCACTCCTAACGGAAACAGCAGCAGCAGGTAACTGGCCGCCAAACCCCAAGGGGTGATATTGATCGTGGTCATCGTTCACCTCCCTGAAAGGCGGGCGTCAGCCGGATCACCTGATCGCTGAAGCAGGTCAGATCTTTTTCGTGAGATACCGCTAAGACGGTCAGGTCGTCGTTACTGCAGAAATAATCAATGACGATCTCCTTGCTCTCGGGATCGAGAGCTGAAGTCGCTTCATCCAGCAGGAAAATCTTGCGGTCTAAGGTCAGCGCGCTGATGATGGCGATGCGCTGTTTTTCCCCGCCTGAAAGGTCCGCCACGTCCTCCTGCAAGAGCTTCTGCGGCAGATGAAAATGATCCATATAGTCCGGCAGCCGCTCAAGATTCTGCTTCAGATGAGAGTTGGCCTTGTACTGAAACGGCTGCTGCATGATCTCCTCAGTCGTACCTTCGCCTAATTGCGGTTCCTGAGCCACATAAGCTAATTTCCTGCGCAACTTCCAGACGCTGCCGCTGGACAGAGCTTCTCCATCGATGCTGACTTCGCCGGAGGTGGGATTGACGAATCCCAGGATACAGCGCAGAATCGTCGATTTCCCCGACCCGGAACGACCCGATATGGTCACCTTCTGACCGGCTTCAACCGCCAGCGAAAAGTTTTGCAGAACGCTCGTCCCGTTGAACTGCACGGTGAGGTTTTTTATGTCGATGAGGGACGGCATCTATAGTCCCAATTCCCGCTTGACCTTCACCTTGGCGTCGATCATTTCCTTATGCCGCAGACGCAGCAGGTTGGCCATCTTTTTCGCCAGGTAATCTTCATGCTGGTCCAGCGTCCCATCCGCGTAGATGATGCGCCAGATCTCTTCCATGATCTGACCGCGTTCTGCTTCGCCATGAGCTTCGTTGACGCGGTTGGTGAAAGACCAGAGATCGAGGCTTTTCTGGCGGGTCTGATCCGCCACTTCGAGCAGATCTTCAGCTTCCTGCTGATCCAGATTGTAATGCGATTTCAGCGTTGTCAGCAGATGATCGCGTTCATCTGGGGTGACGACA
>JAHJDJ010000315.1 GCA_018812585.1 bacterium
CTACGCCCCCGTTTCCGGGGAAATTCTGGACGTCAATCTGGAATTGCACGAAGATCCCGATATCATCAGGGAAGATCCTTACGGCATCGGCTGGCTGATGTTAGTCGATCCCAACGAATTTGAAGAGGAATCGGAAGATTTACTTTCTGGTAAGACCGCGCTTGCCTGGTGGGAAGCTGAACTTGCCATGCGTCGAACTAAGCTGAATAATGAGTGAATCCACTGGATTGAAGATTGCTGTCGTTGGCGCCACCGGATTGGTCGGCAGGACGATGCTGAGGGTTTTAGAAGAGCGGCAGATTCCGTGTCGGGAATTAGCGCCGATCGCTTCAGCACAATCCAGGGGCGGCGAGGTTCATTTCAACGGACGATCTTATCTGCTCTCCACGCTTGAAGATGGGGAGTGGGAAGGCTCGGAGGTTGCGTTATTTTCAGCGGGCAGTTCGGTAGCGAGTGAGTGGGTTCCACGCATCTCCGACACAGGGATCTACTGCATTGACAACAGCTCGGCTTTTCGTCAGGAGATTGGGGTGCCTCTGGTGGTTCCTGAGGTGAACGATCACGATCTCATGCCTAATTTTCGAGTGATCGCTAATCCCAACTGTTCCACGATTCAGTTGGTGGTCGTTTTAGGACCCTTGCATAAGCAATACCATTTAGAAGAAGTGGTCGTTGCGACCTACCAGTCAGTTTCGGGGGCGGGTCAGCGGGGATTAAATCAGTTATTGGCCGAAAGATCAGGCCAGACAGTTGACGAGCCTGAATTTGTTAAACCGATTTTTAACAATGTAATTCCCTCTATTGGTAAGCCTGCTGCGCACGGATTATGCTTCGAAGAATGGAAGATGATCCATGAGACGCGGAAGATTTTAGCGGCTGATGAGCTGCGAGTCTACCCTTTTACGGTTCGAGTGCCAGTCGCTTATTGCCACTGTGAAGCGGTTCATCTGAAGTTCAAAGAGCCTGTGGATGTTGTCGGTGCGCGGGAAATTTTAGCATCAGCCCAGGGCGTCACGTTGATGGATGACCTCGCCAATGACGTCTACCCGACGCCGCATGACTGTGTCGGGAAAGATGACGTATTTGTCGGCCGCCTGTATCAACTTCCGCAAGATCCAACCAGTCTCGACTGCTGGATTGTATCTGACAATGTCCGCAAAGGCGCCGCCACCAATGCGGTGCAGATCCTTGAAGCTCTGATAGAGAAACAGTACTTGAAGTAAAACGTAAATCGTTGCTTCTGTATTAGTTTTAGAAATGATCTTCCGGCTTATTTTTCTAAAAGAAAAAAGAGCAAAAAGGGATTGACATATTAGGGCGGTTTGTTTAAATTTGTAGATTCAAATTGAGGGGGGAAAGTTGCCAGGGCGAAGAGTTACGTTAATGATCGTGCCCGACTCGGAAGGGACGACGCATTCGTTAAGGATATCGCTCTTTGTCTTACGTATCCTGTTAATATTAGTAACTTTATTTATAATTGTCTTTGCAGTGATGGTGTACACTTGGGGGGGGATGCTACGCCAGACAGGCACCACTCAGCAGCTTCAGGAAGAAAACGAACAGTTTCGTGCAGATCTGCAGCAGTTAGTGGAGCTGGAGCGCCGTGTTGCTCAACTTCAGCATTTTGAGAATCAAGTGCGCAATGCACTGGGGGCGAATGCGATTACTACGACTGAGGATCATGTTTTCGCTTCAATTATAGCAGCGCATTCCGATACGAGTTCTGCTCTTTTTCAACCGGAATCTAACCTTGTCACGGATACCCCCCTGGCAGTTCACAGCACGTCGACAACGGCGATTGGTTCAGAAATATATCCGGGAGCCGAGATTCCTTCGTTATGGCCGGTAGATGGTTTCATCAGCCGTGGATACGAATGGAATGTAGTGGTCCCGGGCCGCTCGCACCCCGGTGTTGACATCGCTGCTAAAGAGGGCGCTGTCGTGAAGGCAACTGCCGGCGGCCTGGTGGTCTGGAGCGGCTGGTCTTCACGTTACGGCAATACCGTTGTTCTGTCACACCAGAGTGGTTACTTCAGTATGTACGGGCACAATCAGGTGATTCTCGTTGAGCCCCGCCAGCGAGTTCAACGGGGAATGCCCATCGCGCTTCTGGGAAACACGGGACAATCCAGCGCTCCGCATCTGCATTTTGAAATCTGGCTGTATGAAGTGGCGATTAACCCTCTTGATATGCTGGTCACCTATTGATGCAAGGAGGTAATGGTGAAGCTATCTAAAACATCAGGTGGGCGGAACGGGTCGGAACTGGGCACGATCATCGGGCAGGACGCGGTCATCGATGGTAAGCTCAAAGTAAGCCATTCCATTCGCATCGATGGCACTTTAAACGGCGAGTTGGAAAGCTCGGATACCATAACCATCGGCATGTCCGGAAAAGTTGACGGGACCCTGATTGGTGAAAATATCATCATCGGCGGGACTGTCGAAGGATCGCTGAAATCCAGCGGCAAGATTACACTGGAAACAGGCAGCAAGTTTTCTGGCGACCTGGAAGCAGCAAAGCTGGTGATTATAGAAGGCGCAACGTTCAACGGACGCTCCACGATGGGGACGTCAGGGAAAAGCGAAATCAGAGCGCCGCGGAAGCTTAACCTGGAGCCGGAGTCCAGACCTGTTCCGGTTGAATAACAGAGGAGGCCGCTGATGCCTCCACCAGATCCTCCCAAGCGCAAAAAGAAGTACCCCTTTTTGACTGGTTTCGGAGTAGGCAGTCTCCCGCCAGCCTTTGATCTGGCGTTACGCTGGGGACTGACCTTAGCCGTATCAGTTCTTTTGGGATTTTTTTTAGGGCGCTGGGTTGATTTAAAGTTGGGCACCACACCAGTTTTCATTTTAATCGGTGTTTTCTGGGGTGTGGGAGGGAGCTTTTACAGCTTGTTCCTGCAGGTAAAACAACTGGAAAAAGAAGAAGACAAAAAATCCCGCGAAAGCGAAGATCCTTAACCTATCATGTTATTTATTTCACTATTTTGTCAATTCAGTCCTTTGTCACTTTACGGTACTAACTGATGTCCGGCATACCATTATGGCTCTGGGGTGCTCTTGGCGGTTTAGCTCTTGGTGTTGTCGGCCTTTTTATTTTACTGCCCGGCTGCACCCGGGGCACCCAGGAATTATTGAAGCGTTATGTCATTACCTTTGTCATAAAACTCTTCGTTGCCGGTATTGGATTCTGGCTGGTGATTAAACAGTTTGAACTGCCTTACGAGCCGATCATCTACGGGTTCTTAATAGGATACTTCATTTCACTGTTCGTGGAAATACTTCCCTGCATTTGGAAATTACGCCGATGTCAAGACAAGATAACCGGAACCGAACGCTAAGGTTCTTCCTGATCCTGATTCCCGTTCTTTTATGGTCTTCGCTGGCGATTGCCGGCGACGAACACGGCGCTGCCTCTCAACAAGATGATCATGGCGCTGCCACTGCGGCTGAGACGCATGATACTGAGGCCGGTCACGATGAACATGGCGTCGCATCGCCTGGTGAAGCGGACGCTCATGCTGCTGCCGGTGAACATGGTGGGGAACAAGCTGGAGAACATGAGGCGGGCGGAGTCTTAGGTCTGCTCACGCACCACCTGATGGACACCCAGCATTACCAGTTTCTCTTCATGGATTTCCATCTGCCTACGCTGACTATCGGCGGATTCGAACTTCCCATCACCAAGCATACTATCATGCTGATTACCGCAGCCATCCTGCTGATCGTTCTGCTGATGCCTTTGAAGGGCGCCATGCGAAAAGGCGATGGTATTCCCCACGGTTTTGCGAATTTCATGGAAGTCTTGATCGTCTTCATGCGTGACGAAGTGATTTATCCCAACATGGGCGAAAAATATGGCAAAAGGTATCTGGGATATTTCCTGACGATCTTTTTTTTCGTCTTGTTCTCAAACCTGCTGGGAATGATACCCTGGGGTTCTTCTTCGACCGGTAATATCGCCGTTACGGGTGCTCTGGCAGTCTTTTCACTGCTGGTGATGATTCTTTCTGGCATGGTCATTCACGGACCTTTCAAGTATATGGCGTCCTTTGTGCCGCACGGCATCCCGGCGTTTGTTATCCCGATCCTTTTCCCCATAGAAATAGCCGGTGTGGTAGTCAAGCACTTTGCGCTGTGCATCCGACTCTTCGCCAACATGCTGGCCGGTCACGCGGTCATTACGGTGTTCTTAGGCTTGATTGGTAGTTGGTTCATTGCCCCAATCGCCATTGTGGGAGCGGTTGCCATTTCCCTGCTGGAACTGTTTGTCGCCTTCCTGCAGGCGTACATTTTTGTCATGCTGTCGTCGCTCTTCATCGGCTCGGCGGTACATGGTGAACATTAAAATACTTTAGAAACAATAAACTCTAAATAATTCAAATCCAACAAACGGAGTAACAACCTATGGAAAGCCTCGCATTAGCATACATGGGCGCCGGACTGGGCGCTGGTGTTGTAACCCTTGGCGCTGCTCTGGGTATTGGCCGCATCGCTGGTAACGCCATGGACGGCATTGCCCGTCAGCCTGAAGCCGCCGGTAAAATTCAAACTGCCATGTTGATTTCGGCCGCACTGATCGAAGGTGTTGCCTTCTTCAACGCCGTTATCTGTATGCTCATTGCTCTGAAATAGGATAATCGATGCAGGACATCATTATGCCCGAACCCGGATCTATCATCTGGACCCTATGCGTATTCACCGTATTGCTGATCGTCCTCCGCAAATGGGCCTGGGGCCCGATTGTGCAGGGATTGCAAGCACGTGAAGATGGAATTCGTAAAGATATCGAGGAAGCCCAACAGGCACGTATCGAATCTGAAGAACTCCTCGAAAAGTACAAAATACAACTTGACGAAGCTCGTAAAGAAGCTCAGAAATTAATCAGTGACGCAAATGCCCGCGGCGACGCGCTCCATGAAGAACGCAAGAAAGAGACGGAAATCGTCGTGCAGGGAATGCTGGTAAAAGCCAAAAATGAGATTGATTTAGAACGTCAGAAAGTCGCTCAGGAACTGCGGCAGGCAGTCGTCGAAATCGCCATTACGGCAGCCGGTAAAGTGATCGGCCAGGCCTTACGCGCCGAAGATCACAGCGACCTGATTGAACGTGAGATCGATGGTCTGAATTAATAATCCGAAGCGACTGTTATTCTGATCTTATCAACCTCAGTCTGACTGCGAGCCGGCAACACAGGCGTCGGCTCTCCCGTAAGACGAAACCAAAAAATCCATGAAGAACGACGCATTAGTTCGCATCTACACTCGTCCTCTCTTCGACTTAGCTGTGGAGAGTGACACCATTGAAGCCATAGGCGGTGAACTGGACGTTCTGCGTCAGCTCTTTGAGCAGGTGCCGGTTATGGCGGAATACCTGGATAGCCCGAACGTTAAACGCAAGGAAAAGATCGATTTGCTGAAAAAGGCCTATGAGAAATCCTGGTCTGCATACTTCAGCAGCTATCTGCAACTCGTACTACGCAAAGGCCGCCAGGGAATTTTACCACACTCGCAGAAAGCGTTCACGCGCTATTGGGACGAGTATCGCTCCAAACTGGACGTGATCGTAACGTCGGCTGTAAACCTGACGGATGCCCAGAAAGAGTCGATCTCTAAAAAGCTGGCTATACGAACCGGAAAAAATGTGACTCTGGAATGCAAGACTGATCCTGCCGTTATGGGAGGCATCAAATTCCAGATCGGGCACCAACTTTTAGATGCCACTGTTTCCGGCAAACTGGCGGCTTTGAAAGAATCTCTGCTGCTTGGCTGACGCATGCGGGACCATCTAAATACAAATTTGTGAACTTAACAAATCATCGCTCTGGTTATCAACCAGCATTCGAATCGGTTCGAATGGGATTAAGGGACACAAAAAATGAAAATTCGACCCGAAGAAATCACCTCCATCATCAAGAAACAAATCGCCGGGTTCGACGCCAAGGCGGAAGTCGATGAAGTAGGTGAAGTGATTCAAATTGGCGACGGTATTGCCCGTGTTTATGGCCTGGAAAATGTGATGGCCATGGAATTGGTGCAGTTTCCCGGCGAAATCTATGGTATGACGCTGAACTTAGAAGAGGACAACGTCGGTATCGCCGTCTTTGGTGACTTCACCAAGATTAAAGAAGGTGACATCGTCAAGCGTACCAAGCGCATCGTTGAGGTGCCGGTTGGTGACGCGCTGCTGGGCCGTGTGGTGAACCCGCTGGGTCAGCCGCTGGATGGTAAAGGTCCCATCAAGACCGATACCTACGCCCCCGCAGAAATGAAGGCTCCGGGCGTCATCTATCGTCAGCCGGTGCAGGAACCGCTGCAGACGGGTCTCATGTCCATCGACGCCATGATTCCGATTGGACGCGGCCAGCGTGAGCTGATCATTGGTGACCGTCAAACCGGTAAAACCGCTATCGCCATCGATACTATGATCAACCAGAAGGATTCTGGCGTGATCTGTATCTATGTCGCCATCGGTCAGAAAGGATCGACCGTTGCCAGGGTAGTAAAAATACTGGAAGATCACGGCGCGCTGGGTCACTGTATTATCGTCTCATCGACTGCAGAAGAAACCGCCCCAATTCAGTATCTGGCCCCCTTTGCCGGAGCTGCCATGGGTTAATTCTTCCGCGATGCCGGCCGTCACGCCGTCTGCATCTATGACGATTTGACAAAACACGCCTGGGCGTATCGTCAGTTGTCACTGTTGCTGCGTCGTCCTCCCGGCCGTGAAGCTTATCCCGGAGACATCTTTAACCTGCACTCACGGCTGCTGGAACGCGCCGCTCGTATGTCGGATGACCCCAAGGTCGCCGCGGCGGTGGGTTGTTCTGCTCCCGGTGGTTCATTGACCGCGCTGCCGATTATAGAAACTCAGGCTGGTGACGTGTCAGCTTACATTCCGACCAACGTCATTTCCATTACCGATGGCCAGATCTTCCTGGAACCTGACCTTTTCTATGCGGGTATCCGCCCTGCTATTAACGTGGGTATTTCAGTATCCCGTGTGGGTGGTAACGCACAAGTCAAGGCCATGCGCCAGGTTGCCGGCACACTGCGTCTCGATTTGGCGCAGTACCGAGAATTGGCTGCCTTCGCTCAGTTCGGTTCTGATCTCGACAAAGCCACGCTGCAACAGTTGACGCGTGGTGAACGTCTGGTGGAAGTCCTGAAACAGGGACAATATGCCCCGATTTTAGTCGAAGAACAGGTTCTGATTATCTTTTCTGCCGTCAACGGATATGCCGATAAAGTACCGGTTGATCAGGTCAAACGTTGGCAGGACGAATTAGTCAAGTACTTCAGAGCCACGCATGCGGATCTGATCGATGAAATTCGTACTGCGATGAAGATCTCCGACGAACTGGACGGCAAGCTGAAGAGCGCCGCTGAAGAGTTCATGCGCGGTTTCACAGTCGAACAGACAGCGTAACATCGCCTCCAGATCGAGTCAGATTATAACGGTTTGAAATAGAAGGGATCCCTTCACAAGGACTCCTGCGAGAAGACTAAATGCCTTCACTAAAACAGATCAAGCGCCGCATCACCTCGATTAAATCGACGCAGCAGATCACCCGCGCGATGAAGATGGTGGCCGCGGCTAAACTGCGCCGGGCTCAGGATAACATTATCAAAGCCCGACCCTATTCCCACAAACTCCGGGAGGTCATTCGCGAGCTCTCAGGACGCTGTGATCGTTCGATGCACCCGCTTCTGGCGCTGCGTGAACCCGAGAAGATCGGTATTGTCGTGGTTTCTGCCGATAGAGGTTTCTGCGGCAGTTTCAACACCAACATCATCAAAGCGGCGGTCAAAGAGGTTAAAAGCCTGCAGGATATCGATCCGACCATCCAGTTGGTGACGATCGGGCGCAAAGCTTCTGATTTCTTCAGGAAGCGCGATTATCTGGTGCTGCAGGCGCACAACAACCTCTTCCAGGATCTCCACTTTGGTGTGGCCGCTTCGCTGGGCGAGCAGATCATCGATTTCTACACCTCGGATAAGCTGGATCGCATCTATGTGGTTTACAACGAATTTAAATCTGCCATTCAGCAGAATATCATCGTTGAACAACTACTGCCGATTATTCCAGAAGACGCAGATGTCGACGCTGGCGCGTCCATAGAGAATCTCTATGAACCCGACGCTTTGACCGTGCTTTCCGGTGTGCTACCGCTCTACATCAACAATCAGATGTGGCGCATTTTCCTCGAATCCAACGCCGCGGAACACGGCGCGCGCATGACCGCCATGGAGAATGCCACCAAGAACGCGGGTGAATTGATCGATTCCTTGACGCTGCAGTACAACAAGGCTCGTCAGGCAGCGATTACTAAGGAGCTGCTGGATATCGTCTCCGGCGCTGAGGGAATGAAATAGAGAACACAGCGCTGCCGGGTCTCCACACCTGGCAGTACGGTGCATTGCCATTATCGACAGGTAATTGGAAGACTCGAAGAGGCTCGCTTCGGGCATACTGTGGTCTTTTCAAATCAACTGCTGGTTATACAGATTTAAAGTAATCATTCACGAAACATATAGCAGGCTTATCATGAACAAAGGGTTTATCCGTCAGATCATCGGCGTGGTGGTAGACATCAGTTTCCCTGAAGGCGACCTGCCCTCCATTTATCAAGCGCTTAAGATCCCCCGCGAAGATCAGAACGATCTGATTTTCGAAGTTCAGCAGCACCTGGGTGATCGTATGGTGCGTGCGGTGGCTATGGACTCTACCGATGGTTTGAAGCGCGGTGACGAAGTTCTCGATACCGGCAGCCCCATCACCATTCCCGTTGGTCCCGCGACTCTGGGTCGTTTGATCAACGTCGTCGGCGAACCGATCGATGGTCTGGGAGAAATCAAAGCAGACAAGTACTATCCCATTCACCGTCCAGCGCCGAAGCTGGTCGATCTGGAAACCAAATCCGAAATGCTCGAAACCGGCATCAAGGTCATCGATCTGATTCAGCCCTTCTCCAAAGGCGGTAAGATTGGATTGTTCGGTGGCGCGGGTGTCGGCAAAACTGTCATCGTGATGGAATTGATCAACAACATCGCCAAGGCGCACGGTGGTATTTCGGTATTCTCAGGCGTCGGTGAACGGACTCGTGAAGGAAACGACCTTCTGCGTGAAATGATCGAATCCAAGGTCATGAACTGGGGCGACGATTTCGACTTCCAGAAATTCGACTTGTCCAAGGTCGATTTCGATAAGGTCAAGACCTCCAAAGTGGCCATGTCCTTCGGTCAGATGAACGAGCCTCCCGGCTGTCGTCTGCGTATCGCTTTGACCGGTCTGACTCTGGCAGAGTACTTCCGTGACGAAGGCAAAGACGTCTTGTTCTTTATCGACAATATCTTCCGCTTTACCCAGGCTGGTTCTGAGGTATCGGCGCTGCTGGGCCGTATGCCGTCTGCTGTGGGTTATCAGCCCACTCTGGCGACAGAAATGGGCGCTATGCAGGAACGTATTACTTCAACCCTGACCGGTTCGGTAACTTCGGTTCAGGCAGTTTACGTCCCCGCTGACGACTTGACAGACCCCGCCCCAGCCACGACTTTCGCACACCTTGACGCGACCACGGTGTTGTCCCGTAAGATCGTAGAATTAGGTATTTATCCGGCGGTCGATCCGCTGGATTCCAGTTCCCGCATCATGGACCCGCAAGTCATCGGTGACGAACACTACGCGGTCACCCGGCAGGTTCAGGAAACTCTGCAGCGTTACCGGGATCTGCAGGACATTATTGCCATTCTCGGTATGGACGAATTATCCGACGAAGATAAGGTTATGGTCAACCGGGCGCGTAAGATCCAGAAATTCCTGTCGCAGCCGTTCCATGTCGCCGAAGCCTTTACCGGCCGTCCCGGCACTTATGTGTCAGTCAAAGATACCGTCAAGGGATTCAAAGACCTGGTAAACGGCGATTACGATCACATTCCGGAGCAGTTGTTCTATATGGCAGGCGCCATTGATGAAGTTCTGGAAAGATACGAGAAATCGAAGAGCGAAGCGGCTTAATTAGAGGTTGAAACGGAGGTCAGTCTTACGGCTGATTAGAGAACTATGGCAGAAACGTTTCAGTTAGATATCGTTACGCCAGAAGGGCTGGTATTCTCAGAATCGATTGAATACCTGCGGGCTCCCGGCAGTGAAGGGTCCTTCGGTGTTCTGGTGGGACACACGCCGTTCATGACTTCGTTGAACGTCGGTGAAGTTGTGGTGACCCAGAACGGCAAGGAGCGTCACCTGGCTACTTCAGGCGGATTTGTGGAAGTCAATCCGCAGCAGACCGTGATTTTGGCGCAGACGGCTGAATTCGCGGAAAATATTGACTTGGAAAGAGCGAAATCGGCCTTGGAACGCGCTAAAGAGAGGTTAGCTGTCAAGCAGGCAGAAGCCGATCATCAACGAGCTGAAGCCGCCTTGATTCGTGCGATCAACCGTATCAAAATCGCCGGAAGAGGTTAGTCAAAACCGCTCTATTTGCGCGTATCACCCCAAATAATGACGGAAACAATTCAGGGAATGGTTTATCCATTCCCTGTTCTATTATCCCAAATAGACCGCAAATCGCCTATTTTTTGGTTGCATAATTGCCGCTCACGGGTTATTATTTATCAAAGACATAAGACTAACTAAAAAAAGAGGGCGCTCATGATTATTCGTCCAGCCGAAGACAAAGACCGTGCAGTCTTGACCACACTACACCTTGCTGAAGACGTCGAAACAGATAAGACCAAAGAACAGATATTTCGCGGCGGACGATTAAGCTCGTTGTCCAGCGGAACACGCGACGTTGTTTTGGTCGCCGAAGATAGTGATGGTATGGTGCGAGGGTATTTCTGGGCGGTCGGCTTGCGGGTCTTTGACTTTAAAATCGGCATTATTTTTGATCTTTACGTAGATTCGAAGATGCGGCGTAAGGGCGCAGGACGGGAACTCCTGCAGGCAGGTATCGACGAACTACGCAAGCTGGGAGTTCACATGTTCTGGGCGCATCTGCAAAAACGTAACGCTCCGACGTGCGCTCTGTTGGAATACCTCGGTTTTACTAAGCAGGAAGAAGAAGTATTCTATCAGCTTTCCGATGCTGACGCCAAGCACGAATGGTCGATAGAATAGGCTCTTCGTCTCGGGAAGAGAATTGAAGCCTTTAGTTACTACATTGCTCACACCACTGAAGGTGACTATATCCACGTTCTTGCAGAGGGTGAGATGAGTCGGCAGACAGCCCAACATCAAGCTCTTTATTTCGGTAAAAGATGCCAAAGAATAGCTGCTTGCCGATTAAATAGTGTCGAAACAAAGGACTGAATCAGGTCGTTTATAGAAGGACGGGAACTCTCGTCCTTCTTCTCTTTTAGTGAGGCAATCATGCAGAAACCTCAAAATTCCCCGAATATCATATTACGAACAGGTTTAGCCTTCCTGATTGTCATCCTCATTTTAGGATTGTCAGGTACCATTGGGATGACAACAGGCGAATTAGTTTCCGCCGGACAGGCAAAGGAACTCACCAGCGCCTTCTTCGTCCTTGCATCTATGTTATTCTTATCCCTGTTGATTGCCGTTTGGCTGACTAAAGGAAAAATCGGTCGTTTCGGATTCTGCTGGAAGAGCGATCATGTAATGCAGGCGGTGGTCATCGGATTGATTGGCGGCGTAATCGCGAGTATCATGGGAACTGCATTGCCCGGCGAAGAGCACGGACTTCTGAAGGATGCGGCTTTCTGGCAGGTGATCTTACTGACCTGGATCTGGGCGGCTATCTGCGAAGAAGCGCTGACACGGGGCGTCGTGATCGGTTATCTTGCGCCCTTTCAGGGAAAAGGTTTCAAAGCGTTTGGAATGTGGATCAGTTATCCCATCATCATCAGCGCGGTGTTTTTCAGCCTGATGCACATCAACCCTGTCATCATGGAGATGGGGCTTCCACGGATGTTCAATATCGTCTTCTTTGCCTTCGTTCTTAGTATTTTGGCCGGGTATTACCGCGAAAAAACCGGAAGCTTGCTTCCGGCTGTTCTCATCCATTCCATGTTCAATGCAGGGGGAACGTTGGTGGGTTACATCTTGCCCTGGTAATATCAGCTCTCAATCACCACAGCATCCGGTCCTGCATAGGTGACTTTTCCCTTGATCGAGGCGTGGATTCTGGCGCCCAATTTTCCATCGGGGATTTCACCGATAAGCTGACCCAACTGCAGGCTGTCCCCAGCGTTCACGATGGGTTCGGCAGGAGCGCCTAAATGCTGCTGTGTGGGAATGCGTACCTGGGCAGTTTCCAGATTCCTGATTTCCAGCGGGATTTTAACGGCATAGGATGACAACTCATAGCGTCTGATTAACCGCTCTACAGGAATGCGCCGATACTTACGCATCGGGTGATCTTTGTAGTCCTTGTGAGAACGCTGAAATTCAAAATCTTTCGATTGCAGTTCCGCTCGAAGTTCAGCATATACCCGCCTGGGCGACAACCACATGGGACAGGCGAATTCGCACATCCCACAAAACATGCAGAGGAATGCCTCCATAATGACATCGCTCTGATACGACAAACCCAGCGTCACGGCATGCATGATTTTATGCGGACGAAGCTGATGACCCAGAAGATAGCGCGGACAAGCGTCTGTGCATTGCATACAATTGGTGCAGGCTGTCTGCGCCTGCCTCAGAATATGCCGCATGGGAATGGAACGCTTCTGGATCAAGAAATTATCTTCCGGCAGCACGAAGATGCCGCTGGAGGTCTTGGTGATGGGCTGATCCAGATTTTCCTGCACCGTGCCCATCATAGGGCCGCCGATATAGAGAACCGGATGATCACAGGTCAGACCGCCGCATTGGTCGATGATTTCACGCGTCGACATACCGATGGGAACCTTAACCACGTAGGGGCGACCGACTTCTCCTACCACAGTCAACACCCGATGAGTCACCGGTTTCCCATCACAGGCTTGGGCTATATTGATCAGCGTTTCTATGTTCTGCACGACGCAGCCGACATCCAGAGGCAGTCCGGATTCCGCGACGGTTGCGCCGGTTACTTCGTGGACGATCTCCTGTTCATCGCCAGCCGGATAATAGTCGGCAAGTTCGAAAATTTCAGCGCTCTGAGTGCCCGTGCGTGATTTGATATGGTTGATGACAGACCGGTTCTTCGCCTTGACAGCGATGGTCTTTCTTGCAGCGCCGACCGCGTTTGCCGCTAATGCTAACCCTTCAAACAGAGTTTCTGTCGCATTGACCATCAGCGCCTGATCATTTGCCAGCAACGGCTCACACTCCGCGCCGTTAGCGATTAAAATGCTGACTTCTGCCTGCAGTTTGACGTGCGTCGGAAATCCAGCGCCGCCCGCGCCCACAACGCCTGCTTCCCGAACCGCGTCTACGATCTGTGCTTTATTCAGTTTCATAATTTGTCCGAAGGGCCGCAAATAATATACATCTGGGACGCCCGAATTGCAAGCGTTTTGCGCAGCATTCCCTTTTTACCGATATTATTTCACTCCAATTCAAAAAAGACATTGTTTTTAGCCATTTCATTTATTAAATTCTAACTATCAAATTTATCAGGTGATCCCATGAAGACTCGACTACTGATGCTGATAACGGTTTTGCTGGCAAGTTATGCTTATGGTGGATCCATCGAGCAAATCGATGACTGGTACGTATCCGGGTTTTACGAAATTCCGATTATCCTTGGGGATCGCGCCTATGTTGCAAATGTCCATGGTATTGCCGTTCTTAACGTGAGTAACGTCAACAACATGATAAGCCTGGGAGGACAATCCGGTCTGGGATACTCTTACGGTTTTGATATGACAGGTTACATCGCCTATCTCGCAAATTGGGAGAACCGTCTCCTGGTCATTGATCTTTCCACGCCGCAGTCGCCTGAAATCATCACCGAAATAGAACTTGACGGAGAAGTTTGGACAGTCGATATCGAAGGAGATGTCGCCGCGGTTGCCGCGGGACCTTATGGAGTCTATCTGCTGGACGTCTCCGATCCTGAAAATCCTGATGTCATCAGTGAGTTCGGTATCAATGGCTTCGCCGTTGACGTTCTCATTGACGGAGATTGGGTGTTTGTAGCTGGTTGGGACGCTGGTGTGGTCACGGCTTATATTGGCAATCCTGCTGTGCCAGAGGTGCTGGGCGGTTACGTCGGCAATCCCGGTATTGTGCGTGATATTGACCTGGAAAGCGGCTTCCTGTACCTGGCAGAAGAGAATTATGGCCTTGAGGTCCTGTATGCGGGCGATCCCGCCAATTTAGAGTTCACCGGGTCCTTTCCGACGCCTTACGATTTTATGAGACTTGATGCGGAAGGTAATGATCTCTATGTGTGTGCCGGATTGGATGGCATGGCTATTTTCGATATCACCAATCCCGCTAATCCCACCTTGACCAGTACAATACACACCAACGGTGAAGTCTGGGGCGCGCAGCTCGTCGGCAATCGTCTCTGGGTGGCTGATGGTCCGGGTGGCTTGATTGTCTACGACGTCGCTGGCGCACAGCCCGTGCAACTTGGACAACATGAGATCCTCGGCAATATACTCGGTGTGGCGCGTTCTGGTAATGCCATCTATGCAGCAGCCAAGCAGGATGGTTTACAGGTGTTCGAACTTTCAGGGAATGCGCTGCAATGGCGGGGCAGCGCATCCTCGCCTGATTCTGCTCGGGCAGTGACGGTCGCTGGAACGTACGCTTATGCCGCATGTGGACTAGCAGGCGTTTCAATTTATGACCTCAGCCAACCGTTTGCTCCAGTACAGTTGACCACGGTAAATACCGCGGGTTCAGCGTTACGGGTTGTGATCGAAAACGATCGCGCCTGGGTGGCGGATAAGACCCAGGGGGTTGCAGTACTGGATATTTCCAGCCCGGGCTCTGCAGTCGTTCTGACCAATCTAATGACTCAGGATGAAGCCTTAGGTCTGGCCATCGAAAACGATATCCTATACGTCGCTGACCGCGACGCCGGTTTGCGCATTATCGATGTCAGTAGTTTGATTATTCCGGTCATTCTGGGTGGCGTTATCCTGACTGATGAAGCGATTGACGTCGCTTTGTACAATGATTATGCGCTGGTCGCTAACTTTGAAGCGGGCTTACGCATCATCGATGTCAGCGATCCGGCAGCGTCGTTTGAAGTTGCTTCTGTTGATCTTCCCGGTCACGCCGAACGGGTCATCGTAATGGATCAATGGGCTTATGTTGGATTGCACGATATGGGCATGGCAGTGATAGACCTGACAGATCCAGAAAATCCAGTTTTAAATGCTTACCAGGAGAGTCCGGGATCGGCAGTGGATCTGGCTCTTAACAATGACCAGATCATCCTGGCGGATACCTATAGTCTGGGATTATACACCTTTGATGCGACACCAGTGATAGATCACCCTGCGGTACAATTGCCTTCTACGGCATCTATCGCTGCTTATCCCAACCCCTTTAACAACTCAGCACAGATCGTTATTGAGCTTCCTCATGCTGCCAGTATCGCTGTAAATCTTTACAACCTGAAAGGGGAGAAGGCGCTGCAATTGGTCGATCAGCGCTGGTATAATGCAGGACGCTTCGAGATAGATTTTCAGGGAGACAACCTTCCCAGCGGCATCTATTTTCTTAAGCTGGAATCTCAGAACCTGAACCTGACTGAAAAGATTGTTTTGTTGAAGTGATTTGTATATCACCTCAAAGGCAAACTGCTTGACATTCAGGGATTAATTTCGTAATTTTGTGAATCTTATGAAGAGCCGGATGTAACCATCCGGCTTGTGCGATAAACGCCCCCGTAGCTCAGCTGGATAGAGTACCGGCCTCCGGAGCCGGGAGCCCGGGTTCGAATCCCGGCGGGGGTACATAAAAAAAGCACAGTCTAAGCTGTGCTTTTCACGGTTGCCCAAAAATGTTTATTCAACCGGCTCATCCATCATTCCGATGTAGGGGAGATCACGGAACCTGCCATTATAGTCCAGCCCATAACCCACGACGAAGATATCATCGATGGTAAATCCGACGTAATCGGAATGAATATCGACGATACGGCGCGTGGGTTTATCCAGGAGCACACAAGAGCGAACCTGCGCTGCGCCCCGATCTTTCAGGTAGTTGACCGCATAATGCATGGTACGTCCCGTATCCAGAATATCATCAACAACCAACACCCACTTGTCACGCACATCTAAGGAGGGCTCCTTCAGAAGTTTCATCTCGCCAGTCGATTCCGACCCGGCATAGCTGGTCACATAAACGAAATCGATCAGAGGATGCATATCATTGGTATACAGCAGTCTGACGAGATCAGCCGTGAACATGAAACTGCCGCGCAGGATACCGATGATGGTCAATTCGTGTTGCTTCAGGTCGCGGGCGATGTCCAGAACCAGGTCTTGCAGTCGAACCTTGATGTCAAATTCACTGATCAGAGGATCTTTGGCTAATTGCACCATAATAGTCGGTCTTTTGTAAGGTGATTGTGATTCTATGTTTGCGGGTATTATTTTTCTGTTTCATCTACAGGAGTTTTACCCATATTAATCGAACAGAGTTTACCGCACATGGTGCAGATAATCTGATCATAGGCTTCACTCTCTCGGCGTTTAGAACGCGCCAAATCCGAATCCAGCGCTGCCTCGTACATCCCTTCCCAATTCAGTTCTCGCCGATGCTGAGACATTTTCAGATCACGTTCCGCCGCTCCAGGAATTCCTTTGGCGATATCGCCGGAATGAGCCGCAATTCTGGCCGCAAAAACGCCCTCTCTGACTTCCGCAATAGTCGGCAGTCGCAAGTGCTCTGCAGGAGTGACGTAGCATAGGAAATCCGCTCCGGCGCCTGCGGCAATCGCTCCCCCGATAGCTGCAGTAATATGGTCATATCCTGCGCCGATATCTGTTGTCAGAGGTCCCAAGACATAGAAAGGAGCACCGTCACAAACAGTTTTTTCCAGCTTTATGTGACCTTCGATCTCCTGTAGAGGCACATGACCCGGTCCTTCGATCATAACTTGAACACCCCGTTCCCGGGCCCTTCTGGCCAGATCACCTAAGATGACTAGCTCCTCGATTTGAGGTCGGTCACCGGCATCTGCTATAGCTCCCGGACGAAGACCGTCACCCAGTGAGAGTGTGGCGTCATGTTCGAATGCGATATCCAGCAAGCGGTCATAATGCTCGTACAATGGATTCTCTTTACGATGATGCTTCATCCAGAGCGCCAGAATAGAACCGCCTCGACTGACCATGCCGCCCACTCGAGGTGAGTGTTCCAGCAATTCGAGAACTTTTCTGGTGACGCCGCAATGCACTGTGATGTAATCAATTCCCTGGGCACACTGCCTTTCAATCTCTTCGAAAAGCCCATCGACAGTCAGTTGGACGATCTGTTTGTCAGCGTTGAGAAGTCTGGCGGCTGCTCCATAGATCGGCACCGTTCCGACCATGACGCAGGATTTTTCCAGAATGGCAGAACGAATCGCATCCAGGTCGCCGCCGGTTGAAAGATCCATTACGCTGTCGGCGCCGGCGGCAATGGCGACCAGCAGCTTGTTGATCTCCTCATCGATGTCAAAATGTTCAGGTGAAGTGCCGATATTTGCGTTCACCTTGGTCGACAACCCTTCACCAATGCCGCGCAGTATAAAGTCGCGGTGGATATTCTTAGGGATAACGACGCGGCCTGCTGCGATTTTTTGTCTCAGGAGTTCCGGATCTATATGTTCCTGCTCAGCGATCTCCCGCATTTCTGCGGTGATAACGCCCGCTTGAGCCTGGCTCAACTGTGTCATACTACCCTCCCGATAGGACGGGATATCCTATTGAAAATTCAAGAAAAACTTAATGAATATACACAAAAATCGAAGCTTATGCAAGGGGTTTTTAGACCGTCGTCTAAACTTGGGAAATAAAAAAAAGCGCTCCGCATCGAAGCGCTTTAAAAGGATCTATCGAAAACCTATGGCAGTCTCGCCATGGCATAGCCGTCGAACATGAAATCCAACGGATTCAAGTGAACATTTTTATGTATCACTTCATAGTGTAGATGGGGGCCGGTGGATCTGCCCGTGTTACCCATTTCAGCTATTAAATCACCCCGAGTGATTTTCTGGCCCTTTATAACAAAGTAGCGGTTTAGATGTGCGAAACGGGTTTTATAACCATTACCATGGTCGATGACGACCGTCTTGCCATAAGCATGAACTCGGCCAACATAGACAACTCTGCCGTCAGCGGTTGAATAAACCGGCATACCGATCTGGCCTGAGATATCCAATCCCATGTGAGGTTCCCAATGACCCGAGAAGGGATCTCGGCGGCGGCCAAACAACGATGTTATTGAACCTCCCACCACTGGTCGCACAGAGGGAACGCAGCGGAGGTAATCTTCCTGAACCTGGATCTTTTCATGTACTTCTGCCAGGGAACGTTCCTGGAGGCTGATCTGGCGATCCAGTTCATCCAGCCGGGTCAATATGTCTTCCGCGCCGATAAAGGGTTGTTCCTGATAGGGGAGAGAACCACCGATACCCATCATCTGTGTCGCTTCATCCAGACCCGGCAACTGCGCGTAAACTCGCAGATCGTTGTTGTTCAGGCGCAGACCTTCGATGCGCTGAGTCAAATCTAAGATTTTATCCTCAGCAAGAGTCAGTTGATGATCCAGTTCAGCGTTTCGATGAGTCTGCTGATTCACTGCCCGGGCGCTGTACGATTGGTACAGGAAAATTCCCGTTGTGATGCTGATCAGCATAAATGCTAAAGTGAATGCGCCTAAGCACACCCAATAAAGACGTCTGCTGAAATTGTATTCACGCTTTCTCGAACTTCCTTCTTGAAGAAAGATCAGCTTGAATCTCTGCGAAAGCATCGCCATTTCTCCGTTTCGGCTTCAGTCGCCTAAGAAAACATCTTCGCAAAGTTATTAAAAATCCCTGAAAAAGTCAAGATTTTTTTGGGGCTTTTGCTATAGTTTGTTAACGCGTTGTACAAATTCGGCTTAGATGCTTATCTACAGCACAATATAATGTGTGCTGCTGTCAAAAATTGTGATATAAAACACTATTAATAAATAGTACTATATCACAAATATAAACACTATTTTATAATGGCAGTCGTGGATTAGGCAGGAGTATACCATCTCACCCTAATTTAATGAAATATGATGGCTGTCGCTACTCTTTTCTTAAAGCAATTATAGGGTCTAAGCGTGCAGCTTTAGCGGCAGGGAAGAGCCCGAAACCGACTCCCACGAGAGCCGCGAACGCCATGCCTCCAAGGGCAACGGCAGGAGACATAACGGCGGGCATATATTGGGAAATGATCTTACTGCCCCCCCAGGCGATACCGACGCCGATGATACCGCCGATGGCACAGATCAGAGCGGACTCGATCAGGAACTGACGAAGAATCTGAATCCTGCGCGCTCCCAGCGCTTTGCGGATGCCGATTTCGTGCGTTCTTTCAGTGACTGAAACCAGCATGATATTCATGATACCGATGCCGCCTACCAGCAGAGAGATTCCGCCGAGCAGGATGCCGGTGGCGTAAACTCCCGACGTAATCTGCTTGTAGGTATCCATCAATTGACTCTGCTCGTTGATGCTGAAATTATTACCTTCACCCGGCTGCAGCCGTCTGGAGCGGCGCATAATCCCAGTCAATTCATCATTCAGGTCTGCAACGTAGGATGGATCTTTCGCCTTGACAATGATCGATAGATCCCGCCGTCGTCCAAAATGTTTGGTGAGAGAACCTAAAGGAATGATCACCTGACTATCCATGCTCATGCCGAACATCGAACCCTGTTCTTCCAGCACACCTACGACTTTGTAGTAATACCCGCCGATCTTCAGTCGCTTACCGATAGGATTTTCCTGATCGAAGAGATTTTCTGATACGGTTGTCCCAATGACGCAGACGTCGCGGTTGGCGGCTGCATCCAGAGGGCTGATGAATCGTCCGACTTCGGGCAGGACGTCGGTGGTGGCCAGGTAGGTATCATCTGTGCCGATCAGCATGACGCCGGTTACCGTTTCAGATTTATAGGCAATGGGACGCATGGTGTCAACATACGGTGTAACCGAGCTGGCCAGCAGAGAATGCCGCTTGACGTCCTCATAGTTACGCATGGTCATGCGGGGCCGATTTCGGTACACAAAGAAGTCATCCTGGATAATCCAGGGGAATCTCTGGATATAGATTGTGCCGGAACCAATCTGAGCTAACTGTTTAGCGAAAGATGCATTCAAGCCAGCCACAATAGTGACCATCAGAACGACCATCATCACACCGATGACGATTCCCAGGGTCGCCAGAATGCTGCGTGCCTTGTTTTCACGCAAAGCTCGTAAAGCAATCAGGAAGCCTTCAAATGTATCCCAGATAGCGCTAAACATAAGTCACCAGAATTTTGTCCCATACGATCATTATCGTTTACCATTCATGGTATCGGATAACACTTCACCGTCCAACAGTCGCACGACGCGTGCCGCACGAGCCGCTATCGACTCTTCGTGAGTGACGACAATCATAGTGTTCCCCTGCTGGTGCAGATCGTCAAATAACTGCAGAATTTCATCACCCGTGGTGCTGTCCAGGTTACCGGTCGGTTCATCCGCCAGAAGCAAAGATGGCTTGTTGACCAGGGCGCGGGCAATGGCCACGCGCTGCCGCTGACCGCCGGACAACTCCGATGGTTTGTGATTCACCCTGTCACCTAACCCGACAGCAGTCAACGTCTCCAGTGCGCGCTCCCGCCGCTTTCCGGGACCGAGGCCGGCGTAGATCAAGGGCAACTCAACATTACGGAAAGCATTGGCACGCGGCAGCAGGTTAAACGTCTGGAAGACAAATCCGATCTGCTTATTCCGAATGTGAGCCAGCTCATCATCGGTCATCTCTGAGACGTTGTCGCCATTTAAAAAATAATCCCCGCTGCTGGGTGTATCAAGACAGCCGATCAGATTCATGATGGTGCTTTTCCCCGATCCCGACGGACCCATAATGGCGACGTATTCTCCGTGACGGATGGTCAGGCTGATCCCTTTAAGCGCGGGGACTTCGATCTTGCCGACCTGATAGATCTTGGAGACGTCTCTTAAGATGATCAGTTCGCTGTTTATGTTCATATTACATCTCGTCCATGAGTTCGGGTTCAGCTTCCGGGCTGCTGGAACGATCTTCTGCTCTCTGATCGTCCGGATGTTCCTTTATACTGACTGCGTCGCCATCTTTCAGCATTTGTGTCAGCAGCCGGAACGGTCCCGATACGACCTCATCACCCTCTTCCAGACCCGTTAATATCTCGATATTAGTGTCACTGGAGATGCCGGTCGTTACCGGAACCTGCTGGACGACACCATCGACAATTTTGAAAACCACCTCGATATGTTCCTGTTTTTTGGGCTTTTTATCAGGTTTCTGCTCGCCGTGATCTTCCGACTCTTCAGCCAGAGAATCTTTGTCCGCTCCTTCGTCTTCCGGGGGTAGGGGGGCTTTCATAACGACGCATTGAATCGGGATAGACAAAGCATTTTCGTGCACGTTCGTGATGATGTCAGAGGTTGCAGACATACCGGGTCGGAGACTGGTCGGCACGTTCGACAGCCGGATATTGACGCGGAAATTAGTAATTTCTTCGGAAGTGCCCATTCCCCGGGTCGTTGCCGTGTGAGCAATTTCACGTACAACACCTTTAAAAGTGGTATCCGGGTAGGCGTCGATCTTAACTTCAGCGGTATCCAGTAGACTGACACTGACAATGTCGCTCTCATCGACCTCAACTTCGACTTCCATCTTAGTCAAATCGGCGATCGTCATGATAATATCCTGCTGGAACTGCGCGCCTAATGCCATCTCACCGGGCTCTTTGTTCAACTGCGACACCACGCCGTCCATCGGAGCATAAATCGAGGTTTTGGATAAATCATCACGGGCTTCTTTCAGAAATGCCTGGCTGCGTTCGACTTCAGCGCTGCGAAACTGAAAATCTGCCTGCGCGGCTTCAAGATCAGCTTCCGATGACAACCCCTGATCGAATAATTCCTGCACCCTGCGCAGCTCGCTGCGGGATTTTTCCAGAGACGCCTGAGATGATTTTAAGGCTGATTGTGATTGTTCCATAGCAGCGCCGTATTTCTCACGATCCAGCGAAACCAGCAGATCACCCTTCTTCACCCGGTCACCTTCTTTGACAGGCAGCGCCACGATCTCACCAGAAACGTTGGCAGAAATATCCACCTGTATTTCCGGTTGGATACGTCCCGTTCCAGGAACAGTCTGTACTATCTGGTCACGCTCAACTTTGACGGCCGTAACTTCTTTCGAGTTATCCTTTTTCTTCGCCATGTTAGCGAAAACCAACCCGCCGATGATTGCCAGAGCGGCAATGATCACAACGACCTTGATCCAGGTTTTTCTCTTTGCTTTTGCCATTTGAATATCTCTGTTTAAAGAATTTTCAACGATTATTGCAAGCGTTTGCCGATGGAATACTCCAGCGATGCCAGGTTGGACCAGAACGTAAACACATTTGAAATGTAATCTGCCTTGGCTTGTTCATAAGTAACCTGTGCAGTCCGTAGATTCAATTGCGAAGTCGCGCCTAAGCGATACCGCTCCTGCTCCAAAGCTAACTGACGCGACGCCAATTCCTGATTCTTTTCCGTTACCCGCGATTGTTTATGGGTTTCCAGAAGGTTGTAGTAGGCTTCACGGACGTCCTGTTCTAACAGTTGTTCCTGACTCTTGAGGTCGTGCTTCGCTTTCTTCAGGTTGACGCGTGCCTGCTGATACTGCTCTTCGTCAGAGAACCCGGAAAAGATGTTCCATGTCAAACTCAATGATAGCGTTGTATTACGGTTGCGAGGTTCGGTTGTGAAGTCCACGTTGGCGCCCGAGTTTTCCGATCGAGAATGCCGCAGAGAAGCTGAAAGGTTGGGGAAGAATTGCCCCCGATAAATGTGGACGTTGTTTGCCTGCATCCGTTCGCTTTCCAGGTACTGCTGATAATCGGGACGCCCGATAATGGCGGATTGAACCAGCTCATTGAGACTGTAAGTCGGTTCGAAGATGGAAAAATTATCCACTAATTCGAACTCCGAATCCAGCGCCACACCCAGCACACGATTCAACTCTTCCTGGGCTATCTTCAGGTCGTTTTCAGCGCTGATGATGGCGTTCTCCTGGTTGCCGACATCAATCTCCGCCTGTAAAACGTCCAACTCTGTGACTGATCCGACTTCGTAGCGCGCCTTTGCCAGCCTATGCTGTTCTTTTTTCTGCTCAAGGACCTCAATTGCCAGTTCCAGTAATCGTTGGTTCGAAAGTACAGCATAATATTGTGACCGAATGGAAAACAGCAGCCCCATCTCTGACGCTGATACACTCAGATCGTTTATTCTGCTGCTGATATTGGCGTTACGGATGCCGAAGTATTGCTGACCACCCAGATTGATCGTTTCTTGCAGTGAAACCCAGGCGTTGGATGAGCGGGTTTTTTCTTCTGCTGCGTCGTATACAAATTCAAGGGAATCTGCCGACGGATCCCAGCCTATCCAAGAATATCCGGTCGAATCATCGATGAACTGGACGGGCGCTGGAATCAGCTCGCGCCGCGGATATTCGGAAACCGTCCCATCCGCCTCGATATAAGTCTGTGTGAAGAAGGAACTCTGAGAAATACTGAAGCCGACGTCAAGAGAAGGGAGCAGAGTCCCCCAGGCGCTGCGTACTCCCACGCCGTTCAAGCTGGCGTCGTAAACAGTTTTCTGGTGGTCGGGACTGTGCCGCAGAGCAATCTCGAACAGATCGTCTGGGGTCAACGGGCCGGTTTTCGTCAGCCTTGGTGTTTCAATTTCGTCATCTTTTGCTGCCGTCCAGGAACTGCATAAAATAGTTACGGCTAATACGGCAAAGAGAAGGACTCGCAATTTCATTATCCACTCCGGAGAACGTTTGAGTATCGTTATGCTACATGCTTTATGAAGATAACCGTATTGTTAAGCACGATTTCGGCACACTGTCCGCTCTTAAAGCAAACGGTATGCCATTGCTCTTAGGACGCTTTAACCTGATCAGAAGTTACCCGGAAATGGCGCCGCCCAGGAAAATCGTTACGGTCATCATCAGGAGGTAGAGAAGAGCCAGTGTAACGAAGGATTTCGTGAAGCTGAATTTATAGATCGCCGTTAAACCGATCGCCATGAGGATGACGCGCCAGATGATAAACACGTCCAATCCAGCCAGAAACTTGAACAGAAAGGTTTCTTCGGCTGTCCCAGACATCAAGATTGCAGGACTTAAGTAGACCTCCATGGTTCCTGCTGATGAAGCGAGGAACATCCGCACGATAGAACCGATTACACCCACCAGACCTGTCCAGGTGAAAACGGAAAATACTTCTGCATATTTCGCATGACCACCCATCAGTATGTTCGCCACGAAGAGCAGAATCGCCGATACCAGCAACGTGTAAAATATCACCCCTGCTCCTGCTCCTGCTCCCGAGAAATTCCTTACCACCTTCAACTGAACGCTTTGCATCTGTTCGATCTGTTCCACGGATAGATCAGGATTTGAGAGCATCTCCTGCCACTGGTCACTTGACTGCATATCGGAAATTAAAACCGGCACAAGAGCATAAGTGATGAGAACCGTTGCCAGAACTGTTATTATCAGGGGAACCATCCAGGTAGGTTTTCCCGCGATATCTTCCAGCGTATTCTGCGGCGACGTGAAGATCCCTGTGATCCTCTGCATCACATTCAGTTGTGGCGCTTCCTGCTGTAGATTATTCGTTTCATTTTCCATTTTTCGGTCCTGCTGTAATTATGGTGTGCTGGGTTTATAATCTTTTCCAGGTAAACCGGCGTTTTGGGTGAAGGTTTAATCCGCCAACTCGTCTTTGATCTTCCTTAAGTATTCCAAAGCGGCGTCGTGTTCATGGGGAATGATACCGTCTAAAATGGCCTCTTCAATGGCTTTTTTCAATTTTCCTATCATCGGCCCCGGTCTCAGACCCGTCTCAGCCATGATCTCTTCACCCCGAACCGGGGATTGAAAAGCGCGCAACTCGTCCCTTTCTTCAACTTCCACGAGATGCGCGACGACTCTTTCGAAATTTTCCAGGTATCGTTTAATCTTACGGGGATCGGCCGAGGTGACGTCCGCGCGGCAGAGCCGAATCAGCTCTTCAATATCAGCGCCTGCTTGAACGCCTAATCTGCGCACAGCAGAATCAGTGACGCCTTCGTCTGATAAATTGATCGGCCTCATGTGCAGTCGCACCATTTTGGAAACACGGTCGATCATCGTCGTAGATAGCCGCCATTGTTTTCCTAACTTGCGAACCATCCGCTGACCGATCACTTCGTGACCATGAAAGGTCCAGCCGAGCTCCGCATCATAGCGCCGCGTCGCAGGTTTACCAATATCGTGCAGCAGCGCTGCTAAACGGGTGTCCAGTTCACCGCCCGTCTCTGCGACCGTATCCAGCACTTTCATCGTATGTTCGAAGACGTCTTTGTGGTGCCTGCGTTTCGTGCTTTGCTGATTCAGCTTTGCTAAAGCAGCGATTTCGGGATAGGCGACGTCCAGGACGCCGGTCACATACATCAGCTTAAAACCCAGAGATGGCTTCGGGGCGGCTAAAATCTTCAATAACTCCGCAGTTCGTCTCTCAACGGCTGTCTTCAGCAAAGACTCCTTCAGATCGTGCATGGCTTCCATCAGGTCAGGCGCAATGCTGAAATCCAGTTGCGCAGCGAACCGAATGGCGCGCATGATGCGCAGGGGATCTTCCTGCAGCGTGATATGCGGATCAAGAGGCGTGCGGATCGCCCGTTGTTCAAGATCCTTGATGCCGCCGGCAGGATCGTGAAATTGCCGCGGAGTGGGGTTCAAGGAAAATGCTATTGCATTGATCGTGAAATCCCGCAGAATTAAATCCCGCGTCAGGAGATCGCTGGGCAGCGCTGTTTTTTGTGTGGCACGGATCAAGTCTTTTTTAGGACCCGAAAATTCATATTCCACTTTGCGGTAAGGAACCATGCAAGTGTCGAATTTCGGATTCAGCTTGATAACCCGTGACTTGAATTCCTGTGCGACCAGCCCCGCGATTTTATCAACCCCTTCCGATACCAGGAAGTCGATGTTTGCAGGAGAGGCATTCTGACCTGTCAAAGAGTCGCGCACAACACCGCCGACAAGGTATAGATCGATGCCGGCGTCTGCAGCTATTCTGGCAATTCGAACGACGGCTGATCGTTTCGCAATTTTAGGAATCACAGCGGTGATCTTACTGCTCCTCATTGGATCCGGATGGAATGCTCTTTTCTGCGATCTTTTTTTCTGCCTTTATCTTCAGTTCCTGCAGTGTTTTCAGCGTTTTTTTGCGGCGCTCCTTAACAGTGTCGTTCAATTCACGGGAAAGCCCCGTTTCTACCCATTTAAGAGCCTCTTCGGGTTGGTTCAAAGCGAGGTAAATATACCCCATTTTACGACAGATTCCCAGTTCATTGTAATAATTATTTCTGGGTCTGTCATGCACGCGATGGAAAAGCTTTTGATAGACATACGCCGCGCTCTCCAAGCGACCCATCTTATAATAAGCGCTGGCTAAAGTCCAAAGGAAAAAATTACTATTGGGATAGTTTTTTAAGCCTTCCTGGGAAAGTTTGACCGCCTCGCTGAGCTGACCGTTATCGATTAAAGTCCAGGCTAATGTGCTGCGCGAAATTTCGCGGGAAAACAGACCCTCCTCCACCGCTCTGCGCATCAGCATGATCCCCTCCGCTTTCTGATCAGGTATCAACGGCAGCCAATTGATGAAATCAGTTGCTTTGCTGCTCCAATATTTATAAGTGGCGATTCCCAGCAGCGCGTCGGCATAAGATGAATCCGCTTCCAGGCAATCTTTCAAGTGACCTGTCGCTTTTAATCCCGTCTTAACTGCTGGCCACCATTTCCCAGACCGCTGCTTAAATATAGCGTCGAATCCCAGCAAGATGCCTTTGTACAGTTTGGCTTCTGCCACTTCACCCTGTTCTTCCAGTTTCTCCGCCAAAGCTAACGCGGTCTCATAATTCTTCTCAAATTCCGCCATTTCCAGATCATCTTCGTAATCCAGCATGCGGCAGTAGAGGACTCCAGCTCGCAACAGCGGTACTGCAGGATGCTCTCCTAACTGCATTTCTAATGAATCAACAGATGCCAATGCAGCGTCAAATTCTATCAGGAACGTCAATTCTAAAATGCTTGTAATAGTTGCACGACTGACGCTGTCCGAAAAGGCGGCAGTCCGCGCTCCGGCGGTCATCGCGCTACATAAAATTGCAATCAGAATTAGCGTCCGTCTCATCTTGTCCTGTCTTTTTTTTGAAAATATAGCACTTACTGTGCTAAAAATCAAGATTTATTGGTCTCTTCGCTTAACTGAAGAAAAATTGCCTCAGTTCCACATTCTACTTGACTTTGCCCTCATTATTAGGTATATTGTATGATACGAAAATCTAAATTGGGTAAGTAACCAAAAAACTGGAATGTCTAAAAGGGAGATGGATATGCGTAAAATCTACTGCTTACTGGTTCCCCTGTTTCTACTGGTTAGTTTCTCTGGGGCAGCGGAATGGGTGAATCTGACGAATGCTGCCGAGCCGGTTCAAGTGAACTTGATGGAATCGAACGGTCAGGAAATTATTGTGAACTACCAGCTTAGCGGATTTTCCCGAGATCAGATTGAATTGAACGGAGCGACTTTTGATCTTATCGGCCTGAGCGGCGAATCTCGTCTGTGGGATAAAGCCAGTCCAGATCTGCCTCGTCTCTGTCGCAGCATCATCATTCCGAATGATGGTATTATGGCGGTTCGGATTGTATCCGCCGAATACCAGGACGTCAGCGGCGTGAAAGTCATTCCTTCTAAAGGACATCTTCTGCGCACTGTAAACCCCGAGGAAGTTCCTTATGAATTCGGCCCGGTCTATCAGGAGGATGCCTGGTATCCCGGCAATATCGCCGAATTGCGCACCCCCTACGTCATGCGGGACCTGCGCGGCCAGGTGATAGAACTCAACACGTTCCAGTATAATCCTGTCACCGAAACACTGCGCGTCTACACCGATATCACCGTCGCAGTCAGTAAAATCGCCCCCGGCGGCGAAAATGTGCTTCTGCGTGAAGGCGATTTAGAGGTCGTGAATCGTCACTTCAACACCATTTACAAGCGCCATTTCGTCAATTACGGCGATGAGTTGGATTACGTAACTTGCGAAGAAGAAGGCACCATGCTGATCATCTGCCACGATCCCTGGGTTGCTTGTGTTCAGCCTCTGGCAGACTGGAAGAA
>JAHJDJ010000316.1 GCA_018812585.1 bacterium
CACTAACACTTTTTCCGTGTTAAAGCAACACTAAAATCACACCTTAGCTTTTTACCCGTTTTGGTCCAATAAGGTCTGACGGGGAACACCATTTAAATTCATCACTCTCATACCAAGCCTGAAACTTAACTCCATTCGGTTGCTTGTATTCTTCTAATCCATTCTCTATCCTTGCTGCGAACGAGATCCCACTGGCCATGAATGATACAGTCAAACCAATTATAGCCATGCTTAAAATTCTGTAGATCTTATTCATGTTTTGCTCCTCTCAATCGACTATTAATTACTTTAGAAAAACAAACTTTGTCACAAGGTGTTCATTTTCTGCTGTCATCTCCAGAATATACAAATTGCTAGTCAATCTGGAGAGGTCACCTACTAATGTTGATAATGGCACCACCTCCTTTTTTGGATCAATCTGTTCTGTACTAATTGTGCGTCCAAGTATATCTGACAATCGGACTTGGATGCTCTTGTATCTGAGTAGTGATTCAGGAAAGATCAATTTTGCCTGCGAGTTGGCGGGGTTAGGATATATTACAATATTGCTTTCAGCTGGGATTACAATTTCGGATCCAGTTTGTATCCCTACTACTCCTAATTCACCATCCACGTTCACCATGGCAGCACAAACAAGTTGGCCGTATGAAGGATGGATGTCATACCAGGAGAAAAGTGCACCACCGAAATCATTCGAGAAAAGCTTCAAATTGTATAAGAAAATGCCTTCACCATTTGCAAAAGTAACGTCGTTCTCATCCCAAAGTTTTTCGCCGCTGTAATTGAACTTCTGTGCTATAAAGTTTGAATGATCCGGTGGAATACTTTGCCTACAACTAAACAACAGACCTGTTCCATCTGCATCCTGCATCATGATCTCGCTTTGGCTTTCTTGTGAAGAAAATACATAACGGTCTTCCAGCCATTGAGGAATTCCCTGGTAATTGATATTCTGAAGCTTTGCCTGAAAGGGGAATACACCACTCTGCCAGCAAACAAAGATATCCGGATATCTGCATAACACTGATCTTTGCCAATATAAATCAGATAAACAGAACCCTTCATCCCCCCAAACCCAGTTGCCGAATTGATCCATTCGGCGTAATCGTAAGGAATCACCGAGCCCGCTATGTATATGATATGATTCAACGAATCCACCGGTACCGTCAGGTGTCAGTTCTGGTTCTGTATAGTTGCCAAGATCGCGAATTAAGATCCCTTCACTGCCCCATAATGCATCTCCTGCAAAGGAAAATTTAAAGGCATGTGTAGTATCGCCACGCGCTGTAGCATAACAGAAGTTGGAATCAGAGCCTAAGGAATAGTCGGGATTGGCAAGAGTGGGGAAACCGATATCCAATATTATCCCTGTATCACCCCATAACCTTTCTCCAGTGGGACCGATATGTTGCAGGCAGTTCTGCATATTCTGCCATAAACTATCACAATGGGCATACATTAGGTAAACACCGCCAGCATGATCTGAAGCAGCAGCTATTTCAACCGACCCGAAACAGATATACCCCACCGTATCTGGAAGCAAGTTGTAATAGATATTGTTACCATTGGAATCATAGTGGAACAACCCCATTTTTACGTTGCTGGATGTCGCAATTTCCTCAGTTACAACGATGATGGCACCACCTTCGCCATCCGGTAGTAGCTCAAAATCAAGCAAAGTGACACCGTAACCAACATCGAGGAGGATAGGTGTTGGAAATTGTGCATAGCCTTGAAAGTCGAGTTTCTGCAGGTAGCATTGGCTAGTTCCCCCGGTGCCGTTGGTAGCAAAAGCGACAAATGCTCCACCATTACCATCTGATATGATTGCATTATCAATGCCAGAACTAATATATAACCGGTCATTAGGATTTGTAGGCCATTGTGCATATAAGACCAGAGGAATCAGAATCAGTAGAAGAGTAGTCAGTACTCGCATTATAGCCTCCCTGAAATGATTATGAATATCACTTATTATATGACTTATAAGGTAAACAAGTTTCCGGCTGTTGTCAAGCGTATTTTTTGCAAAATATGATTTTATACTTGCTGGGACAAATTATTATACCCTTTCCATGAAAAGTCCTTTCAAATAAAAAACGGCCCGAAGGCCGTCTAAATGTTAAATATTTACCAACTATTACCAATTGCCTGCCACCAATCACCATCATACTGTATCATAAACCCAAAATATCTCTTGCGATTTAGTGATGATTGTTGTATATTACATACAGTAACCCACTTTTCCTAATCCCCAACACCTAAAACCCAAAACATAAAACCCAGCGAGACAAATATGTCAGTCACGAAAAATCTGTCATCGACCCTAAAACACAAATTATCAGATACATACATCCCAAAAACGATAAATCAGTCACAAAATCGTAAAATCGCCATATTTCGACACAATCCGTCGTTTTCGTGCTTAGCCCCCCGACAGATCACCAGTCACACGGACAATCCTGTCACCCTGTGAAAATAGCCATTTCACAATAAAAACGGGTCGGCGCAAGACCGACCCCTACTGAATGCTGATTGCTGACTGCTTCTATCCACACTTCGTCCAGCCGCAAGATCTGCAGACCAGGCAACCTTCTTCGTGTTCGATGCTACCGCTGCAATCCGGGCACTGGTCCGGGATCTCGCTTACGTTGGTATCCTTTTCCCGCACCTCATGGATCACTTTCCAGGAAGACTGCTCTTTCTGTTCATTCTCCTTACGCTGCTGGAAGCGGTCCATCGCCTTGGCAATCGCGTCCGGGCCGGAAGTGACCAGCGTGCCGTTTTCCCAGATCGGGTTGGGTCCGGCGATCCCTTTAAGATGCTTGATGATCTCCTTGGGATCGATGCCGGCACGCAGCGCCAGTGAAATCAGCCGTGAGATGGCTTCAGCTTGGGCAGACATATTCCCGCCTGCTTTACCGATCGACGTGAACACTTCGCACATGCCGTATTCATCTTCATTGATGGTGATGTAAATGGCGCCATCGCCGGTATTGACCCGTTCGGTCATGCCGCGGGTTACCGCGGGACGTTTCCTCGGTACCAGCACGTAACGGTCCTCTTCTTTCGGCTCGCCATCCTTCTTACCGACTTTGCCCTTGTGCAGCACCTGCTCACTGCGGGAACCATCGCGATAGACAGTCAATCCCTTGCAGCCGAGGTCATACGCCAGCATATAGGCTTTGCGCACGTCTGAAGTCGTCGCATTGTGCGGGAAGTTGATGGTTTTCGATACGGCATTATCGGTGTACTTCTGGAAGGCTGCCTGCATGCGCACATGCCACTCCGGCGCTATTTCGTGTGAAGTGACGTAGACGCGTTTCAATTGATCGGGTATTTCATCGACCTCTTCGAGGGATTTGCAGTTTTCAATCTTGGTAATCAGATCATCGCTGTAGATGCCCGCACGTTCCAAGGCCTTCTGGAAATGCTTATTGACGTAGCGCAGCTCCTTCCCATCCATCACCTTCTTAACGTAGACCAGGCTGAAGACCGGTTCGATACCGCCTGAACAGTCCGCGATCATGGATAGCGTGCCAGTCGGAGCAATGGTGGTTACCGTCGCATTGCGGATGGGTTGATCGAAGATTGAGTTTTCACAATTAGGGAAAGCTCCTCTGGAACGAGCTAATTCCACAGAAGCGCGATGTGCTGCTTTCTCGATGAAATTCATAATCTCTTCACCGAGCTTCAAGCCTTCGGAAGAGTTATAGGAGATGCCCAATTGGTAAAGGAGGTCGGCAAATCCCATAAGGCCCAGACCAATCTTACGGTTACCCTTCGTCATCTGGTCGATTTCAGGTAGTGGGTATTTGTTCATCTCGATGACGTTATCGAGGAAACGGACGCAGAGTTTGACCATCTTCTCGATTTTATCCCAGTCGACTTCACCATCGCTGATCATGTGATCCAGGTTGATGGAACCGAGGTTACACGATTCATAGGGGAGCAGGGGTTGTTCACCGCAGGGATTGGTCGATTCAATTTCACCAATCTGCGGTGTGGGGTTACTGCGGTTGACCTGATCCAGAAAGACGATGCCGGGTTCACCGTTTTTCCAGGCATTTTCCACGACTTTATCAAACAGTTTGTCAGCAGCAATTTCTTTTTCGATCTCTTTGGTGCGGGGATCACGCAGAGAGAATTTAAGCCCATTTTTAACAGCATCCATGAATTCATCCGAAACAGCAACAGATATGTTGAAATTATTCATGGCATTTTCGAAGGTTTTGCAGTCGATAAATTCTTCGATATCAGGATGATCTACGCGCAGAATCGCCATGTTAGCGCCACGGCGAGTCCCCCCTTGCTTCACGGTTTCCGTGGCTGCATTGAAGACCGACATAAAGGACACTGGACCTGAGGCCGTTCCGGCTGTCGATCGCACCATGCTCTCCTTGGGGCGCAATCTGGAGAAAGAAAAACCCGTCCCCCCGCCACTCTTATGGATCAGCGCGGTGTGTTTCAGCGAATCGAAAATCCCATCCATGCTGTCTTCGACCGGAAGCACAAAACAGGCTGATAATTGACCTAACTCTTTACCTGCGTTCATCAACGTGGGCGAGTTAGGTAGAAAATCCAGCGACGCCATTGCATGATAGAAGGCATCTTCGATTTCCTGCAGTTCTGGTGAAGTGATCTTACTGTTGAATTTCTTTTCCGCGGCAGCAATGTGCTTCGCTACCCGCCTGAACATCTGGTCCGGCACTTCAATGACTTTTCCTTCGTCATCCTTTGCCAGGTAACGCCGCTTCAGTACCACCAGACAGTTCTGGCTGTATACGTAATCCTCTTTTCTGGGTATTTGAGGCAGTTTCAAGCTGACGACTCCCGGCCCGCTTCCATGCCCATTTCCGGGTTCTGGCGGAGGACTAAAATCGGAAAAAAGATCGTTTACCTTAACCTTTTCTGTCTTGGCCTTTATTGTCATATTTCCCCGACCTCCCTGCATTAATAATTTTGTAACAAAAGGGCGAGAGCTAATGTAACGATTATTCACGCACTTGTCAAGTACTTTTTTTCTACACAACACATTGTCAAATGAACATACGTACACGCTATATCATGTGGTGTTTGTACATAAGGATACAATTCATGAAAATTTGGGAATTTAATAAAGATCAGGTAGTGATGCGGAAATTTAGAGGTTTAAGTTAAATATTCTAATAGCTCCGGCAGAACTATTCCGGCTTTTTCATGGAACACCCAATCCGCGAAATCATCCAACGGCGTGGGTTCGAGATTGATAATTGCCAGACGAGCACCGGACTGTTTTGCAACGTGCGGCACTTGCGCGGCGGGGTAAACAACCAGTGAGCTTCCGATCATTAAAATCAGCTTTGACTGCGATGCTAATTGATAGGCTTTTTCCAGTTTGTCAGGAGGGAGCATCTCACCAAAGAATACAATATCGGGCCGGATAACGGAATCGCATTCAATGCACTGGGGCGGCAGCGGCTTCTCGATTTCTCGCTCGATATGAGCTAATGGATAGACAGCGTCACATTTAGTACAACTGAATTTCTGGTAAGATCCATGCAGTTCGACAACATGTTTATTACCCGCAGCCTGATGCAAGCCGTCGATATTCTGGGTGATGACAGCGTCCAGTAATCCTAGTTCCTCCAGGTTTGCCAATGATTTATGAGCTGCGTTAGGTTTCGCTTCATGTATCAAAAAGCGGCGAGTATCTCTAAAAAAAGCCCAGAAGTAGGAAGGATCCTGTTGGAAATAGTCGATAGAGGCGTATTTGTCTGGATCATAACTGGTCCAGAAGCCGCCGGTTCCGCGATAGGTTGGAATACCGGATTCTTCGGAAACACCAGCTCCGGTGAAGGCTACGACGCCACCCGCTCTGATGGCAGCTCTTAAAGATGTGATATTCATGCTTGAAATGGGACTAAAAACGACCTATTTGATGATAGTATTATTTTTGTTTGAAAACAAGCGCGAAGTCACTCAATCGACGAATCATAACGAGGCGTTCCGTTCCTTATTTTCCCGAATATCATTGACTTTGAATTCAGGAAATCGTATTTTATCTATTTAGCGGTTAAAGGAAGTAGCAGTTGTCGAATAAACTCAAAATAGGTTTAGCTTTAGGGGGCGGCGGCGCACGAGGGTTTGCGCACATCGGCGTGTTGAAGATCCTCAATGATGCGGGTATCAACCCTGAGATCGTAGTGGGCACCAGCATGGGCGCGGTGACAGGAGCTCTTTATTGTCAGCACCAGACCGCCGCGGCGGCGGAAGAAAAACTACGCCGGGTCATATTGAATTCCAGACCAGATGCAGATAAACTGAACGTCTATCCTGAGAATGAGAAGGGTGATCATTTTTTTGACCATATCACTCAGGTAATTAAGCAGCGCATCGTTATCAACGTCTCGGTTTCAAAGAAATCGCTGCTTCCTGCTGAGCAACTCGAACAATCAGTCGATGACCTGATTGAAGAGACTTTAATTGAAAAATTGCCGGTGACTTATGCGGCGATGGCTTCTGACCTGAAAACCGGCAAGGGTATCGTCTTGAAGCGCGGATCGCTGCGGAAAGCGATCATTGCCAGTTCCGCTATTCCCGGTTTTTTCCCACCAGTTCCCTGGAACGACTATCTGTTGATCGACGGAGAAGCAACTGATCTGATTCCAGTCAATGCCTGCCGGGCGTTAGGCGCGGATTATGTCATCGCCATCGACGTACAGCGAAACATTGAAACAAAGCGGGAACCCAAACATTCCATCGATATGTTTGTCAGAGCTTCCCGCATTACCAGCTATCATCTGGCCAAGGCCTCGTTAAACAGCGCTGATTTCGTTCTACAACCGGACACCAGCGACGTTGATTGGACTGAATTTGATCGGCTTCAAGAGATTATCTCAGCCGGTGAATGGGAAGCCAGAGCCAAAATTTCTCAATTGAAGCAGCAATTGACTGATTTCAATAATCAAGCTATCAGAGCACAGACTTTCGATATGCAAAAGTTTCACCTGGAATTCGCAGATAAAAATAATAAATGAATTGATCTCACGTTACAACAGCTTGGCATCATCGCGCGCGGAGACTGAAAAATGATTAAGCGGCTGGATTTATATAAACTGAAGCTCGCTATCCTGATGGCGCTTTTTGTCGTTTTGTCGGGTGATATTTGTTCATCTCAAGCGGTTACCGGCCTTGACGCTTTAGAACAGATCAGTGATTGGCCTGTTTACCGTCAGGGTGTACAATCTTTGCAGGTTTCCAGCTATGACCAGACCGGCGGTGATAGTGACCATTCGGGATATCTTTACCAGGAGGGCTTTGATTTTGTCATATTCGACCAGGCAGGTCCTGGATGTATTTACCGAATCTGGATGCGCGGCACTGCCTCGTCGGACAACCGGGTCATCAAGTTCTATTTTGATGGGGAAATAGTTCCTCGCATCAACACAACTGTGGCAGAGCTCTTTTCCGGTCTGGAACAACCCTATTTAGCGCCGTTAGCTGGAAACACAACCGTATCCTCTGGAGGATATTACTGTTACTTCCCGTTCCAATTTGAAAATCATCTAAAGATCGCTTTACGCGGCAGACTGGAAGCGCATCAGATCCAGTATCACCTCTACCCAGCCGGAACTGCGATCGAATCCTTCACCGGCAGTGAAGATCCCTCCACAATCATCAACCAATGGTCGAACACCGGCAGTGATCCTAAAAATACATCGGGGTATATCACTGAATCCGGCGCTGTCGATCTTCTTCCGCGTCAATCGACTGCGTTTTTTGATTATAGCGGCCCAGGCAGTATTGAATCTGTTCGCTTGACCCTTTCGCCTGTAACGCTAAGCGTTCTGGAAAATCTGATCCTGCGTTACACCTGGGATACCAGCGAACTTGCTCAGGTAGACGTTTCATTAGGCAGCTTTTTTGACTGCTCTTTAGGCGCAACAAACATAGACGGATTATTACTGGGAGTAGAGGGAAACGAGTTTTACTGCTTTTTCCCCATGCCCTTCTGGGAAGCTGCGCACCTGGAAATCTATAACTCATCGGTCGTTTCTACCATCGATTTGGATTACGAGGTCAATTACAAGACTGATAGTTATGAAGAATCTGCGGGATATTTTACGGCGAGAAAACAAGGCTTAACCAATTCGACTCCGGGGCAACCGATCCAGTTGGGATCGTTGGCAGGACATGGTAATTTTGTGGGACTATCTCTGGCTCTGATCTTTCCTGCAAATCAGCAAGTACTGCACAGTGATCTGCGATGTTACATAGACGGCAGGGCGCATCCCATGATACAAGGGACAAACCTTGACGGCGATTTTAACGCCGGTAATTACCTCTCGACTGGGGCGTTTGATTTGCCGATGCACGGATTTCCTCTGGTCACACCCGGTGTGGAGAACCAGATCTGCGCTTATCGTCACTTCTTAGGCGATCTTATACCGTTTTCGACTAATCTTTCGCTCTATGCGGAAAATGGCCCGTCTGATAACGCTGTACTGGAGTACTCCGCAGTGATTTATGCGTACACTAAACCGGAACTGACTTTGCTTCATTCCGATGAGATCGATGTTGGCGACGAAATCAGTGAAATAGCTCATGGCTATACGGTTCAAGGCGGGCAGACCAGCCAGTCGCATTATTATACGTACCCGGGGATTGCGGACGATCAATACTTTACCGATGACGGCCGTACGATTTTCGGTCAGGTGAATTTTACTATCGCAGTTGATCCCGATAATCTGGGCGTGAGACTGGCACGACGCAGAGACGCTTCGATTCTTCCTCAGGCCGTGGTTGTCTATGTTGAGGGTGACAGCATTGGCATCTGGTGGGATTCTGATTTCAACAATTATCAGCGCTGGGGCGACAGCGTATTCGAAATCCCTGAGATTTACGCGAGCGGTTTGTCGGAATTGGACATTAACCTCACCTACCTCACGGGAGAGGGCTGGACGGAATATTATTATTGGATAAGCTCTCATGTTGCTCCCTATCAGGATTTGATTCCACCTGAAGCGGTAACGAATTTAGCTGCTGACGCACAGGAGTCAGGCGCTGAACTGCTGCTGTATTGGGATTCGTGTAACGATAACGCCGGGATTTCTCATTATCGTATTTACCGATCAGCGGAATGGGGCGTTGAACCGGTTGAAGATTACTTTCTGGGCAACTCGAATCTGCATCAGTATCTGGACGGCGACCTGTTGCCGGGGTCTTACTACTATTACATAGTAACGGCTGTTGATTTTGCGGGAAATGAGGGGATGCCATCTGAGGAGGTGGAAGGACGAACATCCGGTTCGTTTGTATTTGAGGGCGAGGCGTTCGATGCTTTCCTTTCCAGTTCCGGCGATACGTCATTGACGGAATATATGACGCCTTATGGCGATTGGTGGAGTAACCAGCAGCAGCTTCTGTTCGGATCAGATGAGATAGGTGATTTTTTCGAGGTAGAAATAGCAATTTCTCTGGCAGATACATTTGACGTCGCGGGTTATTTTACGAAATCATTGAATTACGGTGATATTCAACTTGAAATCGATGTGGAACCGCTGGGGGAGGTTGTCAGTCTTTATTCGGCGACGACAGTGCGCAGTCCCAAAATCGAATTCGGAACGATTTACCTGGAGGCGGGCGATCATTCCCTGCTGTTCAGGGTTGTGGGTAAGAACAGCTCCAGCTTGAACTACCGCATCGGCTGGGATAATCTATTACTTACATCGCATTATCTGCTGCCGGTGGAACCGACATCCCCGGCAAATGTCATCAGTGGATTTCAGATTGTTTCCGTCTATCCTAACCCTTTCAATTCGCAGGTAAGGCTGCAGTACTCTTTACCGGGGAAGGGATTAGTTGACGTTTCGGTTTATGATCTGATGGGTCGCAAGGTAGATCAGTTGCTGAATAAATCGCAGGCTGCTGGTAGTCATCAGGTCAGTTGGGACGCGGGACAGTACAGTTCGGGTCTCTATTTTATCGCCATACAGTACGATCATCAAACAATAATACAAAAAGCTCTGCTCCTGAAATAACTTCAACATCTCATGTCCAACACACCAAAATATGATTTCACGGTAATCGGCAGCGGCCCCGGAGGATATGTTGCTGCTATTCGCGCGGCTCAGCTCGGCATGAAGACGGCCGTGATCGAAAGAGAAAAGATAGGCGGAATCTGTCTTAACTGGGGTTGCATTCCTACTAAAGCTCTGCTGAAATCCGCTGAAGTTTTAAATACCGTAAGAAAATCGCATCAGTACGGCATTAAGGTTGCTGAGCCTGAAGTTGATTTTGCCGCGATGATCAAGCGCAGCAGGCAGGTATCGGATCGCCTGTCGAAGGGTGTAGGTTTTCTGCTTAAGAAAAATGGAATCGACGTTTATCAGGGTCATGGCTTATTGCAGGATAAAAACAGCGCATTAGTCATGGATGAGAGTGGAAATGACAGCGCCACAATCAGTTCTGATAAGTTTCTGCTGGCGACGGGGGCCAGACCACGGAATCTCCCCGGACTGGAACTGGATGAGAAGCAGATCATTTCATATCGACGCGCAATGACCTTGCCTGAGCAACCGAAGTCTTTAATTATCATCGGGGCGGGGGCGATTGGGGTCGAGTTCGCTTATTTCTATAACGCCATAGGCACAAAAGTGACTCTGGTGGAAATGATGCCGCAAATTCTGCCGTTTGAAGATAGCGAAACCGTCGAGATAGCTTTCAAATCATTGAAGAAGTCGGGCATCGAAATTGTGACGGACACGACGGTTATGCTAGTCGATAAATCTGCGGATGGCGTATCCGTAACGGGTAAGAATTCGGATGGAGAAAGGAGTTGGCAGGCGGAACTTTGTCTGGTTGCTGTGGGTGTTCAGGCGAATTCCGATGGCATGGGATTATCTGACCTTGGCGTGCAGACCGAGCGCGGTTTCGTCACTGTCAACGATGCTTACCGTACTAATGTCGATAACATCTGGGCTATCGGCGATCTGATCGGCGCTCCGATGCTGGCCCATGCAGCGTCTCATGAAGGGATCACTGCGGTAGAATGGATGGCTGGGTTAGACGCGCACAGGATCGATCCCTCACGAATTCCTTCTTGCACATACTGCCAGCCCCAGGTGGCTTCAGTGGGGTTGACTGAGATAGAAGTGTTAGAGAGGGGAACCAAATATCGAGTGGGAAGATTTCCATTCGTGGCTTCCAGTAAGGCGGTCGCGGCAGGTGAACGTGAAGGCTTAGTGAAGGTCATCTTCGATGATAAAGTTCAGCAGCTTTACGGCGCACACATTGTTGGAGCCGAAGCGACGGAGCTGATCGCCGAACTGGGCCTGGCACAGATACAACCTAATCCATTTGAAGCGCTGGTGTCTACTGTTCACGCTCATCCGACTCTGTCAGAAGCGGTTCATGAAGCAACTCTGGACGCCCTGGGGCGAGCCATTCATATTTAGGCAAAGCGGTGATCATGTCAGACGAGAAGCACACAGTACCAGTAAAAGCAGCCAGCCCAAATTATCATATCTGGCTGGTCGCCTCTGCCCTATTCCTGCTTCCACCCCTGATCTTCTGGGTGATAGTTGAGACTGGTCTGGAAGGCGGCCATCATCTGTTGCGCTTCTGGGATATTTTTCCTGCCTCATTTCTTCGACCTCTGATTGCGATCCTGCCTCTGCCGGCACTGATACTCAGCATCATCAGTTTTATTTCTTATTACCGGGGGAACAGAACACTGCCGCTCATACTTAGCGCGGTATGCAGTCTTGTCAGCCTGACAGCCGTTGTCGTTGCAGGGATAGCTGCAGTGCAGATACCATTTTAAAATCTAAGCGTCTACCCAGCGCTAAAGCACTGGGCTACACACGATACAAGCCCGTTGAAACGGACTGAAGCTGGTGGACTTCGCGGGCTTAGTCCACCCTACGTTGACTGCTATCAGGAGGTAACTCCTGACGGCACAGGGAGCGTCAGGTCATCGCTGCGCTAAAGACCTGACGAAACAAAGAAAAGGTTCACTTCTGCGAAAACACGATTTCAGGACTCGGAATAATGGATAGAGAAGATCATCAAAAACATCCTCGCCCGGTAAAAGATTCAGTCGTTGAAATGACCGAAGTCGTTTTACCCAACGATGCTAATAATTTGGGAACCATGTTTGGCGGAAAAGTCATGCTGTTGATCGACGTGGCTGGAGCGATTGCTGCAAGACGGCATTCACGACGCATGGTTGTCACGGCATCGGTTGACTCCATGTCGTTTCATACTTCGATCAAAGTCGGCGAGCTGGTCGTGCTATTGGCATCGGTCAACCGCGCTTTCAACACCTCGCTGGAGGTGGGTGTAAAGGTATTTTCCGAGAACACTTCAACTGGGACAAGGCAGCATACCGCCTCAGCTTACCTTACATTCGTGGCCATCGAAGACAATGGCAAACCGACTGGCATTGTACCAGTTATAGCTGAAACGGATGAGCAGAAACGGCGCTACAAGGAGGCAGGGAAAAGGCGTGAGGTGAGGCAATCGGGAGTACCGTGGGTATAAAACCCACGGCTACTTTTGTGGATTGAGTGGTTAGCAGTTTTATGGGTTGATGCGGGTATTAGCATTTGCGCCCCGCCCTTAAGAACGGGGCAAGAGTTTACAAGCCCTATGAAAGGGGCTGTTTGTAGACTGCGCTTCGCTTAGTCTACCCTACATTTGCTGTCAAATTCAGGTCATGCGACAGACAAGAATGTCTGTCCTCCCTTTTTGTGGACTGCGCTGCGCTTAGTTTACCAAACATCAGTGTCACGCGAGGTCTATGACACCAGAGAGAATGGCGTCAGGTCACACATTGAGACTGAAGTCTCAGGCAAGACCTTACGCAACGGGTATAAATCGGATACTCCTGCCCAGCCATAAATGGCGTAGGCTACGG
>JAHJDJ010000317.1 GCA_018812585.1 bacterium
ATGATCGGTGACGCCACTACGCGCGTCAGCGATAACGCCTATGGCTCGGATGTCTGGCCTTACAGCTATGATTTCACCACGCTGGAAGATGGGGAACTGCAGTTCTCCTCCAGTGCGGAAGTGGATCAACTCGGCGCCGCGGCTTTCGATGACAGCGAAGTTCCCATCGGTCAGCAGGTTGGTGTTGTGGTGACGCAGACCAGCTATGCCTGGGCTGATACGCCTAATGACGACTATGTGATCGTGCAGTTTAATGTCACGAATACTGATGTGAATCCAAAAGAAGACCTCTACGTCGGTCTCTATATGGATTGGGACGTGCAGGCGTATTCGGATAACGAAGCGGACTGGGATGCGTCGCGTGCTTTGGGTTATGTCTTCAACGGCCAGCAGATTCCTCCTAACCCAAACTACTACGGTACAGCTCTGCTGTCACCTGATCCGGCTTCCTACCGCGTGATCAGTCAATTTGTCGAATTGACCGATGCGCAGAAGTATGATTATATGTCCGCAGGTTTTGTGCAAACATCCAGCAGCGGACCCAACGATCAGGCGACTCTTTTAGCCGCGGGTCCTTTCTCGATTCCTGCAGCTTCCAGTATCGAAGTAGTGTTTGCGGTTTTGGGTGGGAATGACCTGGATGATCTGCAAACCAACGCAGACGCCGCGGCAGCCAAGTGGCTGGAAATCGGTCAACAAACACTGCAGCCATCCCCAAATCCATCAAAACGATTCGAAATAACCAGCGCTTTTCCGCGCCCTGCTAACGATGCTGTGCGCTTGAATCTCTATCTTCCCGCTCCCGGCATCGTCCAATTCGACGCCATCGATTTGTTGGGGCGCACGATTCCTTTGCAGCAAGTAACCTACGGCACAGCCGGAGAAAAGACCCATTCTATCAATTACTGGACGGGCGCTTCAGGAATATACTTCATCCGCGCGTCATCGCCTTTCGGCAGCGCCGTCACGAAAATTCTATGGCTGAAATAACGGTCGGCCCCCTGTTCCCGCAGGGGGCTTTTCTTAATGTAATATTATCAGAATCCTTGAAGCTTCTCTGCACCTGCTAATTTGCCCCACTTTTTCTCTACCCCCCCAGAAAACTAAAAAAAAAATTGATTTAGGAGCGTCCTTCTTATATCTTGATCTAAAGCAAAAAGACGGGCGCTGTCCGTTGATAGATAGCTCCCTGTTTACATTGAAGTCATTGAACAAGCACATATACCATCGGAAATTTCACGTTTTTTTACCTCAGCGTGTTGGGGGGACGATGCAATCTTATCGGGAGGAAAAGATGAGAAGAGGATTTTGGGCGGGCCTGTCCGTCATCATCGGATTGGCAATCCTGTTCTCCGTGCCGGTTGACGGCAAGGGCGCAGATGTGGGAAATCCTACACTTCAACTGACGGCAGCTACGCCGATTCAGAATGGTCAACGAGTCACCCTGACCGGCGCTGGTTTTACGCCGGGAGAAGTTCTATCAGGGTTTGGTTCGGTCGTGCAAATTCAAAACGAGGGAATGCCAGTTTATCGTGGGTATAACCTCGAGAATCTGCAGGTCACGGCGAATGGACGCGGTGAATTTCGCGTTGACGTGCCATTGGATATGTTGACGGGTGTTCGTGGCCATGCGCTGCTATCTCTGTATCATAGTGGAAGTGTGGTGAACTCACAGTTCCTTCCGGTAATGGATTCGGGCGTCTATAGACCGGATTACTTGGACGCGACCGCGGGGACTTTGACTTTCGGGACTTTTGCGCGAGGAGGCGCAGGTGAAGATCCGGTGGTCAATAGTGATGATGTTCCCTTGACAGGGTCGGGGTGGTCTGGGACACTCTTCCAAGTCAATGAAGAACGTTATACGACCAGCGATGGGACTGGATCTTCCACTCCGGTTAATGCGATCACCAACGACGTCACCTTTACCGCGGGTAGTTTGGATGCAACGTCCTCCGGTGTGGTTTCTGGATTAACCGCTAGTTATCTCTCAATGAGAATGACAGTGCTTGTCTGGGACGTTGGTGATTATCTTTCAATTGTCACAACAACTACTACAGGCGGACAGGAAACCGGTTATCTATCCACCGCCGACGTCACAGCTCCGCAAGTCTCATCTGCTGTAGCGACTGACACGGTGCAAATCGTGGTGACCTTCTCAGAAGCGGTCTCAACACCGACCTTAAATGCAGACGCAATCGACAACTGGACAGTGACTTACAATGGAGCACGCACGGTTACAGCACTTTCTCCTCTGGGCTCCAGCAGCACGACGACCTGTACCCTGACGGTTGCCGATATGGAAGACCGGAATGCCATTCCTGTGGTTCAGTTTACCACTGGAACAGACGAGTTTGAGGATGCATCCGGCAATGATTGCGCCAGTACAATATCGCCCCACGTTACCGCGACCGATGGTGTCGCCCCGAATACACCGACGATGGATACGCCGACAAGCGCAACCTTCATGTTAGGCGCCTCGGTTTCCTGGACTGCCACTGAAGGTGGAGGAACAGACGGAATGCGCCTCCGGGGTTCGCTAAATGGTTCCGATTGGTTCACGCTGGATACGGATAACGCCACACCGTTCGCAGGCTCATACACCTTCGGGACGGAATATAACTACTACCGTGTGCAGGCTTTTGACGACGCGTCGAATACCGCCAATTCGAGCGCAACCGAAAACTTGCAGGATGCACATCACCTCGATCTAACGACCATTCCCTCGTCCGTTGCTGTTGGCGTAGAATCAGGCCAATGGATATTTACTGTCAAGGATAACTATGGCAATCCCGAAGCTGTCACGCAGACGATCGGTTTGTCAACTGAATCCAGTGACGGTGATTTCCGAGCGACATCTGGAGGTCCATCAGTTGGTTCTATCGATATCACGGCCGCCTCGACTGGAAATTTCTACTACATCGATAATGTGGTGGGCACTTGGGAGATTAAAGTTACTAACGTAAGCTACTTCCCAGATTCATCAGATTTCCAGATTACAGCAGGCGCTGCTGAAAGCATTCAGATCAAGCTGCCAGGCCAAGCCTTCACCAGTGGAACCGGTGTTTACGGGACACCCGACTTTGGATCTTACGGTGGAAATGTCCGCTGGGCAGCTTCCGGACAGGCATTCCCCATTGTCCTATATCTGGTGGACTCGGGGAATAACCGCGTCTATTATACGGGTTCCTATAATGTCGACTTCATAACGACCGCAGGGAATGCGCCGGATGGCACCGCGCCGACCTTGAACAGCAACGAATTCCCGTATTCCAATGTGTCGGTGGCTTTCGTCAACGGTGAATCGACTACCAGTTTATCTGTCTTACTTTACGATTTCACTCAGAATTACACCAATGTAACTCTGACTGCCAGTGAAAATGGCGGCGGTTTAACCGGCGATGTATCATCTGGTTTCTGGGTGTTGTTCGATAATGCTGACCATCTCGATTGGGTAACATCCGATGGTCATACACCAACTTCCTCGCCGGTAGGCAGTTCGCAGACAGCCGGCACTGCCATCCCGACGTTCTACGTTGCAGCAATGGATCAATATAACAACGTTGATACGACCTACAGCGGCTCGACGATTACCACAGTGGCAGGGTCCGTCAACGCACCGACGAATTCGCCGACAGGCACCGGCCAGGGAGGGGCTGATGCGCCTAACGGTAATACGGCTCCCGACTATGGCACGTATAATATCTGGAATGATGGTGTTGTCACACTGCTATCCAGCAACGCTGCACAGCGCACCGTGATCAGCGACGCAGACGCGACTGGTTTCCGCGTTCGTGCTCTCGCTTCCGGTGGTGGATTAACTGGTCTATACACTTCCAATAGCGACCTCTTCGTGGTCGGTACAACGAGCGCTAACTATCTGCGTATCGAAAATACTACCGGTGGAGGAGGCACTGAGTATGTCGATGATGAAACCTTTACCACCGCGCAATCGCCGCGTTTCTGGGCCATCAGTTATGATACCTATGGCAACCTGATCGGGAACTACACAACAGGTGACTGGTCTTCGACGAATTTAACCCCTGCTGCTGGTAGTTCAGGGTCTAATTGGCTCTTCCAGCCGACTGCTGCCGCGAGCAGCGGAACGTTAACGATTTCCGATACTGGTGTGACTGACCGTACTATCTCAAATATGACGGTCACTGCCGATGAAACCACCAGCTACATCATCCTGAGAACCGCGGCTGCTGGCGCGGGCGATCCGGTGACCACCTTTGAGGTTGGCGGCGCGGGGAATGGCGGCAACTACAATTACTCAGACATGATGTACGTCGCAGCCTATAATGACGATAGTATCTTCATCAGGGATACATTAGCAACCTGGACGGAAGTTGACATGACCGGTGGTTCATTTGAAACGGGAGGATCTACCAGCTCAAACCGCTATATCGCCAGTTCGGTGACTAACCAGACAGGTTATGTCTCTGTCAATGCATCGGGCGCTACAGATTCATCTGGTGTCGTCACCATCGATGCCACCAGGCCAGCGACTCCTCAGGGATTTAACGTTGCAGAATATGCAGAAGATCGCAATTATGTTACCTCAACCTGGACTGGCACATCCAGTTATGATGACGGCAGTTCAGCGGCTTCAGGAGCTGTTGACGACCTGGAAGTCCGGTTCGCATCCGCGATAATCAACGATGAAACCGCCTGGGACAATGCCACTTCGGTCGGGACTCTGAATGAACCCGCCTTCGCACTTGGATACTGGCAGATCTACATGGGCGATAATACCGCCGGGTACTATTACTACGCCATCAAAACTCAGGACGATCAAGGTTACTGGTCTAATATGGCAAGCGGCTGTTTCACCTCGGCTCCCGACTACTCCTTACCAGTGACATTAAGTACTTTCATGGCGCGGGGCAATTACGGCAAAATCGAAATCGTCTGGTCGACCGAATCGGAAGTGGACGCCTTAGGTTTCCGTCTGTACCGTTCCGTTTCTGATGATTTCGAATCACCAATACTTGTCTCTAGCTACGAAACCAATGCTGATCTGCTCTGTCAGGGCAGCAGCGCTGCAGGTTTCGATTACAGCGTCGTTGATGACGTCGATATAGAACCTGAGACGATGTACTACTACCAATTGGAAGCAGTCGACGTCAACGGCCATTCGGAGATCAGCGTGTTGCAGGCTTCAGCCGAAGCGTTGCCGCTGCCAACCGATTACACCATCGGACCTAACTTCCCTAATCCCTTCAACCCAGATACTCGTTTCGAGCTGAAGCTGCCGGAAACTGGGAAAGTCAGTATCGTGATCTATAATGCGCTGGGCCGTGAAGTTACCCGCGTGCTGGATGAAGCGGTTCTGGAAGCTGGTATCCATCAGCTTTCCTGGAACGGTCAGAATGCCTACGGCGCAGCGGTTCCGTCAGGTATCTACTTCGGCATGCTGAAAACAGAAGGCACGCAGCGCATTATGAAGATGCTGTTGTTGAAGTAAATCCAGACAATCAGGCAAAATCAAGGCCGGTACGCATTACCGGCCTTTTTATTTACTATAGCTTATAATATGGTAGTTACGGGTAAAATACGTGCTGAAAAAGCTTGCTAATGACATCGGAATTTGGTATTTTTTCAATGGTAAAGTTTACCGGAATGGGAATTTTATGCCCAGTTGGACTGATTTCTAATTTGACCCATTCTAATGACAGCGCGGATCTCGGGGGGAATAATGTCGCTGCAGACAACTCTCTTTCTGGATAAGACTATCCAAAAAACGCCCTATAGCCTACTCATTCCTGCCTTCGCCTTACTATCGCTGCTTCTGCTGTTAGGAACAGTGCAGATCGGTCTGTGCCTGGAGGGGGATCTCTCTGCCAATCAGACTTGGACCGCATCCGAAAGTCCCTATACGATCGAGAAGGATTTTCGTGTCCCTGCTGACCTGGTTCTTCGTATTGCTCAGGGAACGCAGATTCTGTTCGAGCCGGGCGCGTCTCTTATTGTCGAAGGCGAGCTTCACGCTGTCGGGTCCCTGGAAAAACCGATTCTATTCAGCGGCGCTGGGTCCGATCCTTCACCTGGCTCCTGGGGGCAGATCCGGTTTGTTACGGTCGATACCACGCTCTCCTATGACGATAATGGTAACTACGTCAAAGGCTCTGAACTACGGCACTGTATTGTTGAATACGGCGGACGCCCCGGATCACACACGCCCACGGAGTTTTCAGGAGGCGCCATCCATTGCCGGAAATCATCACCCTATCTCTCGGATCTTATTTTGCGTTATAATGAAAGTTCCGATGGAGGCGCCATCTATTGTCATGAGTTTGCTTCACCTTACGTGATTAACAGTCTCTTTAAGGAAAACGAAGCAGACAAATCCGGCGGTGGAATGGCCTGTTTCTTCTACTCTAATGCATTCGTCGTGGACAATATTTTTGTTGGGAATAAAGCTGGCGAACACGGCGGCGGCATCTATTTTGCGTTCAGCTCTCCCCAGATTATCAACAACATTATCGAAAATAACCTTGCTGGACTATACGGCGGAGGTATTTACTGTTCAAATACTGTCACGCAGGCGATCTCCCGCGTGCGCCATAATGTGCTGCTATCCAACCGTTCCAGGCATCAGGCAAATGGTTTATATCTGACCGCAAAGATCGTGACCATCTTCCAGGAGAACGTCCTGTTTGCCGGAGCAGGCTACGATCTTTATATCGACGCACTGGAAAAAGATCTCGATTTCCGCGGCAATTACTTTGGACCTCCGTCACGCACTGACGTCGAATCACGCATTTTTGACGGTTACGACGATCCGGCTCAGCGGGGGGTGAGATTCGATCCGGTCCTCGATTCACCGCCGTCTGATCTGCCGAATGAGCCGCGTGACGTTTCATCACTGGATCTGTTGGGTGATGCCGGTTATTCCACTGATTGGCCGCCGCCGCTCTGTGATGGAGCGCCTATCTTCCTTGAAGCGCGTGCCCGCGATACTAATCCGTACCATCCGGACTGGCTGCCGGTGCGCCTTCGTTCCAGCAATAGCGACCCCGCCGGTATCGTCGTATTAGCATGGGAAACCGGCCCTTCGTCGGGCGTTTTTCGTGTCGAGGGAAAAGTAGGCTCAGCCAGCCTGCCTAAGCAAGCGCAGATTAAAGCACTGCCGGGAGAAACCTTGTACTTCGGTATCGAAGGATGCCAACAGTTTGATATTTCACGCAAGGTGGATATCCCACGCAGCTATATTATCTCATTGCGCCTTCCGGAAGAAGCCGACACCATGCATGTCATTGATCATGCGCCAGCCGCTTCCTGGGCTTTTAGAGATATTTTCGGACGAAAGCAGACGACGTATCAGATGCAATTATCAGAGGGCGCCAGCTTTATTGCTCCACCGATCTGGGACAGCGCTGAATTGATGGGATCGAAATCTTACGCAAAATTGATTGGCGCTCCACTGGTTGATGGAGCCGCCTATACCATGCGTCTGAGGCTATTTAATGGAGAAGCCTGGAGCGATTGGTCATCATTGACTTTACGGATGAATAGTCTTCCACCCATGCCGGTCATCGTTTCTCCTGCCAACGGAGACGTGGTCAAACAGGTCAATCCTGGGTTGACTATCGAATCGCGTTTAGATGCCGAAGGCGATCAAGTCTTCTATGAAATGCAACTCAGTCAGTATCCTGATTTCGCCAGTTTGCTGACAATAGATAAGGAAATTACATCGTCGGGGAATACCTACCGATGGGTGCCTCCTGCAACACTGGGCGACAACGCTGAATATTATTGGCGCGCACGCGCAGCCGACAAGTTTGAAGCAGGCCAATGGTGCAATGCAGGACAATTCTGGGTCAATACCGTTGAGGAACCGCCCCTGCCATTCAGTTTGTTGGATCCCAGGATTGGACTGGAAGTATATCTGCTACAGCCGGTTTTCTCCTGGGAAGAGACCACCGATCCAGATCCTCAGTCGAGTGTGCACTATCGAGTCCATTACAGCAAGGATCCCAATTTCTCCACCGCAACCGCTTTAGCGGTCGACACTGAAGAGACCTGGATTAAATGTCCGACAACCCTGACTAATGAAGCGGCCTATCATTGGAAAGTTGAGGCGATTGATAATACCAATCGCAGCGCCACTTCCAACGAAAAGGGTTCATTCTATGTCAACACAACACCAACTGTTCCAGTCATTTCAGCACCTCTCGCGGGAGAAGAACTGCGGCCGGAAGGCCATTTCAGTTGGCAGGCGTCATCCGATCCCAATCCCGATGACGTTATAACTTATCGTCTGCAGGTGGCCGCGCATGATTTCGCCAATCTGCTTTCGGAAGGAACAACCGCAGACCTGCACTACAGCATCGCGCAGCTTTCAGCTTTGAATAAACTCCAGGATGATGCCGAATATAAATTGAGGGTTCGTGCGGAAGATAATCATGGTGCTTCATCCGCTTGGTCCAATCCTGTCGGGATCTTCTTCCTGAATAAAGAAAATGACCCGCCGGGAAGCGTCAGCGAGCCGATTAGACCGAACAACGTCGTTGTCAGGCAGGCGGAACCCGTTTTAGGCTGGGGCGCCTCCGTCGATCCTGATAAAAGCGATCCTCCAGAAAAATTGTCCTACCTGATTCAGTTTGATTCTAACGATGATTTCCATGATGGCATGCGTCAGGTTCAAGTGATGGCTGGAGTTACACGAGTCGCAGTACCGGGACTGGCTGATAATCAACGCTGGTATTATCGTATC
>JAHJDJ010000318.1 GCA_018812585.1 bacterium
AGACCGGATCTTCATCAATTCTGACCGTAATATCCAAACACTGAAAAATCTGGCGTGGTTGTTTGCGCATGGCAGATTGGCTAAGACCGGTTATCTATCCATTTTACCCGTGGATCAAGGTATCGAACATTCCGGCGGCGCGTCCTTCGCGCCAAATCCGATTTACTTCGATCCGGAAAATATCATCAAGCTGGCCATCGAAGCAGGCTGCAACGGGGTTGCTACTACCTCAGGCGTGCTGGGGATCGTAGCGCGGAAATACGCTCATAAGATCCCTCTGATACTTAAATTCAACCACAACGAGATTCTGTCCTATCCAAATTCTTACGACCAGATTCCTTTTGCCAGCATGGATCAGGCTGCCAATATGGGTTGTGCGGCTGTAGGCGCTACGATCTATTTCGGGTCCGACGAGAGCAATCGCCAGATTGAAGAGGTCAGTGAAGCCTTCTCCTACGCCCACGATCTGGGCATGGGGACCATACTGTGGTGTTACCTGCGCAATTCTGCGTTTAAAGTAGATGGCATAGACTACCACACGGCTGCTGATCTGACGGGACAGGCCAATCATCTGGGAGCTACCATTCAGGCTGATATTATCAAACAGAAGCTGCCGACTTTAGATGGTGGATACAAGGCTTTGAACCAGCATGGCAGTTTTGGCAAATACAGCGATAAGATGTATAGTGATCTCTGTTCTGATCATCCCATCGACCTCTGCCGCTACCAGGTGCTCAACAATTACATGGGCCGCATCGGTTTGATCAATTCCGGCGGCGCCGCGGGTCAGAACGACCTGGCGGAAGCAGTAAAAACAGCGGTCATCAACAAGCGCGCCGCGGGCATGGGTCTGATCAGCGGTCGTAAGGCGTTTCAGAAACCGATGGATCAGGGGATCGAACTATTTCACGCCATCCAGGACGTTTACATGAACAAAGATGTGACTGTTGCCTGAGGGTCGATCTGTGAGTGATAAATAAAGAGGCGGAGTGATGGAACTCCGCCTTTTTTATATTGTTGAAGGATTAAGGCTTGCTTTTAAAGCGATTTTTTATTAAATTTAAAAAAATGTAACGGCTATGATCGAGATCGATAAAAAGCGGCTGGCGGAAATCTGTAAGCGCTGGAATATTACTGAAGTCTCTCTCTTCGGTTCAGCTCTGACAAAAGATTTCGACGAAATAAATGACGTCGATCTTTTAGTAAGTTTTGCGCTGGAGTGTAAATATTCACTGTTTGATATTGTACATATTCAAGATGATTTCGCCAGCCTGTTTGCGAAACCAGTCGATTTAGCTATGCGAAGTGCAGTCGAAAATTCTGAGAACTATATTCGACGTGAGGCAATCATAAATTCTGCACACGTGATTTATGAAGCCTGAAAAATCATATCTGTTGGATATGCTCCTCTCAGCCCGTAAAGGGATCGAATTTATTTCGAATGCCACTGAAAAGACTTTCTTAGCGGATGAAATATTACAAAATGCGGTGATCAGAATAATTATCGTTACAGGTGAGGCAGCGACCAGAATATCTGATGAATCGAAAACGAAGTACAGTCAGATTCCCTGGCGGGAAATTATTGGGATGCGAAACATTTTAGTTCATGACTATGCAAAAATTAACTTGAGCCAGATCTGGTTCACCATAACAAATGAAATACCGAAATTAATCGAACATTTAGAATCGATAGTATCCATCGAGGATTTGTAATATCAAAATAAAATAAGGTCCAAACCATGTCACTATCCCAAGAAATTAAAGACTTCTTGCAGGAAGAAGCGTTAACTCGATTCTTGTCCTATGTCAAAGTTCATACTACTTCCGATGAATCTCAGGCGGGTGTGAAAACGCCCTCTTCTGATAACCAGTTCGACCTGCAGCGCATCTTGGAAAAAGAACTCCAGGAACTGGGCTTGCAGGATGTCGAACTTGATAATCACTGCTACCTTTATGGCACCCTGCCGGCCAGCCCCGGCGCAGGGAACGCTGTCATCGGTCTGGTGGCGCATGTCGATACCTCCAGCGCAGTCCCCGGCGATAACGTGAAGCCGCGTATCATCGAAAACTATCAGGGCGGACCGATCGGCGATTTCCCGGAAGATCCCAATCTGCAAATCACATACAATGATTCCCCAGAACTGAAGAAATTCATCGGTGACGATATCATCACCGCTTCAGGCCGCACGCTCTTAAGCGCTGACGATAAGGCCGGTATTGCGGAAATCATGGCTGCCTTAGCCGCTTTCCAGAAATATCCTGAATTGAAGCATCCCGAAGTCCGCGTCATTTTCACTCCGGACGAAGAGATCGGTATGGGCACTGCCAAGATCAATGAATCCAAGCTGCCGAAATTCAACTATACTCTGGATGGTGGAGAACCTGGCGAGCTGGAAGCGGAATGCTTCGACGCCTGGGGCGCGGAGATCAAATTCCAGGGTATCAGCGTCCATCCCGGATTTGCCAAGAACAAGATGATCAACGCGGCTACCACCGCGGCTCGTTTCCTGGCGGCCATGCCCGATTTTGAAACTCCCGAGCACACCGAACTGCGCGAAGGTTTCTTTCATGTGACCAGCATAGCGGGCTCAGAAGAGAGCGCGCTGATTAAAATGATCATCCGCGATTTCGAAGTACCCCAGAACGAGAAGCGGATGGAATATCTGGGCAAGCTGGCAGAATACTTTGAAGCGCGCTACCAAGGTTTGAAAATCGACATCGAATTCAAGCACCAGTACCAGAACATGTGGGTCGTTATGGAGCAGTATCCGGAATCCATCGAATTGGCTCATAAGGCGATAGAAATGGCTGGAGTGGAAGTCGACCAGAAAGCAATCCGCGGTGGCACCGACGGGTCTAAGCTGTCCTTGATGGGCTATCCCACGCCGAACCTTTTCGCAGGCGGCGTGTTGTTCCATTCACGTAAAGAATGGATTGCCAAATCCGCGCTTTTGAAAGCTGCTGAAACGGCTGTTCATCTGTGCGCCTTGTGGGCTGAAAAGTAGGTAAACAGCAGAATATAATAGACATGTTCAGGGCGCCATCTGGCGCCCTTTCTGTATGTGGAGTCCATTAGAGATCTTCCCGAAAATTACACTTTTAATAATAAATCAATGGAAGTTTTTATTGCTTTTCGCGATAAATTTTGCTATTATTCGCGCCAGGTGCTCCATAATCTTTCTCCAGATGCAGGAATCTGTATTTAATTCATAATAACCAGCAACTTAAAAATCACAATAACTGGTTTAACTGAGTCGCTTTAAAATGGCACAAACTTGAAAATCAAGTACTCATTTCTGAAGATTCTGACAGGGTCGGATCTTTCACGCAGACGCCTGCCCATCATGCAGATCGAAAGCGGACGCCGGGGACCCGTACTATGGATAACCGCCTGTGGTCACGGCGACGAAGTCGGTGGGATGGTTATTATTCAGGAGATCTTTAAGAAGATCAGGAAAACTGGCCTGCTCAGAGGTAAGCTGTTTGCCTTCCCACTGATGAATCCGATCGGCTTCGAGATGGGTTCACGTCAGGTTTCGTTCAGTATGGAAGATTTGAACCGCTCCTTCCCCGGGAACAGCTCCGGTTCATTAGCAGAAAGAATCGCTGAAAAGATTTTCACTTCGATTACTGCCACAAATCCCACTCTGGTGATCGATCTGCATAACGACTGGATGAAATCTATCCCCTACGCGTTATTAGATATTAAGCCGCCTGATCACCTTATTCCTATTTGCCAAAAGACTGCTGATTACGGGCAATCGACCGGTTTTTTGGTTGTACAAGATACCGATGATCTCCATCACACGTTGTCCCGCAGCTTGATACATGAGGGTATTCCGGCGCTGACATTAGAGGTCGGTGAATCTTTCGTGGTCAACGAGAAGAATGTCGATTATGGCGTCAAAGCCATACTGAACGTTCTTTCAACATTAGGGATGATCGAACCAGTTGGTGAAATGTTTTGTCACACAGTCACTGCCAAGTACGATGGTCAGATACTGAAGTTTTCTTCAGCTCCGGTAAGTTCATCCAGTGGTATCATCAGATTCTTAGTCAAACCCGGAGATATACTAAAAAAAGATCAGCCGGTTGCCAGGATTTACAATGCCTTCGGGAAATTACAGGAGACACTTCTGACTCAGCAAAAAGGGATTGTCCTGGGACACGCTGATTCATCAGTTGCCTATCCCGGAGCTTCAATCATGGCATTTGGAATTCTATAACAACTCTTCAGTACGATACTTAAACCTGAAGCAAGGAAAATCATGAATAAAAAGTTATCCGCGAATAAAAATCCTCGCAATCCTAAAATAGGGACTACCCCTGGAAGAGCTTTAGGGCCAGTCCCAGATTTAGAGACCTACGTTCATCCTGATTGGTGGCGCAGAATCTTTAATTCCATGTACCTGAAAACCGACGGTGATGTTGTAGAAGACAAGAATATCACCAAAGCTGAAGTCGACCTCTTCTTAGAGATTTTAAAACCGCAAGAGGATGACCGCATCTTGGACCTCTGCTGTGGCCAGGGACGTCATTCCCTGGAATTTTACCACCGCGGGTTCAAATTTGTCGAAGGGGTGGATCGATCCCATTATCTCATTCAGAAAGCTCGGGCGCAGGCCAGAAAGGAAGATATCAATATCCGCTGGCGTGAAGGCGACGCGCGTAAACTACCCTTTGCTCCGGATACTTTTGACGTTGTGACGATCTTAGGTAACAGCTTCGGATATTTCGAAACTCTCGACGATGATGTGAAAGTACTGAAGGAATTATGCCGTATCTTAAAGCCGAGCGGCAAAATGCTGATTGATATCGCTGATGGTCATTACTTGCGCGAGAATTTTCAACCGCGATCCTGGGAATGGATCAACAAGAGGCAACTGGTGAATCGTGAACGGTCGCTGTCGAAAGATGAACAAAGACTAATCTCCCGTGAAGTAGTGATTCACGTTGAGAAGGGCGTACTGGTCGATCAATTCTATGCTGAAAGGTTGTACTCACGAGAATCAATTGACGAATTGCTGAAAACGGCTGGATTCTCCGATATCAGAATCCATAGCGAAATCGCCACAAATACTGAACGGAATCAAGATTTGGGGATGATGGCCCGCAGGATTGTTATCACCGGAACGGTTAGGAAAGAATGGTCGGTAAAGCGGACCAAATCGAAAGAACAGGTGACAAACGTCGTCGTGGTAATGGGTGATCCCGATAAGCAAGACTCAATAAAACCATCTTTGGTATTTGATGATGATGATTATTATACCATCGATCAACTTAAAGATGGGCTGAATCATCTTCCCGGATACCGATTCACTTATCTGAACAAACACGATACACTTCTCCAGGATCTGATGCGGCAAAAAGGCAAAATCGATTATATCTTAAATCTATGCGATGAAGGATTCAATAATCTTGCAGTCAACGAGCTGCATGTCCCGGCATTACTGGAAATGATGGACATCCCCTATTCTGGTTCAGATCCGCAGTGCCTGGCTTACTGTTATGATAAATCGCTGATTCGAGGGATCGCCAGTGAGATGAATATCCCTGTCGCAAAAGCGTTCTTAGTCAATCCGGAAGATTCCACCTTCGAACTCCCCTTCGGTTTTCCCGTGATTGCCAAACCTAATTACGGAGACTCCAGTTTCGGGATCACTGCAAAAAGTGTCGCTTATAATCTGGAAGGATTGCTCAATGCCATTTCCGATATCCGAAACAATCTCGGTTACGAAAAGCCGATTCTGGTTGAAGAGCTCCTCACAGGAAAAGACTTAAGTCTGGGTGTTATCGGCAACCCACCAGAAAACTACCGGGCGTTGCCGATCATCGAAGAAGATTATTCGGTGCTGCCAGAGGGGTTACCCAAAATTTGTGGCTATGAAGCTAAATGGGATCCGGAGTCTCCATACTGGAAACTCAAATCGATCCCGGCTGATCTGTCCGATGGCACTGAAAAGATCATTATCGAGTGTTCTATCCGACTGTGCGACCGTTTGGAGGTCAGGGATTACAGCCGCTTTGATTGGCGTCTTGATAGTGAGGGCAATCCGAGACTTCTGGAAGTAAATCCGAATCCCGGCTGGTGCTGTGATGGCCATCTGGCAAAAATGGCGAAGCTGGCCGGTATGAACTATTCCCAAATGCTCCATGCGATTCTGCAGGCGGCGGAAGCTCGGTTAAACATCCAAACAATATCATCAAATGTGACTATCGAGGCGCCTTCCAGAGTGTCTTGATGACCATAATCTCAGGGTAAATGAAATGGGTTAATTTTGCATAGGCTGGTCTAACCAGCCTATGTTTGTTTTTATTGACTTTCAGAAAATCATGTGCTATCTTTCATATATGTCTTCGTATTAACCGAGGTGAAAATGGAGAAGATTACTCTAAAACCCGAAAAAGGCGAACTGACCATCTGGAATGTGATTCTCTGGTCGGTGATGCTTCCCATTTTGATTGGTTTCATCATCTGTGCCGCCCTGGTGGACGCTCTGGTATTCGGCATCATCATTGCCGTCTGGTTAATTTTGTCTATCCTCTTCCTGATCTGGGTGCCCACCTACTTCCGCACCCTCGAATACAGTATCGAAGAGGAGCATTTAACCGGTAAATGGGGAGTCTTCTGGCGCAAGAAGGTGACCATTCCTTACCTGAAAATCACCAACGTCGATACCACTCAGGGACCCTATCAACGCCATTTCGGCATCGGATCGATTCATGCACAGACCGCAGGTTACAGCGGCCCGGAAGCTTCATCCGCCGAATTGAAGATGGTAGGATTGAAGGATTTCGAGAAGATGCGGGATGTTATTCTGGAGCACGTGAAATCTAACGTCGCTGGTTATACAACCAAGCCTGCCACTGAAGCGGATTCAGCTCCGTCTTCCCTGGATAAGATTGCTGATGACGTGCGTTCCATCCGTCAGTTTTTGGAGACTAAGAAGTAGTGAGCCTTAAAAAAGAACTGAATCTTTTAGACGTTTTTTGCATTACTCTGGGCGCCATCATGAGCACAGGGCTGTTTCTGTTGCCCGGGCTGGCTTATGAGAAAGCAGGACCAGCAGTCATTTTCTCCTATTTTCTGGCAGGCTTGCTGGCGACTACGGGGCTTTTGAGCCAGGCAGAGCTGGCTTCCGCCATGCCCAAAGCCGGGGGAACCTACTTCTATGTCACTCGCAGCTTAGGACCGGCAGTGGGTACTGTTTACGGTCTGATCACCCTTGTTGCCCTGGCGCTGAAGAGCGCTTTTGAACTGATGGGCATGGCGGTTTTCACCCGGCTGTTGATAGATTGGGACGTGCGGTTTATTGCCATCCTGCTCTGCTTGATTTTTCTATTCATCAACCTGCGAGGCGCCAAACGTGCGGGGAGAATTCAGGTTATCCTGGTCTTCACCATCTTAAGCGCGCTGGCAATTTATATCGGTTACAGCTCGAAGCACATTCAAACCACTCACTTCGAACCGTTCCTTCCTCAGGGATTCCGCGGCGTTTTGATGGGGGCCGGCTTTGTCTTTGTTTCCTTCGGCGGTTTGCTGAAAGTGGCGTCGCTGGCAGAGGAGATTAAAAATCCCGGCAAGATACTGCCGTTGGGAATGATTCTTTCTCTGCTTTCGGCCTGGGCGATCTATATGATGGTCATCTTTCTCACCGTCGGCGTATTGCCCGGCAGTGAGTTATCGGGTTCGCTGCGCCCGCTGTCCGATGCCGCGCTGGTATCCATCGGCGAATGGGGTTACATTTTCCTGGCGATCATTGCCATCATAGCCTTCGCCTCAGCAGCGAACGCCGGCATCATGGGAGCTTCGCGCTATCCTATGGCTTTGAGCCGAGACGGCCTTTTGCCCGGTTTCGTGGGCGAGATAAATGACCGTTTCAAGACGCCGCATTACTCCATTCTGATCACCGGCGGATTCATGATCGCAGCTCTGTTTCTGGACCTGGAAGTGATCATCAAAGCCGCCTCAGCAGTTCTGATTCTGACCTATATCTTTGCCTGTTTAGCTGTCATTATTTTGCGGGAAAGTCACCTGCAGAACTACAAACCCCGCATGAAGACGCCTCTCTACCCCTGGACTCAGGTAATCGGCATCCTGGGATTTGGTGTCCTTCTATTTGAAATCGGTTGGAGCGGCATCTCAATCAGTCTGGCGCTGATAGTCGGAGGATTGTTTGTTTACTGGTTCTACGGTAGAATTCGCGTGGTACGGGAATATGCCCTGCTGCACCTGATAGAAAGGCTGACCGCTCGCGAACTGACTAGCCATCACTTGGAGACCGAACTTAAGGAGATCATCCGCGAACGCGATGATCTGGTTAGAGACCGCTTTGACCGGGTCATCGAGCGCTCTGAAATTATCGATATTGATGAGACGGTTAGAGCGGAAGAATTCTTTAAATTGGCGGCAGATAAACTGAGCGTTCATTTGGAGGTAAATCCTAATATCCTGCTGCAGAAACTCCTCGATCGCGAACTGAATGCCAGCACGGCGCTGACACCGGGTATCGCCATTCCGCACATCATCATCGACGGTGAAAAACGCTTTGAAATATTAATAGCCCGTAGTAAAAGCGGCATCTACTTTTCCGAAGATGCGCCCGCTGTGCATGCCGTCTTCATCCTGATCGGCACGCGCGACGAACGCAATTATCACCTGCGCGCCTTGGCCTCCATCGCTCAGATCGTGCATGAGCACGATTTCGAAAAGTTATGGCTGCGAGCCCGGAAAACGGAAGCGCTGCGTGATATCATTTTGCTGGGGCAGCGACGGCGTTATCGCGAAGATTGATTTGCCCGCAAAAATAACGCTTGATTTTGTCGCATAATCTCCCCCGTAGTCGAGGTCGCCTGTGCCGATGGTGTCCCTGACCCACGCATCGCTTCCTCCCCATAGTCGGGATCGCCCCCGACCCCGACAGAAGACCTGACGCAACAGAGAGTGAGAAAATACTGCAGGCGTAAAAAAATACGCTTGCTTTCGTCGATTAATTTATTATATTGTAACATATCATTTACGGGGAGACGAAAATGCGTTATTTCCTTCATTCAACTCTGCTGCTCTGCCTGCTTGCCTCAGCTGCCTTGACCGACACCCTCCTGGATGATTTTCAGGTGAACTCCAACTTCCCCGGCCATCCTCCGCAGAAAGCGCCTTACGCGGTCGCTGATTGGAACAGTGAAACCATCTACTTGACCTGGCTAAGTCAATGGGACGGTGAACACTGGGACGTCGCCTTCAACCGCTTCAACTATGACCTGGAAGCGCTGGGAGATGCCACCTACCTGAACATTCGCCGGGACGACGCAGACTGCCAGCAGCCGCGCCTGGTCTTATCCGACAATGGTTTCGGCGCGGCATGGATCGAAGAAGGTACACCAAACCAGCCTCGTTTCCGATCTTTTGACAGCGCCGGTAATCCTCTGTGCTATCCCACCAATATCGTTGACAATACTCTGAATGTCACACGAGACAACCTCAGCATTGCCGCCCTTAGTGATGGTTATCTGTTAGTCTGGTATGATGAGCGGGATTCGTCCAAAGTCTGGGCGCGCAAGGTCGGAGTTGACGGCAGCCTGATCGGTTTTAATTTCCCTATCCGTCCAGACAGCACCGGCTCTATTTTAGGCTTGGAAGCTCAGAATCATCCTGACGGCCGCGTGCTGGTGTCGTGGGTGGTGGATGGGATGTACAGCCG
>JAHJDJ010000319.1 GCA_018812585.1 bacterium
ATCAAGCGAAGCACTTTACAGGCGAGAAAAAAGTACAACTTAAATCGACAAAATGAGGCAGCATCCTTAACTCAGGCAACACACAAAACTCACCCTTAACTAAACAGCAAAACAGTCCGAAAGACTTTGACGACGTACAGTTAAGTTGTGTGCCTTTTTTGCCAGTAAAATTCTGCGCTTAAAGATGCGAACGTGTGCTGGAGGGAGCCAGGTGAATCTGTCAGTTTATGATGTATCGGGAAGATTAGTTGCAGAACTGGTCAACGGGATGAGGGATACCGGGATTCCTTCGGGACGCGACTTTGCGCGGCTGATATACATTTGTCAGGAGGGTGATTCAGCATTCTTCACGATTTGCTAGCAGTGTTGCCAGGGCAATTGAATTCACTTTAGCATCAACCGATTCGGAGCGACTGGACAGTATAATCGGTTTACTAGCACCAATTACCAATCCTGCTGACTGTGCCTGTCCAAAAATAAATATTGATTTGCAGAGTGCATTCCCGACTTCGATATTATTGACTACGAGGATGTCAGCGGAACCTGCCACCTCACCTCCTACCTTCTTTTCTCGAGCGGCTTCAGGTGATATGGCCACATCTAATGATAACGGTCCGTCAATGATGGCATTTTTTATCTGACCTCGGTCTGCCATTTTAGAAATAACAGCGCCGCCCATCGCTACTGGCATATTAGGATAGACTGTTTCAACCGCAGCGAGCAGAGCGATCTTGGGATTACTGATTCTTAAGACTTCCGTTACTTTGAGAGCATTAGCTATAACCTTAGGGATATCCTCGAGGCCTGGATCAATGATTACACCGCCATCAGTAACCAGCAGAAAACGCGACAGCGCCTGGGGCCAAAAAACACCTACATGTGTCCAAATCTGATGCTCTTTCTTCAGACCAATCCCATCGTGAAGGGCGGCTTCCAGAAATTCGAAAGCCATAATTTTGCCCTTCATAAGCAAATCCGCCTGGCCATTCGCCACGATCACAGCAGCTTCAGCAGCAGCAAGTCGGGGTTTCGGTTCGTCAATTACTTCGAAACCTGTCAAATCCACACCAGATTTCTCTGCAATCTCCTTAATTCTGCTGGCACATCCTACTAAGATGGGATGTACCAACCCCAGCGCTTTCGCCTTACTAAGCGCCTTTAAGGCATAAGGATCCTCTGCACACGCCAATGCGAGTCTTAATGCTCCGTGTTGAGAGGTTTTTTGAACGGCCAACTGGCGTAGATCATCGAAATTCTTAAGCCGGTTCAATCCATCACCTCCTGCTTCTGAAGATAATCTGAAAAGATTACCGCTAAGGCAATAGAAGCCAACTTGTTACGCGGTGGATCGCTGCGGCTAACCAAAGACACAGGAACAGCAGCTCCCACAATAATACCGCAGAATACTGCGCCACCAAATAGGATCAATGATTTGGAGATAATATTGCCTTCTTCGATTGAGCTAGCGACCAGGACGTCAGCTTGCCCTGCCACTGGACTGTTTATCTGGTAGAATTTTGCTACTTCCGGGAGAGTTGCAGCGTCAAGGGAAAGTGGACCATCCACGATCGCATGGCTAATTTGTCCGCGATCAGCCATTTTAGCGATTACTGCATCCTCTATGGCGCGAGGCATATGTGGATTTACTACATCCGTCGCAGCAAGCAGAGCAATACGAGGTTTATCGATTCCCAATGATCTTGATACAGCAACTGCATTTTCTATGATTTTCAGCTTTTGGTTAAAATCAGGTTTCACCACCATTCCACCATCTGTGACATTCAACAATTTGGGATAGGAGGGGAGCGAAAGAATTGCGCAATGGGAAATGACTTCAGTACGACGCAATCCTCTCTTTTTATCTAAAACTGCTTTCAGCAGCACTGAGGTGGGGAGAAATCCCTTCATAATGATATCTGCTTCACGAGCGGCAGCCAAATCGGCAGCTCGTGCTGCGGCAGCATTGACATCCGCTGCGGATTCTATCTGGAAATTAGACAGGTCCAGCTCATGCTGATCGCCCAATTTCAATATAGTATCCTGATCTCCGACCAAAATGGCATCTGCAATACCCTGCGCACGAGCATCCGATACAGCAGTAAGTACCGCTAAATCCTCCGCCGCCGCCACGACAACTTTGCGCAGGCGTCTGCGGCTTATGTCCCGCGCGCAAGTGACGATGTCCTGCCAGGTGCGCAGTTGGTTTGAATTCTCCTGATTCATATCAATTATTTCAAGACGATTTGTTAACTATATGTATTGAATTGTCCAGACATGGTGCAAAATTCAGGCAATGGGGGCGTCGGATATACGCGTCAGTAGGTTCTTGCTTCTTCCTGCCCTTTCAGGACTCGAAACGCGCCTGATGCCAGAGCTTCCATCTCTCTCTCACCGGCAATAACAATGACTTCCCCTAAAAAGGAAATATATTCCTTCAACGTGTTCGTCAAGTATACAGAATTAGCCATACCACCGGTCAGCAGTATGCCATCAAGATTACCTTTCAACACCACCGCCATTGCTCCAATTTCTTTGGCGATCTGATACAGCATCGCCTGATAGTAAAGACGCGCCTGATCGTCGCCGGCTTCGATCTGCTTCTCAATTTCAACGCAATCCGGGGTGCCCAGATAACCTTTCAGACCAGATCCTGTGGAGAGTTTTCGTATAAGCTCCTCTTCGGTGAATTCACCCGAAAAACAGAGCTTCACCAGCGCTCCAATCGGTAAAGCGCCGGCGCGTTCGGGCGAAAACGGCCCCATCCCTAAAAGCCCATCATTTACATCAATGATAAAGCCGCCTCTTAAGGCGCAAATCGAAAGCCCGCCCCCCATATGAACGACGACAAAATTTGTTTCGCTCACTTCTTTGTCAATCATCGCAGCTGCTTCTCTTGCGGTGGCTTTAATATTCAAGGCATGGGAACGACATTTGCGTTGGATTTCAGGAACTCCGGATATTCTTGCATAGTCAGAGAATTCGTCCACCGTGACAGGATCGACAATGTAGCTGGGAATATGCAACATTCTTGAAATATGGTGAGCTATGATAGCGCCAAGATTGGAGGCATGGTTACTGTATTTTGCGCTCGTCAGATCAGCGAGCATATTTTCGTTGATGCTGTAGGTTCCTCCTTGAAGAGGCCGGAGAGGTCCACCACGTCCTACAACAGCAGCTAATTTCCCCTGTTTCAGCCAGTCTCCTACAGCTTGATTAACTGCCTGCATACGTAAATCGAACTGATCAACAACGCGCGGAAATTTAGCTAACTGGTCTGGATCATGCGTAATTGTCTCCTGATGAATCGGTCCATCATCCCCCCATACTGCTATTTTGGTAGACGTTGATCCGGGATTTATCACTAAAACTTCGGGTGACATACAGAACTCTAATTTTTCTATGCGTAAACCTGATTTCTATAATACTAAATCTAATGCAGAAAATAATCTTTCATGGCCCTCAGGTGAACCCACACTGATCCGTGCGCAGGTCGGTAGATCGTAAGGTTCCATCGGTCGAATTATTACGCCTTGTTTAAGAAGTTCAGTAAAAATAGGGCCTATCGGTCTATTGAGATCCACCAGAACGAAATTACAAACTGATGGAACCACCTTTAGACCTCGCTCTGTAAGGCCAGTCCTTAAGACAGCTAACCCGGTCTCATTCATTGAAATCGTGGAAGCCAGAAACTCCTTGTCATCCAAAGCAGCCTCTCCAGCTGCCTGCGCTAAACTGTTACAGTTGAAAACCTCGCGTACTTTCTGCAGGCTCGCGACAATATCTGGTGTGGTCATCGCGTATCCGCAACGTAGTCCAGCTAGTCCATAGGCTTTTGAAAAAGTCCGCAATACGATAACTCGCTGCCCCTGACGGACATAATCCAATCCATTGGGATAATCAGACTCTTTCACGAATTCAGAGTAGGCTTCATCCAGCACGAGAATTGCCTGTGATGGAAGTGAATCCAGGATCCGGTCAATTTCACCGCGCCCCAGATAAGTCCCGGTAGGATTATTGGGATTGGCAATGAAAACCAGCCGGGTTCGATCTGAAAAAGCTTTTAGCATAGCGTCAATATCATAATTATAGTCTGGCATTGGCACCATGACAGGCTTTACTCCCATAATCTGACAAGCTATACGATATTTAAAAAAGGCTTGTGGTCCAGTGATTGCTTCGCAACCAGGTTCGAGAAACGCCTCACAGATTATCTCCACCAGTTCCACCGAGCCGTTACCCAGTACGATCCCTTCAGAGATGTAATCATGGAACAGAGATAACTTACGACGTAAAGCGAACCCCGCCCCATCAGGATAGAGATGCGCATTGTTCAAGGCCTTTTTAACGGCTTCCAGTGCCTTCGGTGAGGGACCCAGAGGATTTTCATTTGAAGCCAGCTTTATGATATCAACGACACCATGTTCGCGGGCAACTTCAGATATCGGTTTTCCAGGGATATAGGGTTTAATTTCTGTCAGAATAGGGCGTTCGAAGTCACATCCTGAAAAAGTTATGTCTTTCATAGTATTATACTTTCGTTTTTTAGGCTCTAAATCGAGGGTTATAAATTTACCCATGAAGAGTTAATTTTGCAACTTGTTTTTGGAGTTTCGCACTTCTCCCCTAAAATATGAAATGATATTCCGTTGACTGGAACAGAAATTAATGAGATAAAAAAGGCTCAAGGAAGCCCTTGAACCTGGTCTTTTCTGCCGCTTTCTCAAGAGAAAGACTGTACTGATAATTTTCAGAGTTACTTCCCCTTATCCTTCAACCGCAGCGCTGCTCTGATCCTCTCCGGCGTGGCGGGCAATTCATCCAAGCGTACGTTAGTGGCATCATAGATGGCATTCAGAATCGCGGGAATGGTGGGCATGATTGCGCCTTCCCCGACTTCTTTGGCGCCAAAAGGTCCGTTTGGCTCATTGCTTTCAATAATGATCGCTTCGAGTGGCGGGACATCCAACGAAGTTGGTATTTTATACTCTGCCAGGTTCGCGTTTAGGATTCTCCCGCAATCGTCAAATTTTATCTCTTCCATTAACGCTTCGCCCATCCCCATCATTATGGAGCCTTCCATCTGACCTTCAACCTGGGTGCGATTGATGGCAAAACCGCAATCATGCGCGCCAGTAATTTTGTTTACTGTGACTTCACCTGTCTCCAAATCAACGGTCACTTCCGCTACCTGAGCGCTGCAGCCAAATGCCGGGCTGGTTCCTACTGCGGCCCCTTTGAAAGAGCCTCCCAGGACCGGTGGCTTATATTTACCCGTTCCAACAATGCTGCCTCGCTCCAGGAACGCCATACGAGAAGCTTCGCCAAAGGTCAAGCGACCGCTTAAGGGAATCCCTGAAAAATTACGGTGTTCCAGACGATGGTCATGGCGAATCTGGTCGATATCTAAATCACCCTTCGACCATACGATTTCCGCATCCTGAATGTCCAGATCATCGCAGGCAGCGCCGGTTTTTGCTGCGACGACTTCTAATATCTGACGTTTAACCGATTCGGCGGCTTCCTTAGCGGCAGCGCCTGCCATTAAAGTTGTGCGTGACGAATAGGCGCCTAAATCTACAGCCAGATCAGAATCACCAGAAATCACTTTTACATCGTCCAGTGGAATACCTAAAACTTCGGCGGTAATCATTGCCAGCATGGTATCGCTGCCTTGACCGATGTCCGCGGCGCCGGATTCAACGATGACGCCTCCACCCACCTCGCTCAACTTGGTGATGACTGTCGCGTGGTATGTCGCGGAATTATAAATGGGGTATCCTGCCCCCGAAACGAAGAATCCACAAGCGGCTCCAATACCCTTGCCTCTGGGTTGATCCTTGCGCTTTTGTTTCCATGCAGCGCTGTCCCGCACTGCCTCAAGCGCTTCTTTCATTCCAAAACTTGAGAGATAAAGCTCATTACAGGTCGTTTCACCGGCTTCCCGAACATTTTTAAGCCGCAGTTCGATGGGATCCATATTCAATTCTTCAGCAATACGATCCAACTGGACTTCAAAAAGGGCACGAGCTATCACGGCGCCATGTCCTCGTTGTGCGCCGCAGGCTGGTTTGTTGGTGACGACCCGATAGCCATCGTATTTCATATTCTCCAGTCGATACGGTCCTCCCAGCAGCGACCCAGCATAGTACACCGTGGCGATCCCAAAACTGCAATAAGCTCCGCCATCCAAAGTGCATTCGTGTTCCAGGAACACTAATGTTCCGTCCTTTTGCACACCAGTGGTCATTTTATGGAAAAACTGGTGTCTGGCGCGAGAATGGAGGAATACCTGTTCCCGATCAAATGTAGTTTTCACTGGTTTGCCAGTTTTCATGGCTAACAGACAGGTTATCAACTCCATAGAGGAACATGATGCTTTCGGTCCGAAACCACCTCCTACAGCCGGTTTAACGACCCTCACTTTGTGCAGAGGTATTCGCAGCGCCATGGCAAGTGTACGCTGCACGTAATGCGGAGCCTGCGTGGAGCTGTACATCGTCAAGTAACCTCTATCATCATAATTCGCCAAAGCGCACTGAGGCTCCATGAAAGCTGCATCCTGCATCTTCGAGGTAAGGCTGTCTGTTCTGATAATATCCGCTTTTTGCCTAACGGCCTCAACGTCTCCAAAGTGCCAATGCACCTGCTGAACGATATTCTGCTGGTATTTTTCGTGTAACTCGGGCGCACCTTCCGCCATCGCCTGGCGTGCATCAAATACCGGATCGAGCTCCTCAAATTCTACCTGGATAAGATCCAGGGCTTGGCGAGCGACTTCAGGAGTTGCTGCAGCCACGGCTGCTATTTCATCACCTACATAACGCACCTTTTCCCTGGCCAACACATATTCATCATAGCGTGCGGGGCTGACGCCGAATGAGACCTTGTGGGCATCTTTATGCGTGATTACGGCAAAGACTCCGGTAAGATTCTCTGCCGCTGTGGTATCTATGCTGATAATTTTTGCATGGGCTTGCGGACTGTGCAGAATCGCTCCATAGAGCATCCCCGGCATCGCAAGATCATCTGTGTACTTTGCTTTGCCGGTGACTTTATCGTTGGCATCCACCCGAGGAGCGCGAGTATTCAGGATCTTATATTCCTTCATTCTGCTTCCTCCTCGATGATTCCACTTCGTTTCATCATATCGGCTGCTGTCTTAACCGCTTCGACAATTTTCTGGTATCCTGTACAGCGGCATAGGCTGCCGGACAATGCCAGCCTGATGTCATGCTCGGTGGGATCAGCATTTTTATTGAGTAATGCTAAAGCATTCAAGACCATTCCCGGAGTGCAGAATCCGCATTGAATAGCGCCCTTTTCGACAAAGGCCTTCTGGATAGGATGTAATTCGGGACCCTTTGCCACCCCTTCAATTGTTAAAATATCGTGGTCTTGTGCTTCTACAGCTAAAACCAGGCAGGAGAATACTGGTTTCCCGCCCATCAGGACTGTACAAACGCCGCAGTCACCGATGCCGCAGCCTTTCTTAGTGCCCGTCAACCCTAAATCATAGCGCAAAACATCTGCCAGTGAGCGGTTCGGTTCTACAGCCAGTTCATAAGGAATTTCGTTGACATTCAGGGCGATTATCTTTTTCATATCTTTAAGTTGATGGTGAATGGCTTGTGACCAGAGCAGCTATTATCGGATAATTTGCAGTCCTTAGACGATTATAGAGGCAAAAGCCGCTGCTAAAGATCGGGATACCAGTACCGAAACCATCTCTCTTCTATAATCGAGTGAGCCCCTGTGATCAGAGATAGGATGGCATTCACTAACTGCGATTTCACCTGCTTTTAGAAAGTTTGCATCAGAAGGGTCTTTTCCACTTAAGAATGCTGCTGCTTTGGGGGTCAGGATTGGTGTGGGCGCAACTGCTCCTAATGCAATTCTGGCGGATGAGATTTTACCTTTTATATCCAGGGTCAGCAGCGATGCTGCACTGACCACAGCAATTTCCAGGGCTTTACGGTTCGCCAGCTTTATACAAGAGCTCCCGGTGCGATCAGCGCTAACAGGAAAGATGATTTTTGTCAATATCTCATCCTCTTCACGCACCGTTTTACCCGGACCGACAGCAAAATCTTGGGCGGGAATCAGCCGTAGACCCCGCTGGGATCGTAATTCGAGCTTGGCGCCCAAAGCCACGGCAGGGATAAAAGTATCCGCAGCAGGCCGAGCATTACAGATATTCCCCCCAATAGTCCCTCGGTTGCGCACCAACGGTGAACCCAGATTATCTGCGCCTTGAGCTAAAGCTGTCAGCTTTTCACGGATAATGCGGGATTGGCAAAGATCTGTGATGGTTGTCATCGCGCCGATCGATATTTCACCGGGTTCTGAAACAGCAATCCCACTCATTTCCGGGATTCTCGAAAGGGCGATCAGGTAGGACGGCGGCTTATTAACTTTCCGCGGAGCAGTTCCGGTCCTGGGATCACATCCCTTACAACGCGGCAGATGTTCTGGTATCAATGGTTTTCGCATATCTACCAGGAGATCCGTTCCACCGGCGAGTACAACTACCCCTGCAGATTGGTATTTTGTCAGCGCCTCGCAGGCTTCATCTAAACTTCGAGGCTGAATGATATCGAATTGCGGCAGCAAGAGCAAAACCTGTTTTATTGATTTACTGTTTTAACACATCCCGCGCAATGACCAATTTCTGGATCTCGTTGGTGCCTTCATAAATGCGCATGATACGGGCATCCCGGTAGAACCGTTCAATCGGGTATTCGCTCATATATCCCATCCCACCGTGAATCTGAACAGCATGATCGACAATACGTCCAAATGCTTCAGAGCAATAAAGCTTGGTCATAGCCGATTGCCGGGAAAATGGAATGTTATTATCACACATCCAGGCGGTGCGATAGACAGCATTTTCCATATTATAAACTTCAGTAGCCATCTCCGCCAGCATCCATTGGATGGCTTGTAATTTAGCGATAGGTTTTCCGAATTGAACGCGCTGCAGGGCATGCTGTTTCGATAATTCAAGGACTCCTTTGGCGCCGCCTAAACACTGAGCCCCCACACCGATACGACCCACATCTAATGTTTTCATAGCTAAGGGAAAACCCTGGTTCTCTTCACCTAAAAGGTTCTCTGCGGGAACCTCAACATCTTCGAAGAAAAGATCGGTTGTATGGGAACCGCGAATCCCCATCTTCGCTTCAGGTGATCCCGCTGTGAATCCAGGTAGATTCTTATCGACGAGAAAAGCAGAAACCCCTCTTAAACCTGCCCCAGGATTGGTAACCGCAAAGACGGAATAGACGTCAGCAATGCCACCATTGGTGATAAAAGTTTTCTGGCCGTTCAAGATGTATTTATCACCTTTTCGCACTGCAGTAGTACTAATGGCGCCCGCATCAGAACCTGCTTGTGGTTCTGTCAACGCGAAGGCCGCCAGCTTTTCCCCCATACACATCTCAGGCAGCAACCGCTGTTTTTGTTCCTCAGTTCCACCCAGGTAGACCGCCATAGCGCCAATAGAAACGTGCCCACCAATTGTTGCTGCCGTAGAAAGACAAACCCGGGCGATTTCCTCAGTCAGTATGCAGTAGCCTATTTCACCCAGATCACCGCCGCCATATTCTTCCGGGAAAGGTATCCCCATGAAACCCAGCTCTGAGATTTTGTCTATAAGCTCTTTGGGGACATCGGCATTACGATCTATATCCATGGCCAGAGGACGAACCTCATTTTCTGCGAATTTGCGAGCTAACTCACCCACCATTTCGTGTTCTTCGGTGAAGCGAAAGTCCATAGGGATAATCCTTTTTTTATGGTACGAATACAGACCGCAAATCATTGGGATCAATGCAACGCAACAGATTTACTTCCCAGTAATATAACAAATCAGCGAGGTTAATTCAAGCATTCATTTTCTAATGTATCGAGTAAGGGTTGTTTCCCGGCAAATTAATTTTCTTTTTCAGTATCAGCTAATTCGTATTTCTCTTCAAGAGCAGGGATGGATATCAAATCAGGATTCAGATTGATACTATTTTGAATCATAGATTCTCCACTTGAACCGATTTGAGTTTCTTTTAATATACTTATTTAATTGACACAGAAATAGTTTTAATTTCAATAATTTCATCTGAAATTATTTTATAAGCAAATTGTTGGTCTTTCACTTGACATTTTTACATTTCTACAGTATATTGGATGAACCAATATTTTCCCCGGTTAATCCCGCATTTGCACACGAATAATTTCTCGCAAAATGGAGCATTCTAAATCTATGAAAAAAATAGCAGTTATCCCAGGAGACGGCATCGGTATCGACGTTACCAACGAAGCCCTGAAGGTCCTTGAAGCCATGAAATCCAACGGCGCTGAGATCGAATGGGATACGTTCGATTATGGAGCGGATAAATATTTAGAAACTGGCATCACACTACCCGACGAAGAGGTGGAGAATTTTCGCGACAACTACGACGCCATCTTCATCGGCGCCGTCGGAGACCCTCGCGTCCCCGATATGAAACATGCCAAAGATATTTTGTTAGGTTTAAGATTCAAGCTGGACCTCTACCTGAATTACCGTCCCGTTAAGTTGTATATCGAGGAGCTCTGTCCTTTAAAGAACAAGACCATTGAGGATATCGATTTTGTAGTTTTCCGCGAAAACACTGAAGGGCTATATTCAGGGGCGGGCGGCGTCTTAAAGCGTGGAACACCTGACGAAGTCGCCATCCAAACCTCCATCAACACTCGGAAGGGCGTTGAACGGATCATCAGACATGGCTTTGAATATGCCAGACAGACCGGCCGCAAATCCGTTACCATGTCGGATAAGTCCAATGCCATGCGCTATGAGGGCGATCTCTGGCAGCGAGTCTTTGAAGAGGTACGGCAGGAATACCCTGATATTGAGGCGGGACACTGGTATATCGATGCGCTACTGATGCAAATGGTCAAACGTCCCGAACAGTTCGATGTCATCGTAACCTGCAATATGTTCGGTGACATTGCCACTGACTTAGGAGCCCAATTGGCTGGCGGAATGGGATTGGCAGCTTCAGGAAATATTCATCCTGGGAAAACATCCCTCTTCGAACCGGTTCACGGCAGTGCTCCAAAATATCACGGCAAAGACATTGCAAATCCATTAGCTGCAATTTTGACTGTCGGTCTGATGATGGAACATCTGGGATTTGCAGAATGGAACGGCCGCATTGAAGAGGCGGTCTTAGAAGCCATTCGAACGAATAATGTCCCTCGCGATTTAGGCGGCCCCCTGGGAACCGCTGCGTCTGGAGATTTTATCGCCAGACAATTAGTTTAATTATCGCTGCTATCGAGTTTTCTAATCCGGCAGATTAACGACTGCCGTCCAGGTAGGACATGATCTGCCGAGACCACCAAATCAAAGAATTGGAAACAATTTTGGGACAAACGATTGCACAAAAGATTTTAGCCCTTCACGCGGGCCGCGCTGCGGTCGCTGTGGATGAGCTGGTATTTGCAAAGGTTGATATGATTTTAGGGACGGACGTTACCGTCCCTCTTTCTGTTGAAGTCTTCAGGCGTATGGGAGCAGACAGGATATTCGACCCGAAAAAGACCGTATTGGTCAACGACCATTTCGTCCCGGCAAAAGACATGAAAGCCGCGGAGCTTTCTAAAACCATGCGTCTGTTCGCAGAAGAAATGGGCATTGATAACTATTATGAAGTTGGCCGCTCGGGCATCTGCCACGTACTGCTGCCAGATGAAGGCCTGGTCAAGCCGGGCGATTTAATTGTCGGCGCCGACAGCCACACCTGTACCTACGGCGCTTTGGGAGCGTTTTCCACAGGAATCGGCAGCACCGACATGGCCGCCGCCTGGGCGATTGGTGAACTCTGGTTCCGCGTACCCGGGACCATCAAAATTGAAGTAAACGGGCAATTACCGAAATGGGTTGGCGGCAAAGATCTGGCGCTGCACATCATAGGCCATCTCGGCGTCGAAGGAGCCCTCTACAAGGCGATGGAATTCACAGGTCCAACCATTCGGAATCTTTCTATGGACGGCCGCTTAACCTTGTGCAATATGGCCATCGAAGCGGGTGCGAAAACCGGAATCGTTGCACCGGATGAAGTTACCCGCCAGTTTATGTCAAAATTCCCCGAACTTTCTTATACACCACAGGTCGCTGACTCTGATGCCGAATACGTAGAAGAACACCATTTCGATGTATCTGATCTGCCATTGCAGGTTGCTAAACCATATTTGCCCTCTAATGCTGTTCCAGTGCATGAGGTTATGGGTCAACAGGTCCACCAGGTAGTATTAGGTTCATGCACCAATGGTCATCTAAGTGATTTCCAACTGGCCGCGGATGCCATGAAAGGTCAGAAAGTCAACCCGAAGACACGGCTGATCGTCATACCCTCGACCAAAGATGTTTACCTCGAGTTGATTAGAAGCGGTCTGGCAGAGTATTTCACTGAAGCCGGAGCTGTTATAGGACCACCAACCTGCGGTCCTTGTATTGGAGGTCACATCGGTGTTTTAGCTGAACAAGAGGTCGGGCTTTATACCACAAACCGTAACTTCGTCGGCCGCAATGGACACCCGACCAGCCTGGTCTTTTTAGCAGGACCTGCTGTTGCAGGGGCCACTGCCGTGGCAGGAGAAATAGCACATCCGGATGAAATATAAGTAGTGATTATCAAGGATTTTAACTCTTCTGTTTCCAGGAGGATACGTTAAATTGATGGATGAAGAGAAGTTCACAGAAAGTCTGGGCACACAAATTAACCTGGTCGCCCGGTCGATGCGAACTGCATTAGAGCGCGAATTGGCAATTCATGGGGTAACACCATCTCAATGGATGCTGCTGATGGCTTTAGGACAGAAGGATCACCAAGGCCAGACGGGGCTCGGCAGGATGGTAAATCTCGATAACGCTACCATCACGCGCTGCCTGGATAAGTTACAAGACATGGAACTGATAGTCCGCAGACAGGATAAAGATGATCGCCGAGCCCAAAAAGTTTCACTCACGCCAAAGGGTCACAGAGCCTATTCAGAATGGAATGCCATTGGTAAGAAGATAAATGATAATGCTGCTGGCAAACTTTCGCAGCATGAAAGGAAGATCCTACTGGATTCGCTGGGTGTCATCATTCAAAATCTGAATCAAGTATATCCCGATTAACTTGGAACCAATAGAGGAACTGTGATATAATGGACGGCACTGTTTTCAAATATGGGGATAACGTCGACACAGACGTTATTATCCCAGCACGATACTGCACTTCTTTCCATAAGGAGGATCTGGCGCCGCATTGTCTCGAAGATCTGGATGAGACATTTGTGGCGAGGGTTCAGGAGGGCGATATTATTGTCGCAGGCAATAATTTTGGCTGTGGATCATCACGGGAAAATGCTCCTTTAGCAATCCTGGGCGCTGGCGTCAGCGCAGTTATTGCTAAATCCTTTGCGAGAATATTTTATAGAAACTCAATCAATGTCGGCCTGCCCATCCTGGAATGTCCTGAGGCAGTTGATGCTGCTAAAGACGGAGATCGTTTATCAATAGACCTGCATAACGGGGAAATTAGAAACGAAACCCGGGGCGGATCATACAAAGCTGTTCCATTTCCAGATAAAATAGCTAAAATTATCGAAGTTGGTGGATTAGAAGAGTATGTCCGTCGAAGATTACAAAACAGGTAAAGAGCTTCTCATATCCTGGTACAGAACTTGGAGGAAGAGGGAAGATGAAATTCAGAGAGCCTTTAGATGAATTAATTCATCAACCAACCGATTTTACCGGGGGCAAGAACTTTCCCGAACCCGCGAAAATCAAAATTTATGATTCGACGCTGCGCGATGGCGAGCAGATGCCGGGTGTAGCCTTCTCACCCGGGCAGAAGTACACCCTGGCCGTTGCCTTGTCGGATATCGGTGTCGATATTATCGATCTGGGATTTCCCATGGCCGCCCTTTCCGACCGAAGGGCGCTGCAGCGTATTGTCCAAGGCAAACGTAGAGGTGAGATTCGCCCGGAGATGGAGCTTTTGGTGATGTGCCGTTCCAATCCCAAGGATATAGACGTCACCATCGAAACCCTGCGGGAAATTGACGTCGATATCAACGATATCACGTTCTTTATTTTCACCTCGGGGTCGGATCTGCACCTGAAATACAAGATCGGCAAAACGCTGATTAAACTGGAAGGGCGGGATGAGTCGGAATGGTTGGATCTGCCGGTGGAATTTTACCGGGAAGCCAACCTGAAGATGATGTGCAGCGCTATCAAGTATGCCTGCGATCAAGGAGTAACGTCCATCGAATTCGGCGGTGAAGATGGTTCTCGTGCGGATCTGGATTACACCATAGAATTGGCAAAGGCAGGCCTGTCAGCCGGAGGCACGCGCTACAGTTTCCCCGATACCGTCGGCTGTTTCACGCCAGAAGGTGTAGATCACTATATCCCCCGCATCGTCAAAGAGTTGCCGGATCAGGATCTGGTGGTTCACTTTCACAATGATTTCGGATTGGCGGGGATCAATACCATCCGCGCCATGAGCCACGGCATCAATGTGCCTACCTGTACTATTAACGGAATGGGTGAGCGAGCAGGTAATGCTCCCTTGCATGAGGTAGTCGTTGGTTTGAAACTCCTGTACGGTATTGAACTGCCGCATTTCAAATATGAGAAATTGCGCGAGCTACGCAAGCTGGTTGAAGAGTATTCCGGTATTCCCGTTGCGGCCAATACTCCCATCATCGGTGAGGGCGTTTTCCTCCACGAATCCGGCATCCATACCGCCGGTCTACTGATTGATAAGTCCATCTACCAGGTCATTCCTCCTGAAATGGTCGGCGCTGAAATCAAGTACGTCTTTGGTAAACACAGCGGCGAAGCTGCAGTAAAGGCGGTGCTGGAAAAGCCGATATTCCAAGAAGCTTTGGCTCGCGATGGTGTGGAATTGAACAAGGAATTGATCGAAGCGGTCACCATCTTCGTAAAAGATGCCCGGCAGAAGCGGACGCGTTCTGACAGCTTTGTCAACATCACAGAAGCGTATTACCGGGCATATGAACAGCTTGGCATTACTGAGCTTCGCCTGGTCGAACTGGCTTCTACCCTGGGCCGCTTGATGAGTGAAGGACTATTTAAGCCGAAGTTTGATAACGGCTCAAAATAGAGTTGACAATTAATAAAGTTTATACTGTGCACTGTCAGGTTACTCTATCTGACAGCCAGTATCTAAACCAATCTGGAGGAATAATGTCATTAGATTGGCTGCCCCGTGAAGGGGGATTGAAAGACCACGAACTGTACAGCGAAAAATGGTTCGGAACAGAAGCGCCTTCTGTTATTTATGAACTTCGCCCCATCCTCGACCCAGCAGGAAATGAAGTCGATGGATTATATACTGCCTGGATTGTATTGAACAATCCCAAACAGTATAATTCCTATACCACCGATATGGTAAAAGGCGTCATCGCCGGATTTCACAAAGCTTCGATGGACCGAAGAGTCGTCGCTGCGGTTTTTACTGCTGTGGGCGACAGAGCCTTCTGCACCGGTGGAAATACCAAAGAATACGCCGAATACTACAGCAAACGGAATGCTGAATATGGCTCCTACATGGATCTCTTCAATGCCATGGTTGACGCCATTCTGAACTGTAAGAAACCGACGATCTGCCGTGTCAACGGAATGCGGGTTGCCGGGGGCCAGGAGATTGGTATGGCCTGTGATCTGGCTGTTTCGGCTGATACGGCGATCTTCGGGCAGGCGGGACCGCGTCACGGCAGCGCTCCTGATGGTGGTTCCACTGACTTCCTCCCCTGGTTTCTCACCATCGAAGACGCCATGTGGAACTGTATCTCCTGCGAGATGTGGTCATCCTATAAAATGAAGCGATTGGGCTTAATCAGCAAGGTCGCCAGAGTCATTAAAGATGGCGGTAAATTCGTTCCTAATCCTGCTGTGATCATCGACAAATGGGTCGAAGATGGAGAGATCGTTTACGGAGATATGAAAGGCGGAGAAGAGGGGAAAGCCGCGCGGGCGGTTCTCAAAGGAGCGACCATCGATTTTGAACTGCTGGATAAAGAAATCGATAAAATCGTCTGGACCTTCACCAATCTCTTCCCGGGCTGCCTGATTAAATCCATAGATGGCATTCGTATGAAGAAGAAATTCTTCTGGGATCAAACCAAGCTGGCGAACCGCCACTGGCTGGCAGCCAATATGCAGGGTGAGGCTCTGTTAGGATTCCATGCTTTCAACACCCGTCCGATTACCGGTAAAGACACCATCGACTTCATCAAATATCGTCAGATGCTGGCTGAAGGTCATCCTATGGACGATGAGCTCTTTGAGGCTGTGCTGGGGAAACCGCAGAAATAGACATGGGAACGCGTAGGGGTCGTCTCTGACACCGATATAACAAGGGGTTACAACCCCTTGTTGACGAGTGCTGACAGAAACCTCAGCGGGAATAATTTGGGAGGACAGATACTTGTGCGCCAAACGGCGTATTCTTGTCTGTCTTGTGAGGAAAAACCTGAACCACAGATTACGCTGATTGCGCTGATTTCACGGATTCCATAGTCGCCTGTTTTGCACCGGATTGAAATTCCGATGCTCAACAAAGGCATCCAATTGACTGAAGTCAATGAGCGATTGTTAGCATTAGTCATTTTAATGACTTGGATGTAAAAAGGGAGCACCCGACATTTACTTGTGCGCCTCTGGCGTATTCGGGTGTGAATTTGCAC
>JAHJDJ010000320.1 GCA_018812585.1 bacterium
GAATATATACCCACTGTCATCGTTGTCGACGACGAAGAGATTGTATTGACCAGTATTGAATCCTTCCTGAGCTTGGAATCGGATTACAATGTGGTCACGTTCACTTCCGCCAAGAGTGCGCTGGATTACATCAACAAGAATGAAATTGATCTGGTGATTTCAGATTACCTGATGCCGGAAATGGACGGCATATCATTCCTTGCCGAAGTACGCATTCTTAGACCTGAAATCCCACGCGTGATATTAACCGGCTATTCTGATAAAGAAAATGCCATCAAGGCCATCAATGAGGTCGGGCTGTTTCAATATATCGAAAAACCATGGGATAACAATGACTTGCTCCTGATCATTCGCAATGGCCTTGAAAAGCAGGAGCTGATCAAGAAGCTGAACGAAAAGATTGGCCAGATCAACCGAGCCTACGGCGAACTGGAACAACTGCAGCGGGAGATTGTCAAGGCATTCGTTTAATTTTCATGCTGTCGTGGATAAAATTTAAAAATATCTAATGAGCCCCGCATAGGGGCTTATTTTCTTAGAGGTTGTGCTATGGACTCAAAATCAAATTGGCGAATGGCAGCAATTGTCGTTATCGCCGCCTTTCTAATACTGCTGACCTATATCCTGCGCAGCGTTCTGCTTCCAGTGCTGATTGCGCTGCTATTTGCATATTTACTGGATCCTGTCATCGATCGCCTGGAGCGGTGGAGATTGAATCGATCTCTGGCAATTTTAATCTTGGCGGTTGTTGTTTTAATCGTAGTGGGAACTTTGGGTGGTTTTCTCGCTTTGCAGGCTCAACAGGAGATGGTTGCTTTTTACAAAAAGCTCCCCGACTATCTCAATCGCATCCAGACTGATTTTGTCCCCTGGGTGGAAACGACCTTGAACATTACCCTGCCGCACACGATGGAAGAGTTTGCCGGTGAGTTACGAACAAACCTTTTGAACATAGATCCTGCATCACTGCGGCCTGTCACAACGTTCGCTTCAAAGTTATCCAGCAGTACTCTGGCCCTTATTTCTTCGATCCTCGGTTTAATCATCATTCCGGTGTTCCTCTTTTATTTCCTGCGGGATTGGGATAAAATTATGACGCAAGTATTGGCTCTAATCCCTCTCAAACAGCGCGATTATGTTTTGACAAAGGCAGCCAAGATCGATGAGATCGTGGGGGCGTTTATCCGTGGTCAGCTAACGGTAGCGATTACACTGGGGATTTTGTACAGCAGTGGATTGGTGATTATCGGTCTGGATCTGGCTGTAGTCATCGGTATGCTGGCAGGAATAGGATTTATCATACCCTACCTTGGAACGGTTCTGGGAATCATTGCCGCAACGGTGATGGCGCTGGTACAATTCGGTATCGCCTGGCAGGTATTGGGGGCCTGGGCTGTCTTTGGTGTGGTGCAACTGTTTGAAGGGACGATTTTAACGCCCAAAATAATGGGTGAGAAAGTAGGACTATCACCCGTTGCGGTTATCTTTTCTTTAATGGTCGGAGCAAAGTTGATGGGCGTGGTCGGTATGCTGATCGCAGTGCCGGCTGCGGCAGTTCTGAACGTTTTCATCAACGAAGCATTAGCGAGATATCGCCAGTCGGATTTGATGAAAGAGAGAGAATTAAACTCAGACAAAACAGAGTGACGCAAGAAAGAGTCAATCAAAATTTATAGGCAAGATGCTGCTGTTGAAGTAGCCTCACGTGCGATTAAAAAATAGATTCAACGCTTCCGCTAATTCGGTGCGGCAAGGTCGGCACAACGTTCCCTGCCACTGCTGATAAACGTCCGCCTCGATCTGTTCCGGGGTCATATTCTTCAGCTCCTCCATGAGGCAGCGAAGCAAAGTATCGCGGTCCACGTCGGTATCTTTTAGAATTCCGATGTCCTCACCGATGGCTGTCATTTCACAACGGAAGTGGTAAGCTCCTCTGCCACCCTCCAAAATCCGTCCACATCTCTGACATGTCACTAGGCAAATCCCCTGGATAATCCGGCGTTTATGGCCATTTCCACAGCGTCTTCATATTCCTGTAGAGTCAACCTGCGATCCATACCTGGCAGCAATTCCGCTTTATAGCAGGGTCGATACTGGTCCATGATATTGACATAAGCATTGGCTGAAATCTCTGTTGCGATGAACTCGAGCACTCCTCTGGTGTTGACAGGATAATTCGGCAGTACCAGATGGCGAATCAGCAAACCGCCCTTGGCGATGCCTCCAACCTCCCATAAATCACCCGCCTGCCGCTGCATCTCACGCAATGCTGCCCGATTGACTTCCGGGTAATCCGGTGTGCCGCTGAACTCCCCGGCTATTTGCGCCTCCGAATACTTCGCATCAGGCATATATATTTCCACCAATCCCGCACACATCTGCAGGACGTCAAGGCTCTCGTAGCCTCCTGAATTGTAAACCACAGGGATACCCAAACCCTGTTCTCTGGCGTTATGGAGCGCTTCCAGAATTGAGGGGGTAAAGGGCGTGGGCGAGACGAAATTGACGTTGTGGCAGCCCATTTTCTCCAGATCGAGCATGTATTCAGTCAATTTCTCGATTGAAGTGCGATGTCCCTGCTGACCGTGGCTGATATCCCAATTCTGGCAGAAACGGCAATCCAGGTTGCAGCCGGCGAAGAAGATGGTGCCCGAGCCGCGATACCCTACCAACTCTGGTTCTTCGCCAAAATGAGGTCCAACCGAAGATACGAGGACTTCGGCGCCCAATCCACATTCTCCGCGTTCACCTTTGAAGCGGTTCACCCCGCAATGGTGTCCGCAAAGTTGACAATCTTTGTACGCGTCGCAGAAATTCATCAATGGGCTGTTGACTTAAACACTCGAGCGCCGATGATGAAAAGAATCACGCCGATACCGACCAGAATCCCACAATGCTGCAGCATCATCTCTAGTGTGAATCCTCGCCAGACTGCTCCTTCCAGAGCCAGTACCGCCCACTTGACCGGACTGATGCTGCTGAAGCCTCGGATCCAGGATGGCATAACGAACAGAGGGATCATCCCGCCGCCCAGCATGGCCATAATCAGCAATGCCGCCCAGCCGATACCTCCGGCTGATGCCTCTGTCTTCCCTAGAACGGAGAGCAGCATCATGATTCCCACAAAGCAGATAGCAGAAGACGCCAAAGCCATAATGAAGAACAAGATCGATCCTGCCTGCACGTTGAAGAAAATCGTAAATATCACGAACAACATCGTCCCCACAACCACAATCGCTCCAAAACAGGCTAGTCCTTTTCCTGCCAGGATTTGGGACAGTTTGATGGGCATCACCCTCAAGCGCACCAGCGTCCCATGAGTTCTCTCTACGACCAGAGAGATCCCAAACGCCGCAGCGCATCCGATCATCGCCCAGATCAAGGCTTGCGGGAAGGACACCTCGAAGGAGTTCTTGGGACCATCGCGCTGCAAAGTGACTTCACTGACTGCGAATTTTATCGGCTGCCAGCCTGTTTCCGCACTCTGAGTCTTCATGGAATCAATTGCAGCGCTGTCTTTCTCTGCAGTGATCAGTTCTGCAAATGCCGTGTCAAGTTTAACCAGGAACCGTTCTAAATCGACGAACTGTTCTCGGTCATCTCCGGTTAATTCTCGAATCTGATCCAACCCTGTCTGCATCTGATCCCGTGCCGCTGTGGGATCGGTGAACATGGTCATGAAGCCTTTCATATAGTGACCAGTCAATAGACCTTGCAGCATGGCGGCTTCCGCTTTTCTTGATGGGTCTAAACCTATTTCGATAATTGCAGCATCGCCGTAGAACACATTCTCCCTGCGCTGGCCGAAGCAATCAGGCAAAACGATAAAAGCGGTCTGCTTACCGCGGCGGACTAGATCTTCAGCCGTCGCGCGATCCGTTTTCAAAATCTCCAACTCGCCAGAATTGATTAGTATTTCAGCGAAAGCTCTGGAAGCCTCGGTGCTGTCCTCGTCAATAAGCGCTACCGGGATAGCGCTGGTGCCGCCGCCCCCCCCGGAAAATATCACACCGAAAAAAACAGCGAATATCAGGGGAAAGAAAAAGACAAAGAAAGCTCCGGTTTTATCTCGCAGTAATAACTTCAGGTCTTTTCTCGCTAAAGCGATGATTTCTCGCATCAGTCCCTCAATTGTCTGCCGGTTAAACTCAGGAATACATTTTCCAGATTCGATCTTTCCAACCGGAAACGAAGCAGTTTACCCTGTTTTTGCAGCTTCTCCAGTTCAGCAACCGGATCATTTGTTTCGATCTTTACTTCACCCGATTCCAGCTCTGCGATAATGATATCTTTGCCGCCATAGGATGTGATCAGCCCATCAACCGTATCCAGCGCCAAAAGTTTTCCCTGGTCCATAATCCCCACGTGGTCGCAGAGACGCTGCGCCTCTTCCATGTAATGGGTCGTATAAAGGATGGCTCGGCCTTTACCGCGCAGTGATTCTATATTATCGAAAATGGCGTTGCGGGATTGGGGATCAACGCCCACGGTCGGTTCATCAAGAAGCAGGAGTTGAGGGTCCTGAAGCACTGCCACAGCCAGGTTCAAGCGACGCTGCATCCCTCCCGAATAAGTATCCACTCGATCCTTTTGGCGATCTTTCAACTGCACGAAATCCAGAGCCCAATCAACCCGCTCGTTGAGTTTCTTTCCGGTCAGTCCCTGAAGTTTTCCGTAAAAGGTCAGATTTTCATGACCGGTCAGTTCTCCATAGAGCGCCAGAGCCTGCGGCGCTACACCAATTTTACGCCGCGTAGCCGGTTCGAGAGGGGATAGATTGCTGTTGATGGATACCGTGCCCTGATCCGGTTCAAGCAATCCCACAGCCATGTTCACAGTGGTCGTTTTTCCCGCGCCGTTGGGTCCCAGCAATCCAAAAACTTCTCCGGGCTTAATCTCCAGTGATACGCCATTTACAGCGACAAGCTTTCCAAAGCTTTTATGGACATTATCCAGCTTCAGCATACGTTTCCTTCGTATTTAAAAATAAATCCAGGAGAATGAAGTTGACCTGTTGCTGCATTTCCTGGATTCTTAAACGGGTAGGCTTGTATCTACTATTTAGTTTAAATCTTCTGTATCCTCTGAATAAAGGCGCAGCAGTCGGCTGGCTTCTTCCAGCCGTTCCCGTTCCTCTTCGGTTAGATTGTCATAACCGACTCGGCTGATGCGATCCAGCAGGTAATCAACTTCATTACGAATCGCTTCCAGGTCGGTCATGCGCCGCGCGTCAAATTTAATCTGAATCGCTTCCTTGTGTTCCTGCCGCTTCTCTTTGACGTTCGTTGTTACCGTTCTAAAAAATGGCCTGCCTTTCAGATAAATCAGACCGACCAACATTCCCCCCAGATGCGCGAAATGCGCCACGCCATCTTGAGTGTAGGATAACGTCATGACAAATTCCAGAGCGGCGAAGAGGATCACGAAATACTTGGCCTTCATGGGAATGAACAGGTAAAGCAGGATCACATTGTTGGGGAACAGCATTCCGTAGGCCAGCAACAATCCGAAGATCGCTCCGGAAGCGCCAATGGTTGGAATCGTCGAACTGGCGCTGAAAAGGACATTAATCAGTCCCGCGCCGATACCGGTGATAAGATAATACCGGACAAATTCTTTCGTCCCCCATGCTCTTTCAATCTGGGAGCCGAACATCCAGAGGGCGAACATGTTAAAGGCGACATGCAGGAAGCCGCCATGCAGGAACATGTAGGTCACTAACTGCCAGACGGCGAATTTGTGCAAGACCTGATAAGGCACCAGACCCAACGTTCCTATGATGGGAAGCTGCAATAATTCCTGCAGCAGATAAATAGCCCCGTTAATGATGATCAGGGTTTTAACTGCAGGCGTCCAGGTAGTGCCGAAGCGAACTGAATGGGATCTGTATCTTGTCACGATTCTCTTTATTTCAGGAAGAGGATTTTCTGGGTTATTGTCTGATTTTCAAAGTGCAATGTGGCGAAGTAAATACCTGACGCTATTCCTTCACCACCAATTTCGATCTGATGTGCTCCGGCCGACAATACCCCGTCAATGACAGTCATAATCCGTTGTCCCATTGTGTTGTAGACGTTCAAATTGACGATCCCGTCGCGCGGAATTTCAAAGTTTAACACAGTTGTAGGGTTCGCCGGGTTCGGCCGCGCAGCATCGAAGCGCAGGTTGGAGGCTAAAGGACCACTGGAAGCGCTGCTGCCTTGATTGGGCGCGTCGGTCGTGATCTTGATAGCCCGGTTGTTTTCCAGCGGCGCCGCTGTGGATGGATAATCATTGGCATAAGTATATTGCAAGCCTCGGCGATGACCATAATCTTCGATCCCTACCGTGGCAAAATTATTGTTGGCGTCGATGTTATTTACCTCCAGATACTGGAATAACATTTCACCGTTTCCTGTCGTTGTGGTGTGAACTGCCGGGTCGAACAGTACCACTTCAAAGGTCTCTTCTTTCCAATTATTGTAGACCTCATAACCGAAGCGGTTGATCGTGCGGCTCCATTCGATGATATAGCGGCCTTCGCCCGCGTCATATCGAGTGTAAACATGAATCGCATTGTGGCCGCCGGTCGTGTCGGCCTTGAGGTCATCCCAGAACGGAGCGACCAACGCAGGCGGCCCTAACGCGGAAGGCAGATTCCAGTTGCGGAAGTTTGCCATCCAAGTGTCATCGAAAGCTAACCAGCCATTCGAACAGACGGTAATCGTGTCGTACTCAGCGCCATAATAGGTAAACGAGAATGGCAGGGGTATAACGACCGATTCATCGTCCGCCAGATTATGCAGGACGTCATACGAACCGCCGTAATTGGGGTCCAGTTCTATCCAGTCGAACATGGGCGCTTCCGGGTAGTCCGTGTCCGTGTCATCGTAAGCAAAATAGCCATACGAATCCGGACCAAGAGGCGCCGTAGTGGACGCTTCACCCAACTGCAGCGGGTAGCTGATGGTCTGTGTATAGCCATCATTGGCACTGATTTCCAACTCAAAAATCGCCTGACTGCCGACTAACGCTCCTGCATCGACGCTAATTTCATATGCCGCGGTGCACGTTCCTACTGATCCCGGCAGCATGGCCGGATAAGCGGACAGATCAGATGTGATGCTTAAATGCGGGTTTGTCGTTGTCAGTGTTCCACTCAATTGTGTCGCCGATAAAGTTCCTGCATTATGGATCATCAGCCTGATTTCTGCGCTGCTGCCCGGTTCCAGGCTGCCGCTTTCAACGTAAGCTCCGGCCGGCATAAAGAGCATTCCGCCAACCGGAATCCAGAATTTAAGCTGGTTACTATGAGCCTGATTATCGGCTAAAGTCAAGGTGAACTCGATCAGGTGTCCCTGCGGGCAGGTCGGCAGGACATCGACGGGGAAGGTGAGATCGACAGATGCTTCACCAGCTATGGCTCCGGCGTTGACCGTACTTTGAGTAATCGTAGTGAAACCATCCTGTTCGGACAATTCCCCCGTGACGTCGGTTAATTCGGCTGTTCCAAAGTTTTTTATGGTGACTGTCAAATCGGCTGATTCACCAGCCGATAGGACACCGTCATCTCCGATTGTGGAAGCAGTCATACCTAATGGGAATTCATTCAGTGAGACAGAAAGGGTCTGCTGGTTAGGCAGGCAGTTCTGTTTTGTAGCTGTGACGGTGAGCGTCCCTGCTGTAAGAGGATTGATCTGCACTTCAACGACGCCGTCACTGCCTGTTACAGCGCCTGACAATACCTCACCTTCCTTGTAGAAGGCCACGTAGGCTCCTCCCTTGGGAGAGCCGCTGTTATCTGTAACCGTAGCAGTTACAATTTGCTGCCCGGGAAGAACTTCATCTGGGATACTGACGTTGATTTCTTCGGGGGCTTTAGTCCAGATGGGCAGTTCGGGGTCGCCGAGGATATTATAGACATGGAAGTAAAAATCGGCATAACCATTGATATCTGTATCCTCTGGGAATCCATAGTAAAGCTCTAATTTCGCCCTTAAACCCGCTTGTCCAAAGCGGTAAAGGTTTTCTTCCAGCAAACCTTCCCAGAAGCCAGCGTACAAGGCGTTGTTCCATTTGGTATTGGTATGCAGATCCGACGGCCCGAAGAATCCGACGCCAGCTTTGGGACTGAAGGGAGAACCCGCCCGCAGCCAAGCCTCACCAAAGCAGGGATCGTAAGTCAAATTACCGAAATCACCCGTATTACACACCATACTGACAACGACGGGCAGGTAATAACCGTTTGTCAACGCGTAGATATCATCGACTTTAAAAACCGGGTACTGCCAGCCATTGGCGTCTGCCCAGCCGCGATAAGCTACCAGTCCGACACCTTCATTGATTGATTCCGCGATTTGAGCCGTGCCGGGATAGGTCGGATCCGGTTCCCAGTAGAAGATGGTATCAACCTGTGTATAGCCATAGTCGTACAGTTTATCGACCAGCCAGAGACTGGTCCAGACCGGAGTGATCGGCGCGATGCCGGTATCGGAGAAATTTCCTGCGACAACACAAGCCTCCGTGATCCAGTCGGACCCACCCAGAGTTGGCGTCATAGAGTAGAAGCGGTTTTTGGAGATTACCGTAGCCAGTTCAAAATCCGATGAAACGGAGAAGCGGCCGATCATGATATCGGGAAAGTAATCGGTTCCCTCCAGCAAAGCGTAGGGATGATCTGTGACATCCTGCTCACCGCTGCCGCCAGGTTTAACTTTTGAGTGAGCTGGGATCTTAATACTGCCTGATATATCTCCAATCAGCAGAACGTAATCCAGCGGTACGTCACCACCATAATACTTCTCCAAGATAAAGGTGCCGATTTCAGGTTTCGTCTCTCCTATCTCTGTCAAACCGACGACAGAGACATCGTATCCCAACTGACCCTTGGTAACAGCGAATTGCTCCATCACCTGATCGAGGTCAGGAATCGTCCTGTCATCAAGAATGATCAGGTAGGCTCCTCGCGGGCCCTCGCCTACTAGTGGGGATGCTGTATTAAATTCATCGAAATTATCGATAATAGCTTCATAAAGCGGTGTAAACGCTTCGGAATGGCGGGTGTGGAAAGTCTTTATATTCGTGGTGGAAAGCTGCGATGTCTGCACCTCAACTTCCAAGCGAGTCGCCAGCAAAACTTGGGATTGATCCGCATCATAGCGAATAGGGAAGAGGTCGAGCTGTGAAACGCGGTAATCCTTAAAGATGGCGGGTTCGTGACTGACCGCCCAATCTTCAGGATAGACGCCACTCATTAACGAGCTGGTATAGGAAGACGATCCACTCTCAGGCTCATAGATATATGGATCGGGCAGAGGAAAAGCTTCGAAAACCACATCGGTGATGATCACATCTGGCTCGCGGTCGTCAGGAATCGCCAGAATCTTCGTGATAGAGGGAAGTTCGGGATAACCATAAGTGGTCAGCGACCCTGTTCCAGGTAGCACAATCTGCGATCGCGTCTGGCCATTCTGCATCACCGGTTGGACCCAGAAACCGGGACATTCCAGCAGGATTTTTGTGCCGGTCGGGCTGCTGGATACAATTTCATACGTCCAGGCTGTGCCGTCAGGAAATGACGGATCGCCGAACCATTGGGCATTCGGTTGCAAGACCGCTGCGTTAGCAGTAAACGAAATCGACAGGATCAAGCACAAGGCTGCAACTCGCAAAGTCATGGCTTCCTCTACTCTTTTGGTGACGTTTCAGTTCTGTATTCTATAGTATAATAAAAAGTGAGGCCTCTATCAAGAGTTTTTTTCAGAGTCAATACACGTCCTGAAGGCGGCTTGATAAATAATACGACGCGGGCTGGCTTTTCGTCGCGCGATGCGCTATTTTATTAAATCCCCGGACTCACCCAATTGTTTCAACAGAGAAAATAATTCATGAGAATCGCCTTCTACACGTCAGCTCACGGTTACGGCCATGCGTCCAGATCCTTTGAAATCGCACGAGCGCTGGTCGCCAAAGACCCCGAAATGGAAATATTCTTCATGTCCAGTGTGCCGGATAGTTTCTTTGCCGCCGATGAGCACAAGCGCATTCAACGACGGAACTGCCGACTCGACGTCGGTATACGGCAGATCGACAGTTTGAGAATGGATCTGCCCGGCACGCTTGCTGATCTTGAGCTCTTAGAAAAGCAATCTGCTCAATTGGTGGTCGAAGAGGCAGATTTCTTGAATAACCATGAAATCAAATTGGCTTTGGTAGATTTGCCCTTCCTTGCGTTTGAAGCGGCGCATCAAGCAAAAATTCCCGCCTGGGGGATCAGTAATTTTACCTGGGATTGGATTTATGAAGATTATTTGGACGACTATCCGAAGTTTCAAGCTCACATTGAGCGAATTCGCAGCGCCTATTGTCTGGCTGAGGGAATTTTCCGCTTACCGTTTCACCATGATATGCCTGAATTTCGCCAGATAGATGATACTCCACTGGTGGCGCGCAAGTCGATTTTAGGCTGCCATGAAGCGAGGAAGCGGTTGCAGATAGACCCTGAAGAAAAAGTCGTCCTCTTTTCATTCGGTGGATTCGGCCAGGAAATGAATTTGGCGTCAGAGTCTGTGCAAGCTTTGAAACTGATTACCAGTGATCCTTCCCCCTGGCCGGGCGCGCCGTTCACCCACCTGAGTAACCGTGAGTTAAATCGCCAGGGTCTGCGCTATTGTGATCTGGTGGCTGCTGCGGATCTTGTGGTCACCAAGCTGGGATATGGAATTGTCTCAGAGTGCATAGCCAATCAGACTGCCATGGTATATACACCCAGGGGACAGTTTCGTGAATATCCCATTCTGGCTGAAGCGGTCAAACGAAGCCTTCCTGCAGAAGAAATATGGCCCGACGCTTTTACCAGTGGTGAATGGGTGAAAATATGTCTGGAAGTCCTGGAGAGAAAAATGCCGCCAGCGCGAGATACTGACGGCATTGATTTTATCGTAGAAAAGGTGTTTAAGATATTACGCACAGTATGCTGACTGGCGTCGCAAGACGATTGTGTAATCAGGCAACGATACTGTTGGCATCGGTCCCGTTGACCAGATTTTTCACGGCTTCTATGATTTTTTCTGATGAAAATGGCTTTTTTATGAAAAGCTTAGCGCCCACTTCAAGCGCTTCGTCAGCCTGTTTGCGGTAAGGTGCCCCTGTGATCACGATGATTTTCGTGTCCGGTTTGCGCTTCATAATCTCACGCGTTGCTTCGATACCAGTCATACGCGGCATGAGAATATCCATCACGATGATATCGTAATGATTGTCAGCAGCTAACTTTACACCCTGATATCCGTCGTACGCCACATCTGCTTCCCAACCTTCCAGCTTGAATAATTCCTTCAAGTAGTTACAGATGTTCTCTTCGTCATCGACGACTAATAGTTTGTACGGCACCATTCCCTCCCGGCTGTAAGGTCTCAGCGGGCTAATTCATAGTCATTTGCCGGCTCTAACCATTTGTAATGTAGTATAGAACCAATGTGATAGTCTTGTTCCAGATCACATTTTTGCATCAGTCTGCAATACAGCCCCACTACTATTATACGTTTAATACAGCTATCTGGGTTATATAACCCGCATTCTTCGATCTATTCTGACATTCTCCAGGTGAATTCGTTTTCCTGTAGGGAAGATGATCCTTAATTCCGGGTAAGAGCCATTTTCGCCAAGCCCGAAATAAATGATATTGGAATGCTGTGAGGTAGTACCCTTTCCTCCGCTTAGCTCTCGCAGTTGCAATAATCCCTCCTGATCCAGTGCTATACGCGTTCCGTAACCTGATCCAGCAGCATCAATTTCGATCTCCAGCCAGTGATGACGGTGGTTTCTCTGCCTGAAAATCCTCACACCATCGTCAGAACCGACGGCCAGATCCAGGTCCCCATCGTTATCCAAATCACTGTACGCACATCCCCATCCGTTAGTCACCCTGGCTCCCGCAAGAAAGGTGACGTCCCGAAAAGTCTTCGATTGCAGGTCATTAAGATACAGAAATGATCGTCTTTCAGGGTAAATCGAGGTGATGTAAAGATCCAAATCACCGTCCGCATCGAAGTCGCCCCAGGTTGGTTCGGAATGCGTTTCATCGTATTTGATTCCCCATTCACTTCTGACGTCACGAAAGACGCCTTCTTCCTGCAGCCGGTTTTCATACAAACAGGTGCGATCCGAAAACTCGATAGTCCTGGGGTGTGCCAGGTTCGCTGAAATCAGATCAAGATCGCCGTCATTATCAAAATCCCCCCACTCAGAACCGATACTATGACCTCGCCACCCATCATGATCGACTCCGGCCAGGTCATAGAAAGATGCCTGACTTATTAAAGCGCCTGCCTGATTTTCCCAAAGCAGGTTTTCCTGCAAACGGTAATTGGATACATAAATATCCTGATCCATATCGCCGTCGAAATCGCCCCAGGTGACGCCGCGGCCGCAGAGATTTTCACCAAAGGGCGGCTTCAGCCCGGAATCCGGGTCGAGCCTCTCGAATTTAAAATCCGAATCAACCCTCTCATCTATCTTGTTGATATACAGATAATCCGGGGTTCCCTGCCCAATTTCAGGGCCCGAAGACTCATAGTTGGCAACGTACAGATCCGGTCTGCCATCACCCTGCAAATCGCCCCAGGCCGCGCCTTCCGTCTTATAAATATCACCCATTCCCGCTTGCTCTGTGACGTCGATAAATTGGGGAATGCCGCTGCTGATTTTATCGTTCAGCAATAACCTGTCACCTGCACCGTTTCCTGCGCAGAAAAGGTCCAGATCCCGATCCATATCGACATCGGCCCAAACGCCGCCAGTAATGCCCTTAAGGTCACTGAATCCTGCTTCAGTTGTAATCTCGAGGAAGATCTCTCCTTTTTGATTCAGGAAAAGGCGTCTGCCGCCGCACAGCAGGTCATCGAAACCGTCATGATTGGCGTCACCCCAAGCAACCCGGCTGGTCTTAATGCCGGTGAATCCTATATGCTCTGTAACGTCATCAAACACCGGGCCTTCGTAGAGTCTCCGATTCCGGGCGAAATCCATGAAATCAGTTTGAGACTCAGAGAATTGTTCTTCAAACAGGCGCCGAGCTGCTGAATCCGCTAAGGCGATCCACTTCCCCCGCATATCACCTTGAACCAGGCACTCAATATAGTGATCGAATGCCTCCCCGAACTTTAGTTCACGCTCACTGACGATCCCTAAAAAATAGAAGAAGGGAGCGTAGGTTTCAAAGTCATCCACACCGAAGTCACAATGGCGCAGCCCGTCACCTATCCATAACCTCACTTCTGTATAGCGCTCCAGATCAATCAGAAGCTGGACTATATTAAGACGCGTTTGCGCATATAACGATTTCCCTTCCATGATTCTCTGTTCGACAGGCTTGAGGGGTTTTCCACGCCAACCGCGGCAGAGATCAACGGCATGTCTGGCCAGCGGCAGTAAACTGTCTGCTGGCACACCGATTTCCCTGAGGTAATACACCGCTCTTTCGTATGGAACCGGACTTTCGGGCTCTTCGGCAAACCAGTTGTTCAACGCCGAGCGCAATATCTCCTGCTCACCCGCCGCGAGAAGCGCCTTCAAATGAAATTTCCAGACTGTTTCACGAAAATCGGTATAGCTGTATTCATCAAGGAAGGCGCCGGTAAATCTGATTAAAGCGACCGGATCCTTATAGACACTGAAATAGCCATCCCAGAAACGCTCCGCGATAATCTCGTAACTTGCCGGAGAGTTAGGAAAATTGGCCAATAACCTATCTGCAAGTTCTTCCTGAAGAAGGCTGTCTTTCACCATCAGAGCGCCGTCTCTGGCCGTGTCCAAAGTCTCCCAGTCCCACGGGTACTGTTTCAGAAAAGCGGCGATTTCACGGAGTACCGCCTGCCCGGCCGCTCGCTCTATCAGAGTATCGCTTTTGCCCAATTCGAGAAGTGAGTGCCAGCGTTTAGCGAAGGCATCACGCCGCTGCGGATCAAGGATCACCACCGTATCGAACCAGTTCATGGCGTCTTCCCAGCGCTGCGCTGAATAGTAAGTCAAAGCCGCTTCATAGGTAGCTTTGTCATTCAATGGTTCTTTTTCCAGCACCAGATTAAAAGCTGCCAAAGCTTGATCGAACTGCCTGCGGTCACGCATCACTTTTCCATGATCAAGGAGATCCTGGGTGCGCACATCTTCACCAGAGAGAAGTTCTGTCAGAGATGGCCGTTGCGCATTTGAATCGTTTCCTGACCAAACTGCGACGAATACTATGACAAAGAGCTTCGCAACCATTGACGACTGCGAACGATATTCTCGAATTCTATTAAACATTACTCTGGTGAAAATAGTCATTTAAAATCTGGGGGTGATCGAAGGCAATATCCTCTGGCAGTGAGTCTTGAGTAAAAATCTGGAGCTCTGCGGCGTCATCGGCGGCTTTCGGCGAGCCCAGACCTTTTGCTATGAATACTGTGCTGATGGTGTGGACGCGGTCATCGCGGCTGGGATGGGAATAAACATGAAATTGGCGCAGGTTGGTCAGTTCAAGGGAAGTTTCTTCACGAGCCTCTCTGTACGCGGCTTCCTCCACACTTTCACCGTAATCAACAAATCCGCCGGGAATCGCCCAGCCATAAGGTGGATTCTTCCGCTTGATCAAGATGATTCCCTCATCCAGTTCGATGATAATATCAACGACTGGCTTCGGATTATCCCAGATCGCGTGAGGCTGGTGACAGGTTGGGCAGGTAACGAAACGCTTCATCTCTATATTATACAAGTATTTGCGATTGATTTACTAAAAAAGAAAACACATACCTAAATATATCAGAACAAGATACAAAAAAAACTCCTGCACACAACAATTATTTGCCCATAAATTCAAAAAAACGACTCTGGGAGGAATCCTGCAATATTCCTTATATTGTAAAAATCACCGCGGTGTAGTAAATATTCCTTGACATTCAATAAAAAATGTCTTATAATAATAGAGTCAGCAAAATTTTATATTGCCTGCTTCAAGGCGGAGGTCAATGATGGAGAAACATACGGTTTACAAAGCTGCGCTGATCATGTTAATCGCCCTTCTCGTTGTGGGATTTGTGGCGCCGTCAGCTCATGCCGTCTGGCATATCCTTACAAATGAACCTTTCCAGGGTGACGCCCCAACCTGGCCCTGGGGGAACTGGACGATCTATCCCAACCGCAATTACTTCCAAACAGGACCACCGTACGTCTGGGGTATTCAGGATTATATCTATAAATTCAATGGTACTGATGCTCAAGCGCTCTGGTGCGTGGGATTACCGCCCTCCTTAGATCCCGAATTCGATGACTATATCCCCAATACTAATTCCTGGGTAAGATATGGACCGTTTAATCTATCAAATGCGGTTGCCGCTCGTGCTTCTTTCTGGTACTACAATGTCAGTCAGGTGGTTTCAGATTACGTTCGCTGGGGTGGGTACAATGTCGACAGTTTCCAGATGTACGAAGGGGGTCGGCACAGCGGTGAGACCACGCAATGGCAGAATACCTCGGTGTTTTTCGATAGCCTGCAAGGCGGCACGGTCAGCCTGATCGGAGAACCCAACGTCTGGCTGGTCTTTCATTTCCAATCCAATTCTGATAACGACGTCGATATTGGCGCTTTCATCGATGAGGTCTATATCGCCTGGGACGACGGCACGTTTGACCTCGAAGCTGGCGTCATCGATTTCGTGAATCCCGACAGTTCGATGCATACTTCCCTGGCTGTGGGTGACACTATCCGTTTCGAATTCAACTGGGTGGCGTATGGATCCGGTACTACGCCGGAGTTCGATATTACCTGCATGATCGACGGAAGCGTGTTCTACGAAGAACGCCGCGTGGCCGAGATCGGCACTTCTCAGCAACTCTGGGAAGAGACCTACAGCGATCTCTGGATCGTCGAAGCTGATACCCATGAGGTCATCTGGTATATTGATTCGCACCGCGAGGTGGAAGAAGCAGACGAAGATAACAATCAGTCCACTTTCGAAGCGATTGGCGTCCCACCGAATGTCCCTGCCTGGCTGCACATCTACAGCCCGGATGGCGATACAGCCAATACAGAGTTTCTGATTGAGTGGGAAGACTACGATCCGGATGATAACGCGTTAATTTCGCTTTACTACGATACGGATACGCTGAATTTCGACGGGCTGCCGATTCCCGGAGCTTATAATATCTCGGAAGACGATACCACAGATTCCTTCCTCTGGAATCTTACCAGTCAGCCTAATGGTCAGTATTGGATTCTGGGTTTGATCATGGACAGCGAAGATTTCTCCTGGGTATACAGCGACGGACCCTTGCTGGTCGATCACCTGGGCGTATCTAATAGTCAAGGGGGCAGTCTGATTACCGACTTCAATATCGAGGGTGTCTATCCCAATCCGTTCAACAGCAGCGCCAATATCAGCTTTGCCTTACCCACAGATGGTCTGGTGCAGATCCGCATCTTCGATGCGCTGGGTCGCCTGCAGGCGGAACCATATAAGGGTCTCATGAGGTCCGGTCAGCATGAGATTTCCTGGTCACCACAGAATCTTTCCTCCGGTCTCTATCTGGTGGAGATCAATCACGAGGGCGTTGTCCAGATGACAAAGGCTCTCTATCTGAAGTAACCTTGCTAACCTTTGCAAATACTGAAAGCCGGGTATCATCGCCCGGCTTTTTTTATTCTCATGAGGAGCTGTTTAGACTTGTGCTTGTAGAACATAAAAAAAGAATGACAGGGAAATCCCTGCCATTATGAAATTAATTGAGGAAGTCACACCGAACCGACGAGGGTGGAGGACCTCGTCTCGGGGATCGCTGTCAGTGTTGCTTCCTCAAACTGTTACAACTGATTTATTCCAGAACTTTCTGAATGCGTCTTTCCATTTCCACCATCGGAACCGCTCCGTGAATGATGTCCACAATTTCACCTTTATTAAAAAGCAGGAATCTGGGGATACGCCAAATGCCAAACTTCTGCGTGACGCATTTGTTCTTTTCAAAGTCGAGTTTGGTCATTTTGACCAGCTCATGGTACTTTTCAGCGATTTCTTCTAAGGTCGATTCCATTAAATAACGGGTGCCACTCCATTCTGCACTGTATTGAACCAGCACAGGTTTATCACTGTTTATCACTTCCTCGTCGAAGTTGTCATCCGTCAGCACAGTGAAATGTCCGTTGTTCTTCATCGTTTCCTCGGTTAGCTTGGTTTCTAATCTATAAGACAATAAACGTGCCAGATTTATCGGAACAGCATTGACGCTTCTACGTTACTGGTAATATAGAAGATAACCATAAATCACTTCTAAAATCCTATTGAAAACCCCCACATTATTCCGTGGATAGCCACGGAATAACGTGGGTTATTGCGTTAACGCTATACTTTTCAGGGTTGATCGCGAGACAAACCTTCTGACTATCCGAGCTTTCGAATTTTCAATCGCTTCATACGATCACGTAGAGTGCTTGGCGCCAATCCCAGTTTTTCAGCCGCGCCGCGCGCTCCTTCGATGATCCAGTTCGATTCGTTCAGCACTTTCAGAATATGATCGCGCTCAATCTCCTTAAGATTGTTGCCGGAGCCCGAGCTTCCGGATGGTACTTTCTGCTGAAGTTCTTCGACGTGTAGAGTCGTTCCCTCGGTGAGAATAACCGCGCGTTCGATTACGTTTTCCAATTCCCTCACATTCCCAGGCCAGTGATACTGCAACAGGTCCTGAATGGTTTTACGCGGGATTCGGTCGATGGTTTTACCGACTTTGAGTGAGTATTTTTTAACGAAATGCTCAGTTAGAATAGGAATATCTTCGACTCGATCCCGCAGTGGAGGTATCTCAATGGGGAAAACGCTCAGACGATAGAAAAGGTCTTCTCGGAATTTCCCTTCGTTGATCGCTTTTTCCAGATTGCGATTTGTGGCCGCCACAACTCTGGCATTGGTCTTTAAAGTCTCTGAACTTCCCACCCGCTCGAATTCACCTTCCTGAAGAACGCGTAAGAGCTTCGACTGCAATTCCGGAGGTAGATCTCCAATCTCATCCAGGAATATTGTGCTGTCATCAGCCAATTCGAAGCGTCCCACTTTTCTCTGTATTGCGCCGGTAAACGATCCTTTTTCATGACCAAACAACTCACTTTCAATCAGATTAGCAGGCAGCGCTGCGCAATTGATTTTCACCATAGGGCGCTCTTTGCGGCTGCTTAAACTGTGAATCGCATCAGCAATCAGACCTTTACCTGTGCCAGTCTCACCAAGGAGCAGGACAGTTGCTTCTGTGTTTGCCACTTGACCCGCTCGGCGCAGTACTGCATTGAAGGCATCGCTGCGGCTGATGATATTTTCGAAACTTTCCCCGACGCCGATCTCCTTGCGCAGGTAAATATTTTCCTTCTGAAGTTGGTTTTTTAGTTTTTCCAGCTCTCCCAGGGCTTGATTCCTTTCACGCAGACTCTTTTCAAGATCGATGCCATGTTGTTCAACCTGTTCATAGAGCAGTGCATTTTGAAGACCGATTGCTATTTCTGCTGCGAGTGCCTGTAAGAAACCATCATGTAAACTAAAGTCAGTTTTTTGTATCGACGCAATGCCCAGAACACCGATAACCTTAGCCCCACTCTTCAGGGGGAGAGCAGCGAAAGATGTTACGCCAGCTTCCTTGCACTCTTTCCAAGTGCAGTGTGGATCGTTGTTAATATCTTCGGAGAATATTGGCTTACCGTGCTTCACCGCCAATCCACAGAGACATTCACCCACAGCGTGTTCCGGTGTCTGCTTGTGTCTCACTTTTGTATTGTTAGGCCCAGATTTTTGCAAAACTATTTTATCTCCCTCACACAGAAAGATCAGGGAGAAATCCATGTCGATGGGAAGATCGATACTTTCAATGGCAGCATCAATAACATCTTCCCGGGAAAGGCTGGCAGACACTCTTTGCGCCAGGTTATTTAGCGTCCACACCTCCTCCACCCGCCTTTGCAGATCCGTCTCAGCGCGTTTACGTTCGGTGATGTCCCTGGTTATTGTTCCGAGACCATCGGCCATTTTGAATGCCTTTACAGAAAGACTTCTATTGCCAAATATTTGCTGAGGAGCAATATCCTCTGAAAAAAATGAGATGCCGGTCTCAATGACTCTTATAAAATCGTCAAATCTTTCTGTTTCCTTTATATAAGGGACAATCTCTAAGAGATTTTTCCCAATTAAATCTTCTTTATCCATTCCCGGATGAAACATATCCATATGTCTGTTATTCATTTGAATTATGTTCAATTCTGAATTGAATAACACGAAAGAATCCGTGGCAGAATTGATAAAACTCCTGAATTTCTCCTCACTCTCGCGCAATTCCTCTTCTGCCTTGATGCGTGACGTGATATCCCTTGCAGTGACAATAATCCCCTCAATAGCGGGATCATCGATCATGCTCACCATGACGGCTTCCAGATGGACATAATGACCATCAGCATGCCTGAATCTGAAATTTGAAAGCTCAAAGGGATTCTCTTTCAGCAATAACTTTTCAAAGGTATCCAATACCGTTTGTTGATCATCAGGATGGACAAATTCAATGCCTCTTCTGCCGTGAATTTCATTGGGCTTATAATCTAATGCTTTTGCAACCGAAGGGCTTTCAAATTTTATGACAGTCTCAGTATCTAATACCCAAATGATATCAAAAATGTTTTCCACCAGAGATCGTAAACGAGTCTCGCTGTGACGCAGATAATCCTCCGCATGACGTTTCGACGTTATATCTCTGCCAACGGCGATTATTTCTACAACATTTCCGTCATCATCCAGGACTGATTGATTTGCCCAGGCAATCCAGCGCCAGCCTGAAATAGTTCGCACCTGAATTTCCAGGTAGCATTTGTAGGGTGGCGCCAGCAATTCCGCAACTGCTTGCATGGTTTTATCGACATCATCATCGTGGACTAATGGAAGGAGCGGTTTCCCGATCCAATCAGTCGGCGCTCCCCCAAATAAGTTACAAAAAGATGGCGTAGTAAACAGAATGTTTCCATCAGGATCAAATTTCATCACCAGATCGGTCTGATTTTCAACCAGCAATCTGTAGTTTGCTTCGCTTTCCCGCAGTGCTGTTTCTGCAAGCTTCTGTTGCGTGAAGTCTCGGATGATAGTCATTACCCGACTTACTGTGTCTCCTTCAAAAATAGGGATTTTGCGGGTTTTAGTGAAAATTGTCTTGCCGCCCAATCCCATTTCTTCTTCCGTCGTCAACATTTTACCAGTTTTGAAGACTTGTATGTATTCATTCAGTACATTTTTCCCAAGAAAGGGGAACACATCAATCAAATATTTCCCTACCGCGTCACTTTCTAAACCGAGTTCTCTTGACCATTTGACAAAACTCTGGTTGAATATCAATATCTTAAAATCTCGATCCACTACGTGAGTGGCATCACCCAGCGCGTCGACAGCATCTCTGAAGTTTTTCTCGGATTCCTGCAGAGCCAAATCAGCGGATTTCCGTTCAGTGATATCTTCAACTACAACCAGACTATACAATAGATTTCCGTCGTTATCAAGAACCCTTTTAACGGTTGTATGCCCCCACTTGATCTCATTTGATTTAGTGATATAGCGCTTCTCACGTTCGAATTCGGTAATCTTTCCTTCATTTAAAAGCTGCAGAAATTTCTGATCTTCTTCCGAATCCTCAGGATGGGTGAACTCTTCAAAATCCATCTCCAAAAGCTCTTTAGCGCTATATCCCAACATCTGAGTCATAGTTGGGTTAACCGCAACCGGTACACCTTGTTGTACAACAAATATTCCGAATGGGCTGCTTTCAAAGATGGTCTGATAGCGGAGCTTACTTTCCATCAATTCTTCTTCATTCCGCCGACGATTGATCGCGTTGCTGAAGATTTCTCCGATTAGTCCCGCCCGAGTTATTAGTTCCTCAGACCATTGCCTTTCCTCGTTGATTAAACTTATAGATAAACCACCGATGATTTTATCAACTGTTCTCATGGGAACGGTGAGGTTGGCTCGAGGACCATGCTCTTCGAATAATGCCTTATCTATTGCCGCTTCTTCAGGTAGTTGATTTGGCGACCCATAGATGATCGCCTTGCCGCTTTTTATTTGCTTCGTCGACCAGGGGAAAGCCTCTTCAGGAATGTCCTTGGGGATTGGCGGGAAATCCTGTCTTGCCAGTGAATGCGAGACGTTAAAAATGGTCTGATCTGAAGATAATTCGAATATTGATACTCGATCGACATCAAAGAGATCAACCAGGCTTTCCAGCCAATCATCAATTTCCTGAGCGATTTTGTCGGCAGCCACATCAATGAATGCCTTGGAAAGATCTGATATAAATGATTCAAACTTTAACCGGTCGGTAATCTCCTGCTGGGCCTTGCGCTGCTCTCGCAAATCCCGGATAAAGAAGCAGACATAGTCTTCGTCCGCGTACTTAAGGTAGGAAGCCACAATTTCTACCGGGATAATAAAACCTTCCTTGTGTTTTCCGTAGGTTTCAAAGCGTAGAGTGCCTGCGTCGGCGATGGCTTGCCAGAGCTTTTCCCAATCCTTTTCGGAGGAGCGCGGGTTGATATCGAAAACAGTTAAGTTCGCCATCTCTTCAGGCTTATACCCCAAGCCCTTGATCGCGGCATGATTAGCTTCGCGTAGATGTCCATCCCGGTCCCACCAGACAATGGGATCCGGAGCATTCTGCACTGTGGCTAAGGCAACAGCCCCAGCACGCTCCGCATCGCTGCTTAATTGAAACATCTTCAGTACCTTAGTAATTGTAATCTGTAATACCACGGTATTCCGTGGGAGAAATATAACCTCAGTTCAGATGGTAGTCAATACATTTCTACCCTGTTTTAATATAAAAAGGGCAGTTCTCCATTCAAGAACCGCCCTTGGGTCAAAATGTGATATGAGGCGCAGGGTCACGTAGTATCCCGCGACAAGGGTACTGAACGTCACTTCATCAGAATTATTCTGCTGATGGCTTTCTGATCTCCAGCAATCAGTTTTACGAGATAGACGCCAGAGGTCAATCCCGTTGCATCGAAAGTAGCTTCATGCACGCCCGCATCACGGAATCCATCCACCAGTTTAGCTACCTCACGTCCCTGAATGTCATAAACACTCAACAACACGGAACCCGCAACTCGCAACTCGTAACTGAGTTCGGTCGTCGGATTAAAGGGATTGGGGTACGCGCCATGCAATTGAAACTCTTCAGGTGCAACAGCGATAATTTCCTCATTTACCTCACCGAAGACGTCAGGCACATTTTTAGGAACGTAGGGAATAAACGCAATGTCACTCAGAGTGCCCGACTTTTCAAAAGGAAAACCGCTTTGCGCCCAAATGACCTGGTCATCAGCGCCGATCCGGCCGTAAAACATGTAATCACCCGCAGCATAGCCGCCCGGAACAGGGAAGAACATATCCGGCCGGTTAATCTGCCAGCCCGGTTGATAGTTAGTGAAAGAACGCAGCACGACTGTTGATGGCGCTCCACCTTCATGGACGATATCCAGCCAGGCATTGTAATCCAACGCAACAGCGCCGTTGTTGGATACAAACACCCCGAAATTCAGGTTGGCGCCGCCCGGAGGTAGGGGAGAGCCGCTGGTGTAGGTCAAATCAATGACGAGATTTGGCGCATTGGCTGAAGGGACAAACATGACGTCATTGTAGATATAGTCATCGAACTCCATATTGCCATTGCTGCCAGCATTTCCAGAAAAGTGGAAAAACGCACCGTTATCATCATTCGGCGCTTCCCAATCGAAGGTCCAGCTATTTGAACCGGGAGTACCGGCTGCAGTCCCAGTTGCCGTGTGCATAATGATGTCCACCGTTAAGGTGGGATTATCATTCCACTGTGTGTTGACTGGATCGGTGACGATCATATCACCCGCAGGATCACCGGCAGGATTAACCGCAGTGATCTGAAATCCCCAACGCATCGCCTGCGGATCTGCCAGAGTCAAGGTCAGTGAGTAGGTATTTCCCGGCGTATAAGCGGCGGGAAGGCCAGTCAGGGTCAAGCCGCCCGTCCCTGAATTCAGGGGGTATGTAAAATGGCACAAGGTGCAGTTCTGATATTCAGGGGGGCTCATGGTGTAATTGTTGCGAGGACCAGTCGGGCTGGCTTCTGCGTTGATCGTTGTCAGGCAGGACGAAGCGATTAGCAGGATGATAAATACAACTCGATAAACTTTCATTTTTTCCTCTTGGCTGGGATTTATTTCACAAATTCGCATAGTTTTAAATGATGTAAAATATACGCTCAACCTGAAAAATCTGTTGGTCACCAGTGGAAATCCAATCAGAGTCTGAAACAAAAAGGGTGGCTCTTCGACAGAGCCACCCAATTTTGTATTCCTGTGCGCCTTTTGCGGATTGACTTACTTGAGTAAAACCATCTTCTCAACCGCCTGTTGCGTACCCGCCTCCAACCGATACAGATACACTCCCGACGCCAATCCCGCCGCATCAAACGTCACTTCATGCACACCAGCATCGCGATAGCCGTCAACCAGTCTGGCCACCTCACGTCCCTGAATGTCATAAACACTCAACAACACGGAACCCGCAACTCGCAACTCGTAAC
>JAHJDJ010000321.1 GCA_018812585.1 bacterium
CACCGCGGTGTATCCATAAGCATCCGGTCCGGTGGGATTTGCCCACGCTGGCGGACCGATCCAGGCACTGCGGGTGAAACAGTATAAGCCGTCAACATCGGTTTCTACCAGTATCATATAACGGCATTCGGCTGCGATGCTTAGGGTTTCACCGTACTGCATCGCTGCGCCGGGGCTGCCGGTTAATTCCGCGACAGTCTCACCGTTACGGATCACTTTAACGCTGGTAATTGATGTAATAATGGTTCCGTCCGTGTTTTCGGTCGGATTGACCCAGGAAAGGTCAACGTCTAACTCGTTGGGAGTGGTCGTGATTTCCAGATCGGTGGGCATCAGAGGACGTACAGTAAAGGGGATAGCGCCCATGTCGTATCCGGATTGAGCCGCTCCAATCATAGTGGAGGTCGACTGCAGAGTGAAATCATTGGTGTAAGGGTCTACAAATTCAGGGGCATTGTACAAATCACCTGTTCCAGGCGCCGGAGTGAAGTTACTCCAGGAGCCGCCGCCTCAACCAGCACACCATTCTTTATAATGGCCTCCAAGGTTGGAATAGGCGTTGTTGTAAGCCAGGAATCTGCTGGTGCTCTCATCTGTCCAGACGCCCCATCTCTCAGAGTAGGAGAAGATGTTTGAGGTCATGGTCAAGTTTGTACCAATCCAGAAGTGGACACCGTCGTAGTTGCCCGCAAAGGTGCAGTGATCGATCCAGCCCTGACCCGCCGTGTTGACCTTGATGGCGGCCGAGTCTGAATTAGTCAGTGCGACGCCGCAAATGTCCAGATAGCCGTTATCATTGGCGATGATGCGATCACCCTGCAGGTCGATGAGCGCACCACAGGAGATGATGCAGATACTTTCATCATCGAACTCTAATCCTCCGGTGTACGTTTCCGCGGGATCAAGCACGATCATTTTGTCATATCCAGCGCCGGGTTGAGCTTCCGTGTAGGCTTGCTGCAAGGGAATTGCATGCACCATCAGAGCGCTCAGCAGCACGACAAGAACACAGATTGTAAGAACTTTTTTCATGCGCACGTCCTCCATGATTAGCTAAGATTCAAATCTAAGGTAGTCCCTGAACTATCAATATAATACATTGTGAATCAAATTGCAAGCAAAAGATTTAAGGCAGAATAAAAAAAATAATGAAGGATAACCTACGCGTCGAATAATCAACCCTTGAATTCCAATCTTAAAAATCCTTGACCTTGAAGGTAACAGTCCGTATATTAGCTTGTTACAGCTTGTTAAGCAACTTTGCATGATGAGACGGAATAAAACCTGCCCTGAACCAAGACTTTCGTATGCCTGCAACTAAAATCTACCTGGACACTTACGGCTGTCAGATGAACCTCTATGACGGCGAGCTGGTAACCAGCCTGTTAGACGCCGATGGTTTCATCATGACGCACGACGAAGCGTCCGCTGACGTGATCCTGATCAACACCTGCGCGGTGCGGGGTCACGCTGAACAGCGCGCTCTGGGACGTCTCCGCACGCTGGCCGCGCAGAAGAGAACCCGGCGCGAACTTGTTGTTGGTGTTTTAGGCTGTATGGCTGAAAATCTGCGAGAAAATCTGCGCGATCAGATTCCCGGATTGGACTTTGTCGTAGGACCGGACGCATACCGCCAGTTGCCTAATCTGATTCAGGAACAGTTGAATGGCCATAGCGGAACATTTCATTATGTCCACGGCGCACCGAACGAGACCTACAGCGAAGTGCCGCCGCTGCGGCGCGAGGGTGTCAATGCCTGGGTTGCCATCATGCGCGGCTGCGATAATTTTTGCAGCTACTGCATTGTGCCCTATGTCCGCGGCAGAGAGCGCAGCCGCTCTCCCCAAGAGATCATCTCAGAGGTTGAAACTGCTGTCGCGCAAGGGTTCCCAGAAGTAACTCTTTTAGGTCAGAACGTCAATTCGTATACCTGGCCTGATCTTGATTTCCCTGATCTGTTAGGCAGAGTTGCCGAGATTAAGGGGTTGAAGCGTCTGCAATTTATAACGTCGCACCCCAAAGATCTGTCGGACAAGTTGATTAATCGAATGGCGTCAGGCGGCGTTCTGGGCGCCTCTCTGCATCTCCCCGCTCAATCAGGCTCAGACCGCATCTTGAAGGCGATGAACCGCGGCTATACCTCAGCAGATTATCTGAGGATTGTTGATAAGTTGCGCGAAGCGATTCCTGGATTAGCGCTGACGACCGATCTGCTTTGTGGTTTTCCGGGAGAGACGCAAGAGGATCTCTGCCAGACGCTGGATCTGATTCGACAGGCAAGGTTCGATGATGCATTTACGTTCAAATATTCGGAGCGTCCCGGTACGGCCGCAGCGAAATTGGAGGACGACGTCCCTGAAAAAGTAAAGGTGGAACGGCTTGAACGGATGATCGATTTATGCCGCCAATTGTCGCATGAATCAAGGCAGAAGTTGGTAGGCAGGAAGGTCGAAGTTTTAATAGAAAATCCCAGTCCGAAAAATTCGGCTGAGTGGACTGGCCGCACTCGCTGTGACCGCGTGGCGATCGTACCGGGGAACTTCCATCGTGGAGAGAGTGTAACCATCAAAGTTGCTGAGGTGCGCGGTTTTTCGCTTTGGGGTAATAGAATTTAGATAGAATTTTTCAACCTATAGCTATCAGGAGGTTCTATGTGGATCGCCCGAATAATCGCCGTTACGGTGATCGTTTTAGTGCTGGTCGGCTTCTTAGGTCTGAACATGGATGAGTTGGTGGACGTGAATTTCCTTTTCTGGGAATCACCCCGCGTCGCCCTGGCTTTTGCGCTCTTTTTCGCCTTTGCGCTGGGTATGCTCGTCCACTTGTTGGTTTCCATTGGTTTTCACATCAGCCTGCGCTCTGAAATCGGTAAGCAGAAACGTCAAATCAAGAAACTTCAGGTTGAATTGGAAAAACTCCGCAATCTGTCGATTGAGGACGACCTGATCAGTCCAGAACACGCTCTTCCGCCAGCCCCAGAAAAATCCGGAGATTAATTCATGGGATGGACAATTTTTACCATCGTAGCAGTCGTTGTCGCCATGTCTGCATTGATCTACTATTACACGACTGCTTACCGAAAATCCAAAGCTTCGGAGCTGAAGCAGCCTTACACGCAAGCTCTGAATGAACTTCTGGAAGGGAATCTTGAAGCCGCCAAGGAGCGTTTTCAGGATGCAGTCCGCGAAGACACGGACAACCTGGACGCCTACCTGAAACTGGGCGCCGTTCTGCGTGAGTTGAATCAGGTCGTGCAAGCCGTAAAAGTGCATCAGAGTCTGACGGTTCGTTCCGATCTGAAGGCGGGACAGAAGGTCGAAATCTATCGTGAACTGGCTCAGGATTATGAACAGGGGAAATCCTTTCATAAAGCCGCAGAATGGGCTGAAAAGATCCTGCATCTGGTATCAGATCATCGCTGGGCACTGCAATTTCGTGTCCGCATGGCTGAATGCGTCGAAGATTATCAGACGGCCTTCAGTTTTACCAAGAAATTGAACTCGGCTGAGGGCGTCAAAGATAGCACGCGACTGGCGCTTTATCGCGTGGAAGAGGGGCGCAAGCTGATCGCGGCCGGAAAAGGGCGCGACGGACGCATCAAGTGCCGTGAAGGACTGAAGCTGGATAAAAAGTGCGCCTACGCCTATCTGACTCTGGCTGAGTCTTATATCGAAGAAGAGCGCGAAAGCGACGCCATTAAGGAGCTGGATAATCTGTTGGAGATCAATCCTGATAAGAGCTATCTAGCCTTTCCTCGCATCGAAGAGCTGTATTACGATCAGGGACGCTTCGGCGAAGTGGAACAGATCTATCGCGATCTGCTCCTGAAACAGCCGAAGAACCTGTCCGCTTCAAAAGCTCTGGCGCAGTTCATGAATAAGAAGAGCGACATCGATGGAGTACTGCGGGTATGCCAGCAAGCTCTGGAACATCATCGGGACGATCTCTGGATTCGCCGCTTTATGATCCGTACTTTAGTGGAAAACAACCGCACGTCCGAAATTGGGCCGCTGGTGATTGAAATCCTCGACCGGGTACTGGATGAGCAACGGTTCTTTGAATGTAAAGTATGCGGCCATAAAAGTGCAAAAGCTATCTGGAAATGTCCGCGCTGTTCAGCTATCGGCAGTTTCGGGATTTGATTTTAATCTATGCTGAAAACGGCTCGAAAATGGGTTGTGGCGGTTATCGGATCGACGGTGATCATTATTGGCATCATCATGATCGTCACCCCGGGGCCGGCTGTGATTATCATCCCGGTGGGTCTGGGCATCCTGGCGACTGAATTTATCTGGGCGCGACGCTTACTGCGCAGATTCAAGGCAGAAGGCGTGAGAATCGGGGAGGCGATTCTAAAGAGTGAACACAGAAAGAAGAAAGACGATAATCATCATGATGCGGTATAAAGTTTATCAGAATTTCAGGTGTTACGGCTGTTTGCTGCTTGCGCAGACCTGCTTGATTGTTCTGCTCGCCAACAGCAGTATTGCGGCTGCGCGCGGGTTTTCAGCTTACAATGAAGCTCGTCTGACGGAAGCTCTCAACTACTTCGAAAACGGTTATGCAGACTCAATTGAAGCTCTCTTTCTGCAGGCTGCTCTGACGTCAGATGCTGAAGCAGCGGTCGAGATTTACAAGCAGATCGTACTGCAAAATCCGGAAACAGAAATCGCCGAACGCAGTCTGGACCGCATTCGGCAGTACTATTACGCACAGGGGTTGTATACCAGAGCCGGCGAAATTGAGAAAACGCTGGGAAACTGGAAATTAACCGATAAACGCTTGCGCAAAGCAGAAACAACACCTCCGCCTCCAATCCTGCTGTCTGCGGCTTTACAGCCGATTTCTGCTCAAAAGATGCCTGTTATTGACCCTGAACCAACCTCGGCGCCAGTGCAGATAACCGAGAAACCAGTGGTGAAACTGGAGTCTCCACCCGTAACGCGTCCGCAATATGCGTTTGCTTTGCAGGTTGGGGCCTTTTCCAGACCGTCCAATGCAGAAACTTTCGAAGAGAAGTTTGAAAAGGCGGGTTACCAGGTGGAAGTTACCTCTCCATCGCAAAACGGCACAAACCTTCATATCGTGCGGGTGGTGGGCTACGATACCGTCGAACAGGCTTTTGCGGCATCCGAAAAAATCCAGAAGGAATTCAAGATCACACCCATTGTGGTGCCGTTTTAGAATACATCAGGATACTCCCCTTAGATGATAATGCAAACCCTTCCACTACAAACCGGTATGGTTTACGGTCCGGTCGGTTCCCGCCGGATCGGGTTGTCTCTGGGTGTGAATTTAAGTCCCATCACCCGCAAGATCTGTTCCTTCAACTGCGTCTATTGCCACTACGGCTGGACCGATACGTTGACCATGGATGCTGATTCAGAGAACTTACATTTCCCTGACGTCAACGACTTGATGCGGCAATTGGAAACCTACCAGGTGGATCATCATCTATTGGATCACATCACCTTTTCCGGTAACGGCGAAGCCACCATGCACCCTAACTTTGATCAGGCTGTGGAGGTTGTCACTGAATTTCGTGACAAAGCTGCGCCGCAGGCAAAGACCGCTATTTTGTCGAATTCGACCATGGCGCATAAGCCAGATGTGCGAAAAGCTCTGCTGAAGTTGGAGCGCCGCTTCATGAAGCTGGATGCTGGCGATGAAAAGACTTTCAGACAGATCAACCGCCCCTCGAAGGCAGTTGATTTCAATGCGCTGATCGACGGTTTGAAAGCTCTGGGAAATTTTGAAACCCAGACCATCTTCCTCGATGGCAACGTCTCGAATGCTTCCGATGAAGCAGTGGATGCCTGGATCAATGTATTATCAAACCTGAGACCGAACGCAGCCCAAATCTACACCCTGGTTCGTCCCCCTGCTGATTCACATTTGAAGCCGATCAGCCGCGACCGCTTGAAAGAGATAGCGGAAAGAGGGAAGGCGGCTGATTTGCGGATGCAAATCTTTTAGGGGATTAGAGGTTGGGGGTTAGGGATTAGTGTGAGGATATTTTCATTATGGACGAAATTCAAAGTTTTCGAGATTTAAGAATTTGGAAATTGGGAATCAAGCTGGTTAAATCCATATATGCGACAACTCAGACATATCCAAAATCTGAGCTATATGGTTTATCCTCCCAAATGCAAAGAGCGGCTGTGTCTATTCCATCCAACATTGCTGAAGGACATATCCGTGCTCACCGGAAAGTGTTTATTCAATTTTTACAGATTTCGTTATCATCGGCAGCCGAATTAGAAACTCAGTTAATAATATCTGGTGAGCTTAATTATTTAGACACGGATACACTGAAGTCTCTTACAGAAATGATTCATGCATTATCAAAACAGATTCGATCTCTGATCAACAAGCTGAAAGCGAAACCCTAATCCCTAACCCCTAACCACTATGAAAATTATCGATTTTCGATCCGATACGATCACCAAACCGACACTCGAGATGCGCGAAGCCATCGCGAAGGCTGAAGTCGGCGATGACGTCTTCGGTGATGATCCTACGATCAATAAACTGCAGAAGGCCGTAGCCTATCTTCTGGGCAAAGAAGCCGCCCTTTACGTTCCGTCAGGGACGATGGCAAACCAGATCTCCATTAAATCGCACACCGTTCCCGGCGATGAAGTGATCTGCGAAAGAAACTGCCATATCTTCAACTACGAATCGGGAGCTCCGGCGTTTTTATCAGGTGTGACGCTGAACCTGCAGGAGGGGTATTACGGTGTCTTTACCTCTGAGCAGGTGGAAGCGGCCCTGCGGCCCGCGGATCACCACTTCGCTCCCAGTAAGCTGGTCTGCATCGAAAATACGCACAACCGCGCCGGAGGCACTATCTTTCCGGTTGAAGAGATGCAGCGCATCCGGGAAGTTGCTGATAAGCATGGTATGAAGATTCATCTGGATGGCGCGCGGCTCTGGAACGCCTCAGCGGCGACCGGTCTGCACCTGAAAACCTGGACGGATCTGGCGGATTCCGTGTCAGTCTGCCTGTCGAAAGGGATGGGCTGCCCGGTAGGATCGCTGATTGCCGGATCGGCGGAATTTATCGACCGCTGTCATCGCTACCGCAAGGTCTTCGGCGGAGGCATGCGGCAGGCGGGACTTTTGGCTGCTGCGGGCATCTATGCCATCGAAAATCACCGCGAACGCCTGAAGGACGATCACGCTAACGCCAGACTGCTCGCCGAAACCTTTGCCTCGCTGACGGGTGTAAAAATTGATCTGGATTACGTTCACACCAACATCGTTATCGTTGAATTGACGGATAAAGCTCCGTTTGACGGGCCGGGATTAGCTGAAGCCGCCGCAGGGCAGCATGTCCGTTTCCTGGCAACCGCGCCCGACAAAGTCCGCCTGGTGACGCATCTGGACGTCAATAGGGAAGACGTCGAAGAGGCCTGCAACCGCATCCGGTTGTTGTGGACGGTGTGATGACATAATCCGTAGGCAGGGGGTGTTTCCCCCTGCCTAATCAAATTGAAATTTGCCAAGGAGACATATTATGAAAGAATATCTATTTGGGCAAGGATACCTTTCAGATGTAACTACTAACCTACACCGGCATATTGCCAAAGAAATATCGGAGATGAGCGAAGAGAAGATCAATTCTCTATCAGATAAAATTGAATTAAAGAAGTATATTGAACGTTACACATTGAAGCCACCGAGTTTAGATATAGAAAACATCCGCTACGATTCCCGAGAAGTGAAGAAAACACCAAATGAACTTTATCGTGGGTATGGGGAACGTACAGAAATAAATGTTATTGAAATATCGATTTATATCCCTTTTAAAGGTGATCCACAGCTTTTTAATTATCGTGGACATAGTTGGGTCATGTCCATGCCAGAGAAGATCATTGATACCAATAATTTGGTTTTAAAATATATAATGCTCCCGGAGCAGGTAGTGAATATCGAAGGAATATATAAAAGAGATTTGGGATATATTGAACAGAATTTAGAATCCGTACAAAATGATTCAGCTAATTTTAACGCAGGATTAGAAAAGCTTGTTTGTAATTCAGTGAAGGAAAGAGCCTCAAGGATTCAAAAGACAAAAGCGACTTTAGAGAATTTGGGACTACCTAAAAGAAAAAAGGAAATTGAAGACAACCAAGTCCTTAGGGATGTTCCAAGAAAGAGAAGTCGGAAGAGTGATAAAACTGTGTCTCTTAAAGATGTATTTTTGTGTCATGCCGGAGAGGATAAAGATGATTATGTCCGACCCTTTGCGGTCCAACTGGGTCAAAACAACATTTCTTATTGGCTTGATGAAGCGGAACTTGCTTGGGGTGATGATCTCATACATGAAATAAATAATGGGCTTGCAAAATCGAAATATGTAATTGTTTTTTTGAGCGAAAACTTTATAGGAAAAGGTTGGCCTGAATCAGAAATGAATTCAGCACTAAGCATTGAAAATACAAAGAAGCAAATAATCGTATTACCTTTGTTTCTTTGTGATCCTGAATTGGTCCTAGTCGATTATCCACTATTGCGAAAGAAGAAATACATCACTTGGGATTTAGGAATTAGCGAAATAATCAAAAAACTCATTGCTAGATTAAATAAACTCAATTAATTGAAGCTCACCCATGCCTCAACCCACAACAACCAAACTGCTGCGTGAACTGGAAGTCGGCGAAAAGTTCGTCGAATTCGTCGCTATCCGGTCGATCAACGTGCGGCAGAAACGCGACGGATCGCCCTACCTGATTTTAGATTTCGCCGATAAATCCGGCAGGATGTCGGGTAAGCTCTGGGAACAAGTGGAAGAGTTCCGGAAGGTGCTCGAAGTCGGTAAAATCGTCAAGCTGAGTGGCGCAGTCACGACCTATCAGGATCAGAAAGAGGTCACCATCGAGCGTCTGCGGCTGGCCAAGCCGGAAGACCCGGTCGACCGGTCGCGCCTGATTCCCGCCAGTGAACGGTCCGTTGAGGAGATGCGCCGCCATCTGCGGCGTCTGGTCGAAAGCGTCGAACAGTCAGACCTGCGCAGTTTCCTGCGCCGCTTTTTCGACGATCCCGATATTTCAGACCCATACTTCACCGCGCCGGCAGGTAAATTGTGGCATCATGCTTACCTGGGCGGGTTGGCGGAACATTCCCTGACCTTGGCTGAAATTCTGATGAACATAACCGAGATATATCCTGAAGCGAACAAGGATCTTTTAATAGCAGGCGCGCTGCTGCACGATATCGGCAAGCTGGAAGAGTACAACTGGCATGTCACCATTGACTTTACCGACCGCGGGCGGTTGATTGGACATATCGTGTTAGGACAGCAAATCTTGGAGGAGCACCGCAAGAAGGATCCCGCTGTACCGCAGGAGTTGTGGAATCAGGTCATTCACTTAGTGCTGTCTCACCAGGGGACGCGGGAGCAGGGCTCGCCTATACTGCCGATGACCCTGGAAGCAATATTACTCTACTCCGCGGATGAGATGGATTCGAAGGCGAACGCCTTCAACCGCATCATTCAGCGCAGCCGGGAAAGCGGCCAGAAATGGACCGAATACGTCAAACTGATGGAACGTTATTTATATGCCGGAGAGAGCCCTTGGAGTGGGGCAGAAAGTGGTGATGGACAGGATACGCTTTTTTAGGTTCAGATTCGATCAAGACACCCGATTAAAAGTCGGGTGCTCAATTTCTGCATCCAAGTCAATGAATTGACTGAGACTTTTAGACATCAATCACTTTAATTCCATTAATTTAGATTCTCGATTAGAATAGAATTGAGATAAAACAGGAAACAGCATGGATTTGAAAAAACTGCTAAAAGAACTTTGCGAACTATTCGGGCCTCCCGGCTTTGAAGAGGACGTTCGCACGATGATACGCAAACATGTCACCCCGTTATGTGACTCCATCGAAGAAGACGCTATCGGCAATATGACTGCCTGGAAAAAGGGGAAATCCGACGACGTGGTGATGCTGGACGCGCATACTGATGAAGTCGGTTTCATGGTCTCGCATATCGATGATAAAGGATTCGTCCGCTTCGTTCCGCTGGGTGGGTGGGATGCGCGCCAATTCCCCGGATCTCGAGTGACGATTCGCGGAGATAAAGGCTTCATCCCCGGGGCCATCGGTTTCTCGCCGCCGCATATCACTAAGCCGGAAGAACGCACCAAGGCCATTCCGCCAGAACAACTGGCCATAGATATCGGTATCAAGTCGAAGCAGGAAGCCGCAGATCTGGGAATCCGGCCGGGGACGCCGGGTATTTTGGATGGTCATATCGTCGAACTGCAAAACAACCGCATCTTAGGCAAAGCCTTCGACGACCGCGCGGGATGTGCCGCTGCAATATATATCCTGAATGAACTGAAGGGGAAAGAGCTGCCCTTTACTTTGGCCGTAAACTTTGCTACCAGCGAAGAACTGGGGCTGCGGGGCGCAAAAGTTTCGGCATTCCGTATCGCTCCGAAAATAGCGCTGGTGCTGGAAACCACGACCGCCGGAGATTTCCCCGGAGTGCCATCCGCGCAGTCACCCTGCGAGATGGGGCAGGGAGTTGCCATCACCGTGGCGGACCGCACCATGGTCACCACGCCGCGCATGATCCGCTTTCTGACTGAGGTTGCCACCGAACGAAAAATCCCGCATCAATTGAAGCAGCCGTTATTCGGCGGCACCAATGCGGGTGAGATTCATCTGTCGCGTTCAGGCGTACTGACCGGCGTTTTAGCGAATCCGGCACGTTACATTCACGGACCGTCGTCTATGCTGGATTTCAGTGATTTCGAAAACCTGGTCGAGCTGGCCATGGCGTCTCTGGAAGAGATACCTAGACGGTTGCTGTAGAAAAGTAGTATAACAGTTTAAAAAAAGGGCTGTCTCAAGCGCTTTTGAGACAGCCCCACGATCCGCCACCTGACGGATCATGGGGGATTTATCAGCGTAGTCTGTGTCATCTGTGGTTCAGAAAATTACCAGCCACTAGCCACTAACCATTAGCTACTACTGTATTATAAATCAATAATATCTCTTGTATTCTTAAGAAATACGATGTATATTACATACAAGCATCTCTTCTATCCCTACCTACAAAATTTTCCCGATTTGCATTTTTCTATTTTCAATTCGATATTTTATATTACCGTAGTCGGGGTGCCTGTGCCAATGGTGGTTCACACCCCGACGGTCGGGCTCAGGGACGAGCCCGACCGTCGGGTTTTCCATCTTCCCTTTTCCATTCAGCTAATATGACAAATCTGTCATCACCCTAAAAATTCCCCGCACAACGGGACGACAGATCTGGCGGACACTTGAAAGTGGCGGACAAATTTGGCGTAAAAAAAAGTGTCAGATTCTGGACTTCGCCAGAATGACACTTTTTACTGAATGCTGACTGTTATTTAAGCAGTACCATGCTCCCCACTACCGTAGTCGGGGTCGTCCCCGACCAGACGGATCGGGACAAGTTGCTGCGCCCCTACAACTGATTGCCAACAGCCAACTGCTAACTGCTAACAGCCAACTGCTTTTAATCATCCGAATCCATCGACTCCGAGGCGAATTCGAAGAGGAAATTCAGATTACGGCCTTCTAATTTCTGGCGGCCGGGGAGGAAGGTCAGTTCCACCAGCATGCTGATGCCTGCCACTTCGCCGCCCAGCTTTTCGATCAGGTTGCAGGCTGCGGCCGCGGTGCCGCCGGTGGCCAGCAAATCATCGACGATCAAGATTCTTTCGCCCGGCGAAACGGCATCGACGTGCATCTCGATCTGATCTTCGCCATATTCCAAAGCGTACGATTCGGACTCGGTTTCAGCGGGCAGCTTGCCCGGTTTGCGGAACAGCACGAACGGCAGATTCTGGGTATAAGCCATCGCCGCCCCGAAGATAAACCCGCGCGATTCTATACCGGCGATTTTCTGCACGCCCGCGTTGGCGAACGGTTCCCACATCTGGTCGCAGGCCTGGCGGAAGCCATCACCATCCTTCAGCAGCGTGGTTATGTCAAAAAACTTAATGCCCTCCTTGGGAAAATTGGGGACGGCGCGAATTAACGATTTCAGGTCTTTCATGGTTATCTCGTTACCTCAAAGCTGCTATATTTGCCTTCATACGATTTATATTCCACACTAAGATCTTTTACATTTCCCCAGGTAGGTCCCAATTTAATCTTGGCGATGTACTCTTCTACGGCAGAACGATCGCCTTCAACTTCGATTTCCACGGTGCCATCAAAATTGTTGCGCACCCAGCCGGTAACGTTCAGCTTCTGCGCACATTTGAGCGCAAAGTAGCGAAATCCCACGCCCTGCACTCGTCCTTCGATCAGCAGATGTACACAGACGTCCTTCATCGTTGCGGATTCCATACCACCACTTTCTTTCCCATGATTACACCGGTTACTCCGGATAAAGCTGCTCCCATGGTCATCAACACATACGCCGGTATTCTCAGCAGACTGGGAGCGCGGCCGCTGGCGTGCATCAGTATTCCCAGAAATCCAGCCAGATAACTTAGTATCTGTAAAATATAGAGATATTTGAAGAATCCTACCGGATAGAGCAGAGCTGAAGAGACCAGAATACCGATCAACCAGAAGGGGGTCAACCAGCGCAGCACTTTGTGCGACCAGAGCTGTATTGCCAGCCAGCCAGCCGCGGCAGGATTCAAAAGCTCAGAATGGACGCGTAAACCGTATAAGCCGCGCTGCACAATGCGCTTTTTGCGCCGAAATTCTGACTGTAAACTACGCGTGCTCTTTTCGGTGGAGACCGCTTCAGGTTGATATACAGTATCATACCCGGCTTTAGTCAGCAGCAACGGTGTGATGAAATCGCTGATCAGATCTTCCCGCAGCGGCTGGTAAAGTTCGCGGCGCATGGCGTAAATTGATCCGTTGGCTCCCAGTAATGACCCAATATTGCTTTCAGCCTTTTTAAGCATGATTTCCATACCCCAATAGCGGCTCTCTTCGTCGCTGACCGCCTGTTCATGCTGAGTGTATTTCAATTCCCCGCAGACCACGCCGATTTTGCCCGCTTTGTCGAATCCCGCGACAAGACGCTGCACGGCATCCGGCTGATAGATGGCGTTGGCGTCGGTGAAAACCAATACATCGCCGGTCGCTTTTACTGCTGCGCGATTCAAGGCCGCGGTCTTACCCGCGCGGGACTCCTGCACCAGCAGATCGATGCGTTCCGAGGGGAACCCACGAACGACTTCGACCGTTCGGTCAGTCGATCCGTCATCGACGATGATCAGGTCCAGCCGGTCTTGCGGATATTCCTGCTGCAGGACATTTTCGATCTTGCTGGCGATGGTAGTTTCTTCATTATGGGCGGAGAGCAGCATGGTGACGTGCGGGAGTTCTTCCCAGCGCGGCTCAAAGGCGCGCCGCTTGAGAGAACTCAAGATCACCACAATCGCAGGATAGATGAAGAAAATGTAGAGAATCATCCCGGCACAAACGCCGAAAATCCAGGATGCCAACAAAGTCAATACCCGATCTTTTATTAGGGTTTTAAGCGATGCATAAGCCGCGGGAAGGGGATGCATTCCCGCACATGGCGAACGCCGCAAATCCAGGAGATAGTCCGTTCCAATCCCAAGCCGAAACCGGAATGTGGGAAAGAGCCGTATTTTCGAACATCCAGGTACCACTGGAATGCCTCCCTGGGCAGGTCGTGTTCGCGGATCTTGCGTTCCAGAATTTCCGCATTATCTTCACGCTGACTGCCGCCGATAATCTCCCCGAAACCTTCCGGCGCGATGAAATCGCAGGAGAGCGACGTTTCGGGATCATCGGCTTCACATTTCATGTAGAAAGCCTTGATTTTTGTCGGGAAACGGTGAATGATCACCGGGCTGTCATAGCCTTCAGATAAAGCTTCTTCATCGGGCGCTCCGAAATCATCGCCCGGTGTAAAGTCAGTGCCTTTTTTAACCAGCAGATCACAGGCTTCTTGGTAGTGAATGCGAGGGAACGGTGTCTTGACTGCTTCCAGCTTACTGACGTCTCGTTCCAGCGTCTTCAGTTCCATCTGACAGCGTTCGAGGATGCGTTCGATGATGAAACAGATCAGATCTTCACCCAGTTCCATGCAGCCGTCTAAATCCATGAAGGCAACTTCCGGTTCCAACATCCAGAATTCGGTCAGGTGCTTGCGGGTCTTGGATTTTTCCGCCCGGAAGGTCGGTCCGAAGCAGTAGACCTTGCCCAGCGCCGCACAGCCGGGTTCCATGTAGAGCTGTCCGGATTGGGACAAGTAAGCTTTGTCGCCGAAGTATTCCGTCTCGAACAGAGTGCTGGTACCCTCCGCGGCATTGGGCGTGAAGATGGGGGCATCGAGGTTGATGAAGCCGCGGTCATCGAAGAAATCACGAATCGCTTTGATGACGTTATGCCGCACGCGCATAATGGCGTGCTGGCGGCTGGAACGCAGCCAGAGATGACGGTGATCCAGCAGAAACGCGTCGCCGTGTTCCTTGGGCGAGATGGGGTAGTCTTCCGATTCGCCGACCAATTCGACGTCAGATACCCAGAGTTCGTAACCGGATGGCGCGCGGTCGTCTTTATTGACCGTCCCGTGTACGATAATTGAAGTTTCCTGTGTCAGCTTTTCGCCGACTTCCCAGGATGCTTCCGGGACGTTCTTCTTGGACATGACGCACTGGATGACGCCGGTGCCGTCGCGCAGTTGCAGGAACTTCAGCTTACCGGACGATCTGAAATTGTATATCCAGCCGCGCAGTTCGACGTCCTGGCCTTCCTGCGCCGCGATATCAGAGATGTAGGTTTGTGTCATGGGTGCATTCGTATTGTATAAGCCTTTTTTGATTATTAGGAAACCACAGGTTCATCATTATCATTCCAACAATTAAGAACTTTGTCAAAACCACCTTCCATAAAGATAGGCAGGAGGCATTCATCAATTATTTCTTTTTTATGAGTAAACAGATAGTTAGACTCAATTGTTTGTCTAAAAAGATTAAAGTCGTTCAAAAGAACAGGGGCTTCCTCACTAAATTCTTTCAAGTTCTCAAATCTCAGTCTTGAATTGTACAGTTCTGATATTTGGACAGTAATTCTGAGATAACCGAAAAACCCAATTTTACTGTAGAAATCCAGCGCTATGTTCAGAATATGAAATAGCTCATATACTGTTTCAGAAGCGTCAAAATAACGGACATCACTCCGTGGATAAAACACATGGGAACTTATATATCTAATATTACAATTAGTGCCGATTTGTAATATGCAACTCGGATCTAGTCTGTCATTAGCCTTCTCAAAATATCCTAATCTTGGTTTAGTGCTGGGTCCTGGCAACATTAGATTTTTAGGATGCTTATAATGGTCCCAATCGTCAAACGATCTGGCTATTTTAAAATCCTTAAATTTATAATCTGCAAAAACAGGCGATAAGACTAAGACAAGAGATCCCTTCATGGTTGACTTACACCTCCCCAACATTTTCAATATTTCTTCATCAGTGTGTGAGTCAATATCACCTTCAGATTTGCTGAGCAAAGAATACCGTGTCCGCACCTCATATTCATCCATCGGAATATTCTGGTCGTGGTAACGTTTATAATAACAGTTCTTCTTCTTAACCACGACCATGTGCAAAGAATCGTGGGATTGGGGGATATATAAAACTAGAATAATCCTATCCGCATTCTCAGGTATATCAATTATTTTGGGTGTGACATAAGGGTGAGGCATAATAGACGTTATCACGCGATCCATTATACGCTTTTCGATGTCTTCCTCTTTCTCAATCCCAATAATATCGCCAGGAATGGTTACCCCATTTGCATCCTTATCCTCATCTACGCCAATTATTAAATATCCACCTTGAGTATTTGCAAACGCTGAAATGTCTTTGGCTAATTCATGTGTTTTTGATTTCTCATAGTTATCGCGCTTGTAATCCAGATTGTAGCTCTCGGGAATTTTCTCATCTACAAGATATTGAATATCCTCGAAGGTCAGTTCATCTACTGGCTTCTGAAAGAATGATTTGCTTTCCATAAATACACCGAATTATTATCTACTTCGTTGGTGTTGGGGCGACACTGACTATGAAAGTCTTACTTCTGCCCAGCCCTGAAGGGCGTGGGCTACGTCTGGTGCAAGCCCTCTGAAGAGGGCTAAACTTTTCAGACTACTTCTGTAGTCTTGAATCGCGTGCAGGCCAGTGCTCTAGCTCTGTGATCACTGCTTCCTTCTTTTTATCTCTTCCAAAAACTTCAGATCTTCAATATCTTTAGGGCGTCCTGCCGCTTTTTTCATCTGAATTGTATGATCGAGCGATGGAAAATTCGCTGGCACATAATTATAGGTTCCAGTGATTCTGTCTTTCCAGACCTCATCAAAAATAACACCTTCGACGAAGGGATGAATATCAACTGCCAGTTGATACTGCCTGATCAATATCTTTGTTTTTTGCATATCCTTGAGGCTTATGTCAGACATATCATAACCGAAAGCTGTGAGCGCTGCAAGCGTCTTTTGGACGTTCCCATCGCTGGCATCAATAAAGACGTCCACGTCCAGAGTAGCTCGAGTATAACCATGAATCGGCATGGCAGTCGCGCCGAATAAAACATATCTGACGTTATAATCGCTTAAGCACTTCAAAAGGCTTTTGATGTCCATGTTCCTCCAGCAGAATATTCAACTCCTTCATCCGTTGCTCCATCATCGCAAACCGCTGCTCAAAGGTAAGCGAGAGCATATATTCCAACTCAAACTCGAATTCCTTTTCCGGATCGTCTTTGTCTAATACCAAAATCGGCATCAATCCTCCAGCTTCAGTTCCCGGGTCATCAGTTCAAAGACGACCTCTTTGACGGGCTTGTTTTCAAACAGTATAGAATAAATAGCTTCCGTGATGGGCATGGGGACTTGTTCACGGTGCGCTAATTCTCGCGATGAAACTGTCGTTTTAACCCCTTCTGCGACCATGGTCATCGTCTGCATCACCTCATCTAAGGTTTTGCCTTTGCCGATCTGTTCACCGACATAGCGGTTGCGGCTGTGGCGGCTCATGCAGGTTGTGATCAGATCTCCCATACCGGATAATCCTGCAAAGGTTTCAGGATGGCCGCCCAGCTTGATCCCCAGCCGACTCATTTCGGCCAGGCCGCGTGTCAAGAGCGCGCCTTTGGTGTTATCTCCGAAACCCAGACCATCGGCGATGCCGGTGGCAATAGCGATGACGTTTTTCAAGGCGCCTCCTAATTCCACGCCCACCAGATCGTGGCGGGTATAAACCCTGAATGTGGACGTGAAGAAGAGCTCTTGAACGGTTTTGGCGGTGTCAATATTCGCTGAGCCCGCGACCACGGTCGTGGGGATGCCGCGCGACACCTCTTCGGCGTGTGAGGGGCCGGACAGGGCTACGTATCTATCCGGCCAGGTCCCCGGATAGATCTCTTCCACGACTTCTGATGGCCGCATCAGTGTTATTTCTTCGATACCCTTGGCGGCATTGATAATGATGGCGCCACGAGGGAAGAAATCGGTCATCTGCAGCAGCGCGCCGCGCACAAACTGCGACGGGATTGCCAACAAAACTACTTGCGCATCCGCCAGACATTCCCGCGCGTCGTGATGAATTTCGAGCGATTCCGGCAGAGGGATTCCTGGCAGGAATTCCTTGTTCTCACGGTCAGCGCGCAATCGTTCGACGGCATCCTGACGGAATTCCCAGAGGCGAACGTTCAAGCCTTTGCCGTTTAAGACCAGCGCCAGCGTCGTGCCCCAGGAACCTGCGCCCAGGACGGCGATAGGTTGTTGTGGATCAGATAATGTCATGATTTATGAATCTCTCCCACATTGAACAATCGATATCCAGCAAAGACTTTATCACGGATCTGAAGCGCTTCCGCTTTATCCAGCACCATCGCCATCCCCACGCCCAGGTTGAAAACGCGCTTCATCTCTTGCGGATCGACGGGTCCCAGCTTCTGGATCAGATTGAAGATCGGCGGAACGTCCCAGCTACCGTAGTCGATCTTCAGTTTACACCCTTCCGGCAGGACGCGGTTCAGGTTGCCCTCAATACCGCCTCCGGTGATATGGCCAATTCCCTTGATGGTGACTTCCTTGCGGATGGCGCGAACCACTTCCAGATAGCTGGGATGAACGGCTAACAATGCATCGCCCATGGTGCCGCCTAATTCATCGACAAACTGGTCAACTTTCAGGCCGGCATGTTCAAAGATGACCTTTCGCGCCAGAGAATACCCATTGGTGTGCAGGCCATTTCCCGGCAGTCCCAGAATAACATCCCCCGGCTTGATATCTTTTCCCAGGATCATATCTTCTTCACTGGACCAACCGACAATGGAACCGACCAGGTCGAATTCATCGTCGCCGTAAAAGCCGGGCATTTCTGCGGTTTCACCGCCTAACAGCGCCACGCCATTATTTCGGCAGCCACGCACTAATCCCTTGATCACCTCTTCCTGCACTTCGGGATCCAGCCTGCCGCAGCCGTAATAATCCATGAAAAAGAGCGGTTCGGCTCCATTGGCCAGCAGATCGTTAACGCAGTGGTTGACCAGATCCTCTCCGACGGTGTCGTACTTTCCGGCCATCATGGCGACGCGCAGCTTGGTGCCCACGCCGTCGGTGCTGGCCATCAGGATGGGATGGGCTTTTCCTTCCGGCAAGCGGAACGCTCCGGCAAAAAGTCCGACGTCTCCGACGACCTGAGAGGTACGAGTGGTTTTAACCAGCGCTTTGATGCGGGTCAGGGAATTGTCTGCGGCGTCTAAGTTGACGCCCGAAGATTTATAATCAATGGGCATGAGACTTACAGCTATTTATTACAATCCGGATCGATAGCCTGCGGGGCTTTGGCGTACATCTCGTTGATGAGATCACAATATTTATCGATCACCACCGCGCGTCGAACTTTCATCGTGGGGGTCAATTCGCCAGATTCAATGGTGAACTCCTGCGGCAGTAGTTTGAATCTTCCGATCTTCTCATACTCAGCCAGACCTCCTGATAAGCGCGCAATTTCATACGCGAAGAGACGCTTGACCTGCTTGCTCTCCACCAATTTCTGTCGATCACCATCAGCTTCAGTTTCACCGATGCCTTCAGTCGATAGATGTTCAAAGTCGGGGACGATTAAAGCCGTGATAAATGGCTTATTGTCTCCAATCAGCATTATCTCAGCGATATAAACGCTTGATTTTAGCATGTTCTCGATAGGCGCCGGGGCAATATTGCGCCCACTCGAAGTGACGATCAGCTCTTTCTTGCGGCCAGTGATGATCAAGAACCCATCTTCGTCGAAACTGCCCAAATCACCGGTAAGCAGCCAACCTTCAGCATCGAACGCGGCTTTGGTGTCGCCGGGGAGATTCAGATAGCCTTTCATAATATTGGGGCCTTTGGCTAAGATCTCGCCGTCCTCGGCGATTTTAAGTTCAACATTGTGAAGCGGATGGCCGACGGTGCCAAAACGGTAGTTATCGATGCGGTTGACGGCCAGAACCGGACTGGTTTCGGTTAAACCGTATCCTTCGATAATGTGAATTCCGGCTGATTCGAAGAACTTACCAACATCGAGGGGTAAGGGAGCTCCACCGGACACAAAAAATCGAATCTTGCCGCCCACGCGTTCTCTCAGTTTGGAAAAAACCAGCTTGTCCGCCGTTCGATAACGCCAATTATCCTTATTCTCTGTCTTGGCGGCGCGGCTTCCGGTGCGCAATGCCCAGTTAAAGATATAGCGTCTCACCGGTGGATACTTTCGCACCGCGTTTAGAATTCTCTGCATAACTTTTTCATAGAAGCGCGGTACCGCGACCATCAGGGTCGGGTGGATTTCCAGCATATTATCAGCTACGGTCAAAGGCGATTCAGCGTAGGCAATTGTCGAGCCGCCCAGGATAGGCGCGTAGTATCCTGCATTCCGTTCAAACACGTGTGCTAACGGTAGAAGTGAAAGAACCGTATCATCCGGGGTTAAGGCCAGGATCTCAAGGTGTCCTTCCCGATTGGAGAGCAGATTCCCGTGGGTCAGCATCACACCCTTAGGCAGTCCTGTCGTTCCGGACGTATAGATCAAGGTAGCCAGATCATCTCTTCCGATAGAATCAATGATGGCATCGACTTTCTGCAATTTGGCGTTGTCATATTGCGCAGTATCTTGCATGAGATCATCGAAACTGGCTGTAGCGCAGCTCTTGTTGTCTGACGCATCAAACTGCCAGATCTCTTTGACTTCGCCTTCAGTTTTCAGGTCAATGACCTTTGCCGCCTGGCGATCGCCATCGACAAACAAGTACGCAGCGCCGGAGTCTTGCATGATATACCGGCTTTGAGCTGCGCTCAAGCTAGTGTAGACTGGCACCAGAACAGCTCCAATCGCCAGCGATGCAAAATCTACGATGACCCATTCAGGACGATTATCCGAGAGCAAGCCTATCTTATCGCCCTTTTGAATGCCCAGCTCACTCAGTTTTGCTGCTAACCTGATAGCTCTACCGCTCAATTCCTGGTAAGTGATGCTTTGATATTTCCCGTCAATTTTGTACTTCAGAGCGACACGGTCAGCGTGCTTCTGGCAACTATCACGCAGCGCGGCTCCGATTGAGTTGGTAGTAAATCCTGGCATAGATTACCGTATTATTTTGATTTATCGAATTTACGGTGGACAAATGAACAGTTGACCTGTAATAACTGTCCATCGGGTAGAGTATGAAATCGAATATACTGAAAGATGGGCTTAAAATCAAGTTCTTTTTAAGAGGAGCCTCTTAATCAGTGTGTATTCGACACAAAAAAACCGGTGGTAGTATTATTCCACCGGTTTGTCAGGTTGGTAAGATGAAAGATTTGATTTATGGTGAGGAGTCTGAGTTGGCGCGGGGGATGCCCAACTGTTTACGCAGGCCTGCGATGTCCTTGATAGCTTCCATCTCGATTTGCAGGCGCATCGCCTCCTCATCCAATTGCAGAGAAATCAGTTTGATTGCTTCATTGATGTGCCTGATGGCTATGGAATCTGCGCCGCCTTCCTGCAGAACATTGCAGGATTTAGTCACCATCATCAAGGCCGTTGAAAAGAGGAGAAACAGTTGGTGGTCTTTTAGGGTATCGTTCAGTTCCATTATGAGCATCCTTGTAATCGAAGTCAGGTCAAACTTAATATACAAAACAGGACAGCTCTTTCCGGTGATCATGGTCACAAAGAAGATACCCTCTAAAAAGCAGGCATTCCACTTGGTAAATCGATGTTAAGTAAATAAATTCTGAAACTATGGAAGACACAGCAGCAACGATAGAATTTAAGAAAAAGGTGACGGTCAAACAGGCGAAGATCCTGCTGGTTGACGATAACCGGGAGTTTTTATCGATTACGCGCGATCTCCTGCATCACAAAACCGGTTATGAGATCATCACTTTGGAATATGGCGTTCAGGCTGTTGAAGTGGCGCGTGAGGAGATGCCTGACGTCATCGTCCTGGACGTGTTCATGCCTGATATCGAGGGACCTGAAATCTGCCGCGCGATCAAATCACAGCCTGATCTGCGCGATATACCGGTTTTATTCCTGACGGGTGGGGGCGTCAGCGCTCACTTTAAAGCGCGCTGTCTGGAAGAAGGCGCCGATGATTTTCTGATGAAACCGACTGAAAGCGAAGAGTTGATCGCCAGACTTCAGGTGTTGCTGCGCATTAAGAATCTGCAGGATGAACTGCGCGCCGAAAGGGATGCTCTGGAGATAAAAGTGCAGGAACGCGCCCGCGAATTGCAGGAAAAGGAAACTTTGGCGGCTATCGGCAAGATGGTCGCTGGTGTGGCGCATGAAATTCGCAATCCACTGGGAGCGATTTCCAATTCAGCGGCTGTTCTGTCACGAGATCTGGTGCTGGAAGGCGAAGATCTGAAATTGATGGATATCATTGTCAGGGAGTCAGACCGGCTACGATTAATTATCAATAATTTCCTGAAATTCGCACACCCAGCGCCTTATCATTTCGTCGCCTTAGATATCAGATCGTTGATTGACGACGTCGTGATGTTAGCACGCAGGGATAGTTTGTTTAGCGATGAAATTGAATTAGAGGTGCAATACCAGGACGCTCTCGATCTGATCGAAATCGATCAGGATCGCATCCATCAAGTTCTCTGGAATATGCTGCGTAATGCCTTGGAAGCGCTTCATGGTAAAGGAAAGATCACTATCAGCGTCAGTCAGACTACTGGGGAGGTTCACCTCTGGACAAAGATCCGGCTGGCTGATGATGGCCCTGGAATTCCAGAAGCGATGCAGCAGGATGTCTTTGCACCGTTCTTTACGACAAAAGCTCGCGGCAGCGGGCTGGGTCTGGCTATGGTTGCCAGCGCCATACGAGCGCATAATGGCAGTATCGCGCTCTCGTCAGGTGAAGGAGAAGGGACAGAATTTATCATAGAATTGCCGGTGAAACAACATAACATGAGCAGATAGATGAGTGAGACGAGACCTCGGATTTTAGTTGTCGATGATGATGTGAGTCAAGCGGATTCGCTGGTGATCCTGTTAAGGCGCGAAGGTTACGACGCTGCAGGCGTTTACACGATCAGTCAAGCCATTTCTCATTTGCAGGCAAATAATGTCAATCTGGTTCTAAGCGATCTTCGTCTTGAAGATCACGACGGGATCTGGCTGACGGAGCAGATCAAACGTAATTTCCCCGAAGTGGTAGTGGTCATCATCACAGCTTATGGAACGATTGAGTCTGCTGTACAGGCAGTTAAAGGCGGCGCGTTCGATTATCTGTTGAAGCCGATTCAGCTTAACCAATTGCGTCTGGTACTGGAGCGTGCGGTGCAATGGTGTCAAATGCACCGGAAAGTGCGAGAACTTGAGAACCGCTTGCAAGAGCATCAGGAACGTCAAACGCTGCTGGGAAACTCGACCGCACTGCAACGCGTTCATCAAATGGTCTCCCGCGTGGCGGAATCGGATGCATCCGTCTTGATCTGCGGCGAGTCCGGCACTGGCAAAGAGTTGGTGGCAGAGATGATTCACCGGAAATCCTTAAGGAGAGATCATCCTCTGGTGATTGTCAATTGTGGCGCGTTGCCGGAGACACTGCAGGAAAGCGAACTATTCGGACATTCTAAAGGAGCATTCACCGGCGCTATGCAGGATAAAAAGGGATTGCTGACTGAGGCCGATGGCGGAACCCTGTTCCTCGATGAAGTTGGCGAGCTATCCCCTCAAGCCCAGGTTAAACTGCTGCGCTTCCTGGAAAATGGCGAATGCAGGCGGGTCGGTGATACGCAGACTCAGAACCTTGACGTGCGCGTGCTCGCAGCAACAAACAGGGATTTGCAGCAGTTGATCGATGATAAGCAGTTCCGATCCGATCTCTTTTACCGGCTTAATGTCATTTCTGTAACCGTGCCGCCGCTGCGTGACATCAAAGAAGACATTCCTGTTATAGCACATTCGTTCCTGGAGGATTTTGCTGCCAGAATGGAAAAGAAACCACCGCGCTTATCTGAAGAATGCCTGCATATTTTCAGCGATCATAACTGGCCGGGAAATGTGCGCGAACTGCGCAATCTGATCGAACGCGCGGTGGTTGTCGATCAGGATGGCGTTATTACTTTGGCGGATCTGCCAGAACATTTGCGAACTCATGGCAGTAATTTCATCGAAGAGGGATTGGAGAAACAATTGCCCTTAAAAGAGATCGAAAGGCGATACATCCTTTCAACATTGACTGAATGTGGCGGAAGTCGCAAACGCACTGGTGAAATATTAGGCATAACAAAGGCGACTCTCTGGAGAAAATTGAATTCCTACCGGGACGAAGCCCGCGACACGGCGCTGCGCGGTCAGGTTTAAAAAAGAAACCTTTCTCGCAGTGTCACCTCGATTTGCCGCTGAATTCTATTCGGCACGGTTTCTGCATTGGTAATGAAAAACATAATCGGAGGGTAACTATGGCACGGCTGCTCATTGCAGATGACGATCCTGGATTTTTGGTTTCGCTTTCCATCGCACTACGCCGTGAAGGGCATGAGGTTCATGCTGCGGAAAATTCCGAAGAAGCGCTTAATCTGCTGGATAAACATCCTGTAGACTGCATGTTAATCGATATTCGGTTAGGCCCGCTGCTGGGCGTTGAATTAGCGGAGTGGGCCAGATTGCGCAAGCCCGATCTTCCCGTGATATTTATCTCTGCTTACGCCTTTTCCGACCTGGAAAGCAGAATCAGGCGGATCACCGATCTCCCCATCCTGGAGAAGCCTTTTGAGGTGGAGAAGGTGAATCAGATACTGTCCGAACCGGTACACTTACGAGACTGAATAGCACAACAAATCAGTATGATAAAAAAATGCTCAATGCCTTGCGGCGGGCGTTTTTTTTGTTTACATTAATGCATCACTGCGCAATGATGCAATTATGAATATGAACCATCCCAACATCGATAAGATATCGCTGGAAGCTGAACTCTTAGCGGTATTGGCTCAGCCGACCCGGCTGCGGCTTTTGTACTTTCTCCGTAATGGAGAGAGGTGCGCCTGCGAAATTAATCCTAAAATGCAGGAAGATCCTTCGGTTGTCAGCCGCCATTTAGTAAAGATGCAGCAGGTTGGCATTCTGGGGTATCGCAAGGAAGGCGTATCGAAATATTACTGGATTAAAGATGCGCGCGTCTTTGGAATTTTGAAACTGATTGACGCCATGCTGCAGGATCACATTCGAGAACAATCACAAATGATCGCATAGCTAAAATAATGCAGGTAGGGACATGAATAAAACCGTTCGCTGGACACTTACAGGTTTGGTGCTGGTCGCCGCTGTGGGAATGGTTGCCATCAAGCAGGCACAAAAAGCCGATTCACCTGCCCCTGAAGAACCATCGGCGCCGTCTGATACTGTCGCTCCGAGCGCAGAAATCCCCCGTGGTGACAGCATAGAGCTGACCGAAGATATTTACCAACAGGATCATGAACCGTCAGCTCTACCAAAGTTAATCGAGTTAGGCAGCGTGAGTTGCCGGAACTGTAAGAAGATGGCAGTGATCCTCGATGAAATCAAGGTCAAATATCAGGATAAATTAACGGTCTTGTTTTACGACGTTAAAAAGGACCCCGATATGGGTAAGCTGTATGGCATCAGACTCATTCCGGCGCAGGTATTTATCGATACTTCCGGACAGGAAGTCTTCCGCCATGAAGGTTTCTTTTCGGGGGAAGAGATTGAAGCTGTCTTAGAGTCGATGGGTGTATCACCATGATCGATCAAATCGGCGCTATTATTCAGGGGAATCCGCTGATTGCGCTTGGCGCTGTCTTCGTTGGTGGTTTGCTGTCCGCGGCTTCACCGTGCGTCTTAGCTATCATGCCGATGGTCATCGGGTATGTTGGCGGGCACAGCGCTGGTGATCAAAAAAAGGCGCTGGTTTACTCTCTCCTCTTCGCCCTGGGATTGGCTCTTACCTTTACGATTTTGGGCGCAACTGCGGCGCTGCTGGGGCGAATGATGGGGGACGTCGGTAAAATATGGTACTGGATTATCGCCGCGCTCGCTATCGCTATGGGACTATCGCTGGCAGGTGTTTTTGAGATCAGATTCCCCATGCCGGCGAAATTTAAAATGAAGCAGAGGGGAGCATTGGGCGCGTTTCTGATGGGGCTCTTGTTCGGGATCGTATCATCACCTTGCGCGACGCCGGTGCTGGTCGTTATTCTCACCTTTGTGGCGACGAAGGGTCAAGTGCTTTATGGTATCCTGCTGCTTTTCGTTTATGCCATCGCACACTGCAGTCTGATCATCCTGGCGGGTGTCATAACGGGTTTCGTGGAACGTTTCGTGCAGGCAAAAGGTGTTATGAACTTTTCCATCTGGATGAAGAAGATCTCAGGTGTTTTAATCATCTTCGCAGGTTTTTATATCCTCTATCTCAACCTATAGAAAGCTTTCATGCAGGTTCTACATCAAGGGATTGCCGCACTGGCAGAGTATCTTTCCGCTCACGTCATCAGTTGTCTGCTGCCGGCGTTTTTCATCGCTGGGGCGATTGCAGTCTTCGTCAGTCAAGCCGCAGTGATCCGTTATTTTGGAGCCAGCGCCTCCAAGGTGTTATCCTATGGTGTCGCTTCAGTATCGGGCGCGATACTGGCGGTCTGTTCCTGCACGATCCTGCCGCTGTTTGCAGGCATCCGTCAAAGAGGCGCAGGCTTAGGGCCAGCGATCACTTTCCTCTATTCCGGCCCGGCCATCAATGTCTTAGCGATAATTTATTCTGCCCAGCTTCTCGGTTTGGATTTAGGAGCGGCCAGAGCGGCCGGGGCGGTACTGTTCTCGATCATCGTCGGTCTATTGATGGCGGCGATTTTCAAGAAAGCAGAGAAAAAGTACGAAAGCGAGCGCGGGGATATCGATTTCGCTGATGACGTCAAGCCGCGCCCTCTTCCGCAGATTATTTCCTATTTCGCAGCAATGGTGCTGTTTTTGGTGGGAGCTTCTGCTATCGGATTGGTCGTAGAATTTAATCCCGCAGCAGATGGTCTGGCCGCTTTGACATTTTCCGGTAAATGGCTTCCAGCATTGATCAGCCTGGCGCTTTTCATCGTCATACTAGTAATGGTCGTGAAATGGTACAGCGGCGCAGAGGTCGCAGCCTGGATGCGTGAAACCTGGAAACTGGCTTATAAGATAATTCCGATTCTTTTGTTGGGCGTCTTCATCGCCGGAATGATTAAAGCGCTGCTCCCTCAGGAAACGGTTCAAACCTGGGTAGGAGGCAATTCACTGTTGAACAATCTTCTGGCGGCTGTTTTTGGAGCTTTGATGTATTTCTCCACGCTGACCGAGGTGCCCATTGTTAAAGCTCTGATGGATCTGGGTATGGGAAAGGGACCGGCGCTGACGCTTCTGCTGGCAGGACCATCGCTGTCCTTGCCGAATATGATCGTCATCGGCCGAGTCATCGGTGTAGCGCGAACCGCGGTTTACGTTTTTCTGGTGATCGTGTTATCATCGGTTTGCGGTCTGATTTTTGGTTCATTTTAAAACAATCAATAAAACGAGTGCGAGGAAAGTATGAAGAAGATAGAAATACTGGGAGTGGGTTGTCCCACCTGCAAAAAGGCAGAAGAAGCAGTGCGCAAGAAAGCTCTCGATATGGGGATGCAGGAAGGGACCGATTTCGTCATTGAGAAGATACAAAATCCTTCGGAAATCGCTGCGAAGGGCGTTTTTATGACGCCTGGTATCGTCGTCGATGGGACCGTCGTGCGAAGCGGCGGAGTCCCCAAACCCAACCAGATTGAGGAATGGTTGAAGTAAGAAGGAATTTCCGGGGGTGTAAAACTCGCCAGTCCGCCAGAGGCGGATAAAAGGCGGACAAGCCTCCGGCTACTAACATGGTTAGAGGAGCTGATAAAACAGGGTCATCACGAGGAAGTTCAGCGACTTGTCGATGAACAACGAAGTGATCTCATTCACCGAAAGGAATCATTATTTGGATGAGATTGCTTCGCTACGCTCGCAATGACTGTCCATAGGTCGCGAAGATTGCTTCGCTTCGCTCGCAATGACTGC
>JAHJDJ010000025.1 GCA_018812585.1 bacterium
ATCCATCCGTCACGAAAATACCGCCGCCATTAACGCTGGCGGTATTCATGTAAATCAATTCATCATGAATGTAAGGTTTGCTGAACCAATCGATGACAATGCCACCGCCGTTGACCGCTACGTTTTCGTAGATATCATTGCCGTACAATTCCGTGCTGGCGCCTTCCCCGATGAAAATGCCTCCAGCCTTACTGGTAGCCGTATTCGCCTGAATGATGTTCTCGTAGATCTCACCATCAGCTCCGGCAACATAAATACCGCCGCCATCCAGGGCAGTATTGGCGATTATCGTAGAGAAGGAAACCGTCGCGTTACTGTAGCTGTTCAGGTACAGAGCGCCACCGTAGCTCGCCTGATTATCGTGGAAATTACAATTGGATATTTCTGCTTCAGACCAGGAAAGAACTGCCAGAGCGCCACCGCAATCAGCGGTGTTGTCGTAAAATTCGCAATGGCTGATCGTCGGCGAAGAGTTGAAAATCCGCATCACGCCGCCATAGAGGTTCTCATCCTGAGCGCCGCGATGGAACACACAGTATGCCAAAACTGAAGCGGAAGATCCCGTACCGAAATCGATACCTGACCAGGTACTGTCAGTTTGATTAATGGTAGCAAAATCAATCGGGCTGCCTGGAGTGCCTTGAGCATCAAGCGCCCCTTTGACGATAATGCTGAAATCGCCTTCGCAGCGCACTTCTACACCAGCCTCGATAGTCAGGATCTCACCGCTGGGAATCGTGACGTCTCCTACGAGGAAGTAGGGGGACTGCTCAGACGTCCAAATCGCACCGCCAACGTCACCGATCCAGAAGTTCGATTGACTGGTACCAGTACCAAATAATTGCACAATGATTTCATCTTCATCAGGCATATTGGTCAGGATATTCAGTGTTTTATTATTGTAAGTTCCTGTTTGAGTCGGTGTAAACGTAACTGAAATAACGACGGTGTCCCCTGGCGCCACTTCATCAGATTCGAATTCGTATGAGTAGTTTATAGGGTCGGAAAGTTCGAATTCAGTCAAGATCAAAGGCGCTTCGCCCGGATTCCAGACCGAGAACGTTTTAGTATTGGAATTCCCCAAAGCTACCACCCCAAATTCGAGTGAATCTGGATCAAATTGGTAGCCCGGCTGCGTCGCTGCACCAGTGAAACGCAGCACCTGAATACCAGTGTTGGTTTTGATCAGGATGCTGTCCGCAAATTCGCCGCCACTCTGGGGATTGAACACAACGGTGTATTCAACACTGTTTCCAATGGCAATGGTATCTTTGCTGACGCGGTTTCCCAGAGAATCTTCCAGTGCAAAGTTCGCCACAACGGTAATTTCGCGAAGATAGAGTGTGTAAAGTGTTGAATCCGCGATGCTGCCAGGATTCGCGTTGTTTTCGATGAACACCGAGGTTGTATAGGTATCACCTGCCGGAATTTCGGGGAATTCAATCAGGCTGGGGTTTATGTCAAATTCCGGGTCGACACCGCGGGCCGTTAAAATAACTTCAGGATCACTGGTGTCGTCATTATCGACGAAGCTCATCGTCGCGCTCACGTCACCGAGTTCAGTCGGTTCGTAGAGTAGTGTAATCACGATGCTGGAATCTGGTCCGACATGAATCGTCCCGCTAATTTCACCTGCCAGCGAATCGAAATTACAGCTGAATTGATCATTGCTGAAAAGTATGTCGGAAATCTCAAGCGCCTGACGGCCAACATTGTAAATCCGGAAGTTTGTAGATCCGGAGGTCGTATTAATTTTATACCCATACCCGTCTGTCGGGTAGCTGTCCAGAGTATCGAACGCTACATCTTCTGCATCAAGAACTACGACGTCACTTTCAAAGGAGAAAAGCGGCATGGACTGAGTGGCCAAAAAACTGTTACCGTAGCAGCCCATGTTGGCGCGGTTACCGTTAGGCGGTGGTTCGTTTCCGAACGGGGAGTTAGCCGCAGCAGCGTCGATACAGGGGCTGTTAAAACGCAAGGTGTAATCACCATTCTCCGGATCCTGGAAGCGGGGATCTGCGGCCATGTTGCCGGAGCCGGTCGCTGAAGTGGAATCGTTCTGGCCTGCCGCGTAGTAGAAATTGCAGTAATTAATATCCCCTGCTATAAAACTGAAAGAGAAACTGTCCCACATGATTGAGTTTTTCATTTTGAGTTCAGTTCCCATCGCCACGTAGAGGGCGTAGCCACTGTTTTCCCAATTGCCAGTGATGGTTGTGTGGTTCACCAGAAGCTGATTGCCGTTGCCGATATAGATGGCATTACCGAAGGGATCTTCACCTGCGGCAATCCCTGCTTCATTTTGAGTGAATAAGTTATACGAGAACGTCGGCGCGGCAGACCACATGTAGATCGCGCCACCCCATTTATCAGCACGATTCTGGATAAAGGTGCAATTCTTAATGGCAGCTATCGTCCCCTGCATGTAGAGAGCGCCGCCGCAGTTATCAGGCCATTCCCCCTCGGCGGATCCGTGGCTGAAATGGCAGTATTCCAGACGGGATTGGGTATGAGCGCTGATACTCCGCATACCGCCCCAAGTGCCGGCAGGAGTCGATGACGTGAAGTAGATCGAATCGCTGGGCGTGCCTATCGCAGTAAGTTTTCCATTCACGATAAACTGGTACTGACCATCGAACAAAACTCGAACCCCCGGATCGATAATCAACGTACTGTTATCGGGAACGGTAATGGTACCGGTGACCAGATATGGAGAGTCTTCCACGGTCCACTGCCCTGAAACTGTGCCGCCTTCGATGACGGTCGTATCTACGACATCCACACCTGTGATAACGGGAGCGTACCCGACAATTGAAGGCTGTGTTGCGATTTGCGGCGTCTGCGAATTTGAGACATGAAGCGGCGCGGCAGAACCGGTGACTGTGAAGATCAATGCCAGACTTATGACTGCACTGATCGACGTTAAACTTAACAGAAGGAAGCGAGATCGCTTAAACATGGGTTGCTCCGAGCGTTCTTTTAATGACTGTCCTTCATCGAATGATGACGAATTTGCCAACTTGTAGATTACCTTTATCTTCTGGCGTTAAATTTTCTACACTGAAGATATAGAGACCCGAAACCACCTGTTGGTCGTTACGGCTGTTGAGATCCCAGCTTTCGGAATACTCACTGACCCAATTGTTATTCGCATCTCCCAGATCGTTAAAGGTGGCGGAAGAGTGCGGGATGACTGCAACGAGATCGCCTGAAACGGAGTAGATACGGATCAGACATTCACTAGGCAGATTCATGAACTCGATACGACGGTCCTGCTGTGGGAAAAACTGTGGCGTGCCATCATTCTGATTTTCCCAGGAAAGACCGGAACCTTCGGAGGTTGCCACATATTGTTGCGTGTAATCTTCATAGGCCCGGTAAGGATTCGGAACGACGACGACCTCATTGGTCGGCACACCGGAAGGCGCCACGTATTTTGCATTGGCATTTCTAGCGGTTTCCAGCGGTTCCGTTCCTGATTTGGGATCACCAAAGTCGAAAGAGGTCACAGCATAGTATCGTGGGAATCCCGGATGAGCGTTGTTGATGCGATAGACATAAGTGCTATCGGTTTCGCGAATGTATTCCAGACCG
>JAHJDJ010000322.1 GCA_018812585.1 bacterium
AGTATATTACATACAAGTACTCCCTCTCTACCCCCAATTATGAGGTCAGCAATGTATAAATACAACTCAGTAATTACCCCTCATTCTCAGTTTCTTGACAATGACAGATTTGTCATCTTCGGCAAATCTGTCCGCCACAGTATGACCCATAAAAACAATCACTTAACCCCGAAAAATGACAAATATGGCACAATTTCAAATTTTGTGCGTGGCGACACCGCTTTCTGTCGCATTCGTGCGGAACAGTCAAATCGTCGCTGCCAAATCTGTCATCATCCCTTAGTGTAAAAAAAACGCCCCGGAAAGTCGGGGCGTTTAAACTGATTGCTGACTCCTGAAAACTGAGTGCTTCTACTTAGATATCCAGCGTTTTCTTCGCTGCAGATCCGATGGCGCCCTTCTTACAGGCCTTGCTGGTCATGAAACCGGCGGAATGCCTGGCCTGCACCTCCAGCGCCTCTGACAAGGACACGCCGCAGGAAGCCTGCACACAATCCATGATGGCTTTTGCTCCGGGAGTAACCCCATCGACGAACCCGGCCAGCTCAGTAGGAATACTGACGGGATTCTCTTCCACTCTTCTGAGCGGAATGCCGTGTTCGCCGCCGGAAGCTATCGCCCAGACTTTTTGCAGGGCATCTTCAAATCCACCGGCGTAATCTACCAACCAGCCCGTGGCGTCCCTGGCGGCTACAGATTTCCCAACCAGCAGCAGTTTCAGCAGTTTCTGGTAGTCATCTGCATTCGCCTTCCGCAGCGCCCAATGACAGCCTTCCATGCCGGGAACGACCGGCAGAGTGACTTCGGGCATGCCTACCTGCGCATTATCCACCGACACCAGATAGTGGCAGTGCATCAGCAGTTCCAGCATGCCGCCCAGGCAGCGCTTACCGTTGATGAATCCAACGGAAACGTCGAACTCATGATAGAAGCGGCGGGCCACCATCGACCAGGAACTGGCGATATTGAAACCAACCTCTTCGTTGTCCAGACCGGCGTAGAATTCGGATGTATCCGCTCCGACCAGCTGCGTTGACAGATGGAAATCGCCCGTCAGGATGACCTTGCTGATACCTTCAGCTTTCAACCAATCGACCGCGCGATTCAGCTCGTTGACCACGTCCCAATTCAGCGATTCGCGGCTGATCGTCACCACACCGACGTTGCCGTCGTGTTCCGCGTTGACGTACAGTTGCTGCCATTCAGGGCTGCCCATATTTTCGAAGACATGGGGATACCAGGCTCCGCCAGCAGCTTCTGGGTGAAGTTTGTGATAGGCTTCAACCCTGCTGATCACCGCATCGGCTCCAATGCCGCGTATCAATGCATTGACACCGTTGGTGAACTGGGCGCACAACTCACCGATAGTATTCATGTGAGTCAGGTGAGCCCTGTTTTCGTGCAGCATCAAGCTGGTCATCTGGAAGATTGGACCCAGAATCCAGCTCTGGAATTCATCGTCATCGGGCATACCCCAATCGACGACAGGACGGTTGCTGGAGTACCAGCTTTCACCGCTCTCCTTGCGCCGCATCAGTTCCGCCGTTGGCGCGAACACGTCGCCGTACATCTCCGTCAGGTGATGCAGACATGACCAGGTCAGGAAACTGGCGCCGGGTCCGATGGCATCATGTGCACGCACCGGGTTTGGTCCGACCAATCGTCTGACATACTTATCTATCTTCCAGTAGGGCATGTTGGTCGCTTCGTGATATCTCGTAGCAGCCAGGGTAATGCCGCAGAACAGCACATCCAGGATGAAGGACCAGTGATCACCAACCGTTACCGGTATCAATCCCATCGCATGAAGGAGTTTGGTGATATCTGAGGGAGTATCTTCAACGACTTCCCAGATCTTGTTGATCTCATGAGGAAAGGAGGGGTGCAGCACGCCGACACCAAGCTCTCGCGCAGGAAATCCGGATGTGACCGAACGGATTTCAACACCCGGGAAGGTTGCGCGCATCAGGTCATAATGAGATCTTTTCAGCGGCAGGATTTCCGGTATCGCTTCCAGTACAAATTTTGGATTGTAGCGCGAGACGCCCTCAGGCAGGGCGCCGCCGCCATAATTGAACCTGATGATGTTGGACATGATATC
>JAHJDJ010000323.1 GCA_018812585.1 bacterium
CGTGATCATTATCGCGACACAATAAGGCAAATAGCAAAAGACGAGTTCTCAAGCCATGAATTTATATTGAAGCTTGCGCAAGGTCAACAGCAAGAATATGTCAGGCTTCTTTACAAATTCATTGAATATCCAGATCCCTTTAGAAGAGCTCATGCACAATTAGCAGAGACACTACATGACTATTCTGACAAAGTTAAACAAATTGATAAAGCATTCGACGATGAGGATATTTTCCGCAATAAAGCTTCGAACTCGAAATGGAAAAAAATCATTAGCAATTAAGAGCCAATTCTCAAGTCCCTATTTTTCCCGTGTGGTCAGGACTTCCGTCGTGGCCGCGTGTAACTTTTGATTGACAGAAGGAAACTCCTGCCGCGGCAAGAAAAGCATCTTACTTGAAAGCCGAATCTTTGGTGGATTCGGCTATTGTTTCATTCGCGTATTGGTATATTATTGAAATTTAAGGCGTTAGACGAGTTATCGCGCTTTTGGGGGCGGACTGACAGGGATGTTCGGGTCTTTGCCTAAGGCCAGTGACAACTGGCGGTAGCGCGTTTCCGTCGATCCAGCCATCTCCAGTATTCGGTTCCAGAGTTCAACCGGCGGTCCGAACTCAGTCCAATCAACGACCAGCGTTCTAATGCCCCGGTATTGCATCTCCTTGAGGAGCAATTTATAGTTTTTATCGAGTTGCTGAAGATAATCGAGAGGCACACCTTCCTCACCTTTACGGGCGCGGCTGGCCATGCGTCTGTCACACTCTTCCGGGGGAACATCCAGGTAAATGAACACGTCCGGCGGCATAATATCACGGCTCATGTTTCGGTACAAGCTCTGGTAAAGCTCAAACTCCTCCGCAGCCATGAAGCCGCGTTCCGTTGCCGTGGTAGCGAAGACGGTATCGCCGTAGATGGGACGATCCTGAATAACGACCATCCCACTGTCTCCCCAAGCCAGCTCCACAGCCAGCCGATGTTGTTCGTACCGACGGGAGAGCATGAAAATCTGCATCCCAAATCCGCCGCCGCGGTTTTCCTGTATGCGTAAGTCATCATAATAACGCTGGAGAAAGTAAGCAAAAGCGGCATCGTGGGTCGGTTCTTCGAGAACGCGAACTTGACGTCCTCTGCTCCCTGCAGCAGAGGCTATAGCGTGACAAGCGTTGGTTTTCCCTGCACCGATATTGGCATCTACCGCAATGAATAGTCCTTTTTTCATTTTTTACCTTAATTAAAGCTTGAGCAGTTCGCCCTTCCCCGGCTGAAATGTTTTACCAGATTATCCGGCTATTTCTTTAGATCGCTGCTGTCCTTAATATAAAAAATGGAAAGCAATTGATACAAGGGAAAGTTATGCGAATCAAGGTTGACAACATTGCTGGTGGGTGGCACTGCAGTTCGACCAGGAAATCTTACTGTTCCTTCTAATGCACCCGCAGGTGACTATCATTATGTGATGTATGTTGGCAGTTTCCCAGATGAATTTTGGTCCAATGATAGTTTCACTTTCAAATAGGATTCTTCGGATGCTGGTGAACACACCGGAAAGTTGATATTCTCTGATGATGCTTCTGATCCTGATGAGCATGCAGCCGATGCGAATGTGATATCCAAGAATATCGACCTCTACAGCTCTTATCCTAATCCATTCAATTCTACCACAACGATAGGATTTGATTTACCATCTGCGACGCAGGTGAAATTTACAGTTTACGACTTATCTGCGACGCCTGTGGCTACTGTCGTTGATGGTCTTCGAGAAGCGGGCAGTCATGAAGTTACTTCTAATGGATCCACTCTGGCTGCAGGGATTTGATGATTTGGCTATCACGTCAGAGGATCAGTTTCGGATAAAACTTGAATATATCCATAAGAATCCTGTACGATGGGTATTAGTCATCAAATGCGAAGATTGGCCTTATAGTAGTTGCCGCTTTTGGGAATTTGGTGAAGTAAATCCACAATTGGTCAGAGATTTTGACTGGATGGAGGAGTAAGACTGTCAGGCAGGAGACCCGATGGCACGATAGTTAAGGGATTTTTGCGAGTCTGCACACATAATTCTTGCAGATGTGCGTTCCATCGCTTACATTGTCAGTTGACTGTCCGAGGATTTCAGAAGACATCACACAATGGCTGATCAAATCGACCAACAACGGTTCGCAGTACTGGTCGATGGAGATAACGTTCAGGCGTCGCTGCTGGCGCAGATCCTGGCTGAAATCAGCAGATCCGGCCTGATTACCAATCCGATAAGCGCCGCAGACAGCGGACTCAAGATTGCTACTGAGGAGCAGCTTGGATAGCGGGATCATTGGCTACTTGCGCGTGAGGCCAGCGGGTGAGGGGATGTCGGGGACATCTTAAGAGATACAATTCTTTTTTACGAAAGGAGAAATTGAGATGGGCGACAAAGGGAAGAAAGACAAGGGCAAAAGAGAAACACAGAAACAGAGCCAGCATAGTCCCAAAGAAAAGCGCAAAATTAAAAAAGAAAATAAGACTAAATAACTGACCGGTGGTGTTCATAGTTCGGTCGGCGGGCTTTGATCTGGTTTATGCCTGGGTTCCCCACAGCTCTGCTGTGGGTTGCTAACTACTAGTAATAGTATAGGGACTCAGAGGCGATTCTGAGTCCCTATTTAAATGCCCGAAATTCGATTTCCAACTGCGGCCACGGAGTGGTCCATGACCGCCAAGGGTATTTCTGCGAGTCTGCAGATTTAATTCTTGCAGATGTGCCATCCATCGCTTACATTGTCGGTTGACAGTCCGATGATTTCTGAAGACATCAGTAAAGAGGCACACAATGGCTGAACAATTCGACCAACAACGGTTTGCAGTACTAATCGATGGAGATAACGCTCAGGCATCGCTGCTGGCGCAGATACTGGCTGAAATCAGCAGGTCCGGCCTGATTACCATCAAGCGGATCTACGGCGATTGGACTACCACCAACATGAACAGTTGGAAGCCCCTGCTGCATAAGCACGCCATTCAACCGATGCAGCAGTTCCGCTACACCGTCGGCAAGAACGCCACGGACAGCGCCATGATCATCGACGCCATGGACATACTGCACAGTAACGATGTGGACGGTTTCGGCCTGGTTTCCAGTGACAGTGACTACACTCGCCTGGCCACCAGAATCAGGGAGGAAGGGCTTTCCGTCATCGGCGTCGGTGAAAATAAAACTCCGGAAGCGTTCGTCAATGCCTGCAACCAGTTCATCTACTGTGAGAATCTGGTCGATAAAGCTGAGGTAAAAAGGAAAGCGAAAAAAAGGGAGAAGTCGGATACGCCTGATCCGAAACCTCTCCTTCTACAGGCGTTCGAGATGGTTGCCAAGGAAGAAGAATGGGTGCATCTGTCTTCTCTGGGATCGGTGCTGCGGAAGCTGAATCCGGCCTTCGATCCCCGCACCTTCGGTCATGAGCGGCTGCAGTCGCTGATCAAGGATTATCCTAAAATCTTTACGTTGAAGCGTGACGATTCAAAAACTCCGCCGGTGGTCTTTGTCGGATTGACGGCTTAGCAACTCCTTTGGGGAAAACCTCCCACTACTGCGAATATAATAACAGGGACTTAGAAGCGATTCTGAGTCCCTGTTTTTCATACCTGAAAACTGAAATTGCCAATAGCAGATCGAAATTTATTTCTCTTGAAAATTTCAAGGCAATGTCTTACATTGTCAGAATAAGGTTAGAAATAGTTTTAATTCTTGCAGAGCAGGAAAGCAGATGAAGAATTTATTGGAATCAGGAACCAACTGTCTGCTCATTCAGTCAGAGTTTTCCAATTTCAGCTTTTGGAATTATGTTGAAATCTGTAAGATAGCGGGAGCAAAATATCCCGCTTCACCTTTAGGTCTACTGACCGTGGCGGCGTTATTGCCTCAGCAGTGGAAGTTTAAAATAGTCGACATTAATGTAGAACCGCTCCAGGAGGAGCATTTCGAGTGGGCGGATATGGTCTGCATTGGAGGTATGCTGGCACAGCAAAAGAGCATGCTTTCCCTTATCGATCAGGCTCATCGGTATCATTGCCCCGTCGTCGTAGGCGGCCCAGACCCCACATCACAACCTTCGTTTTACCAATCAGCAGATTACCTGGTACTCGGCGAGGGTGAGATCACTATTCCTTTGTTTCTCAATGATTTGGCAAAAGGCTGCCAGAGTGGCAGTTATGAGTCCGATGCGAAGGCGGATATGAAAGAAGCTGTTGTACCCCGGTTTGATTTGATACGCTTTAAAGATTATATTCAGGTGGGTATGCAGTATTCCCGCGGCTGTCCTTTTAATTGTGAGTTTTGCGATGTGATTGAACTTTATGGCAGGAAAGCGCGCACGAAAACTCCCGAGCAGATCATCAAAGAACTCCAAGCTCTGTATGATCTTGGCTATAGAGGCCATATTGATTTTGTTGATGATAATTTTATTGGAAACAAGAAGAATCTCAGTGAAGCCTTAGCTGTCATTAGAGACTGGTCTGGAGTGAATAATTATCCTTTTTATTTTTCGACTGAATCTTCGATTAATTTAGCTGATGATGATGACCTTTTACGGATGATGAGGGATGTGGATTTTAGATACGTTTTCATTGGAATTGAGACATCAGAAGATGAGATATTGAGATTGACACATAAGAAAATAAATGTGAACAAGTCTATTGTTAAATCTGTAAGCAAGTTCTATTCTTATGGCATGATTGTCAATGCTGGTTTCATTATCGGTTTTGATAATGAAAGTGACCAAACCGCAGATAAAATGATTAGGTGTATTCAGGATTCGGGGATATGCATGGCAATGGTTGGCAAGCTTTATGCGTTACCTGGGACACAATTGACGAAGCGGTTGAAGAAGGAAGGCCGGTTGTTAGAAGATGGCTCGACGCTGAGAGATTCCGCATTGCAAATCGATCAAATGAGTAGCGGCTTGAATTTTATAACCACGAGACCTAGATTAGAAATACTGAATGACTATATAAGGATAATTAAATACATCTATGATCCAGTGCACTACTTTGAAAGGGTAATCTATACTGGCTTAAATTTAAAACCTGTCAATAAATATAGACCAAGCATCGCGCAAATGATGAAATCCGGGCGGGCATTTATGAGGCTTTGCGTCAAACTGGGATTTAATAAAACAACCGGATGGCTTTATTGGAAAATGTTCTTGACCGTTATTTTTAAGAATCCGAGGGCAATCGAAGCGGCTGTCAATCTGGCTGCCATGTTTATACATTTTAATAATCAGTCAAAGTTCATTATTGATCTTACCAACGAGGAGATTAATAGTATCGAGATTTGTGACGAAGAGAGGCACGATCAATTGATGCATTAAGAAGGTAGAGATGCTAAGGCTCACAAACGCGCGGCGACAGGTGGCACAATATTTTAGCTGCATCAGATCTCGACTAAAGCCAGGATCCGGCGCGACCAGAGAGCATCCGATCATTGTCCGTAATAAATGGATCTGGAAATAGACTGATTCAATCTACTATAAATAAGAACAGGGCTGTCCCAAAAGCCACAAGGGCAGTCATTGCGAGGAACGAAGTGACGAAGCAATCTCGTTATTTTAAATAAGTTACGAGATTGCTTCGACCCAATAAATTGGGCCTCGCAATGACTTTTTACAGCTTTTAGGACAGCCCTATTTGCTTTTTTAGGGGGAAAAAAACAGTCTCAAACATGCTGAACTGCTTCGTCCGCTACAGGTTCACCGCTCTCTTTGCGGGAGAACAATCCTAAGATATCTTCCTGAATGATATACAGCGAAGGGATCAGTAACAGTGTGATTCCGGTGGCAAACAGCACTCCGAAACCTAAACCGATCGCCATGGGTATCAGGAAGCGGGCCTGAAAGGATGTTTCCAGGATCATCGGCATTAAACCGAAGAAGGTTGTCAGCGACGTGAGGATAATGGGACGGAAACGTCTCTTCCCCGCTTCCATAACTGCTTCTCTAAGTGACATGCCTTCTGCGCGTGAACGATTGACAAAATCGATCATCACCAGGGAATCATTCACCACCACTCCGGAAAGCGCCACGAATCCCATCAACGATATCATGCTTAAATTGTATCCCATGATCATGTGTCCGACGATCGCTCCTACCAGCCCGAATGGTATGGCGCTCATAACCACCAGCGGCTGCGTAAAACTTCTAAAAGGCACCGCTAAGATACTGTATATCAGCAGTAGCACAAAGAAGAGCGATTTCTTCAAATCTGCCATGCTTTCCGCCTGATCGTTACTGCGGCCTTCATAGGCATAAGTCAATCCCGGGAAGTCTCTCATCAAATCCTGTAACTCACCAGATTCCAGATTTTCGAGAATTTCACTGGCGTTGGCCTGCTCTTTATCGATTTTAGCGCTGACATTGACAACTCGTTTACGGTCTGTGCGCGTGATAGTACTGAACCCTCGTCCATCTTCGATATAAGCTGCTAATTCGAAAGGAACTTCCTTCCCTGATGTCGTCCTGATGCGCATGTTATCGATCGTTGCCAAGGCGCGAAGATCCTTTTCGGGATAACGCACCATGATTTTCACTTCATTTTGACCTCGCTGAACGCGCAGCGCTTCAGCACCAAAGAACGCCGATCTTACCTGCATCGCCAGATCGGATTCAGTAATACCCAGGCTTTGTGCCTCGGGCCGCAATTTAAGTTTCAGTTCGCGCTTGCCTTCACTTTGGCTGTCCTTTACTTCTTTAACGCCATGATAGGATGACATGGCATTCTTCAAGCGTTCTACTGCAGCATATAAGCTGGCCTCATCGGTATGAGAAAGCTGCAGCATGATATCAGGATTTCCACCCATCAGATCAGAAGAGAAGGAGAGGCTTTCAGCTCCGGGGATTTCCCCCACCCGATCCCGCCACATTGAAGTAAGGGTTGACGTTTCCATAGTACGGGTGTCAACATCGGAGAGCAGCAGCCGCACTTCCGCCAGGTTGGAGGCGAAAACCGCGTCTTGGGCATGTGGCCCGCGACCCTCTGACGTTTGACCGACCAGGCTGATCGTGTGTTTCAGGTTGCTGTTGTCGTCTTTTCTCTCTCCGTCGAATTCTTTTACCAGGTCTTCTCCGATCTGCCGAATATGAGCTGCAATTGCCCAGGTTTCGCTAAAAGGAGTGCCGGGGGGCATTTGCAGCGAGGCTACGATTTCATCAGCTTCAACCTCTGGCATAAACTCGAAATGCACAAACCCACCCCCAAAGAGACCCACGACGATCAGCAGTGCGGCAATACCAATCGCCACGGTAGCATAACGATTCCGCACCGCGAGGTCCAATGTGCCCGCGTAAGTATTTTCAATCAACCAACGAACGAAATTGTCAAATGGAGCGCGCTTACTTTCCAGGCGCTGCCAAATCCTGGCCTTACTTTTCATCAGCTTGCCTGACAAATGGGCAGGCAGGATAAAAAGCGCTTCTATTAAACTGATCAACAAAACGAGGATGACTATTTTGGGGACACTTCCCATGAATTTTCCCATCATACCGCCTAAAAAGAGCAAGGGTGTAAATGCTGCCACGGTCGTTAAAATGGCAAATGTCACGGGTGCGGACATCTCGCGGGCGCCGTCGATAGCCGCCCGGTGAAGAGGTTTTCCGCTTCTTATATGTACATGGATGTTTTCTCCGACGATGATGGCGTCATCGACGACGATACCGATGATGATCAGAAAACCGAACAGAGAAATCATGTTGATCGTAATCCCCAGACCTTCCAGGAACAGGAAAGCTCCGGCAAAGGAGATCAGAATGCCTGAAGCCACCCAGAACGCTAAGCGAAGTTCCAGGAAAAGCGCCAGAATGATTAAAACCAGGAGATATCCCAGTAAACCGTTTTTCACCAGAAGGTCCATACGGGATTGCAGAATTACAGACCAATCGTTGACGGTAGCCAGGCGAATTGAAGGGGGCAGCTCCTGGTTTCGTTTTTCAACGTATTCGTGCACTGATTCGGAGACACCTTTCGGAGTTTGGCTTCCTACTCGGTACACTTTCAGTCCAACTGCCGGCCTTCCATCGAAGAGCATCTCGAAATCGACTTCTGCGAAGTCGTCATTTACGATGGCGATGTCGGTTAATAAGACCTCATCACCCGAAGGTAACGAGAAAACGGCGATTGAATCGTATTGTGAACCGTAGTACTTTCGCTCGTTGGTGCGAATTAAAATGTCACCGCCATCATCACGAATGGTTCCTCCCGCCAAATCAATCGAAGCCGCTCTGATTTTTTGGGCTACCCTATCGAGTGTAAGATTGTATTTACGCAGATTCTCTTCAGGAATTTCTATGGAAATTTCATAAGGTCGTGCGCCGAAAATATCGATCTGGGTGATGTTGTCGTAAGAGAGCATATCTTCACGAGCCCTCTCTGCCTGTTCAACCAGCGCGCGTTCATCCGCTTCACCGTATACGAGGATAGTTATAACTTCCCTGCGCACGACGACCTTTGAGATGACCGGTTCTTCAGCTTCTTCTGGTAATGTTGTAATGCGGTCTACTTCAGATTTAACGTCTTGCAGCACAAGATCGGCATCTTCATTTTCGATAACTTCGATTGTTAAGACGCCGACACTTTCGTTGGCTGAACCTATGACCTTTTTGATATTGTTGATGCCGCTGACAGCGAATTCCAGGGGTTCGATGATTGATGCTTCAACTTCTGAAGGAGTCGCACCGGGATAAGCGACTGTTACAGTGATCATGTCCAGTGAGAACTCGGGAAAAACTTCCTGTTTGATCGATCCCGCCATGACCAGACCGCCGACAACCAGCACGAGCATGAGGATATTGGAAGCGACGTGGTTATTTGCCATATAGGCAATCGGTCCCTTCATTATTGATCCTCCCCAGTCAGGATTCGCAGTTTCATGCCATTTGACGCGCCGGAAATAGAGGTCGTGATGACACGGTCACCGGATTTAATCCCTCTGGCAACCAACGCCTCTATGGGGGTCAATCGCTGAATATTAACAGATCGAATTTCCAGCGTGTTGTCTTCTGCGGCGATCCACACGGTCGAATTTTCGCGTACGGCCGCTCGAGGCAAAGCCACTGTGTTTTCAAGAGTTCGACCATTTATCGTGACCTTTACAAAACTCCCGATGTTCAGTTCGTTGGTAGATTTAGATTGGCTGAAAGGATCGTTGACTCGAACTACAACCTGAGCCATTCTCCCCACGGCATCCAGGACTCCAGTCGAACGATCAACGTAGCAGTTCCATTGCAAAACTTCTTCGCCAGTATCAAGACTGATCACCGCTGACGCACCGGGCACTTCGATCCAGGGCAGGTCAGCCATTGATAATCCGACTGCTACTTCCACGGCATCGGCAGAATAGAGAGAGGCAAGAGGAGTTAAAAGACCCACTAATTGGCCGGGTGATACGGACATATTTCGGACACGACAGTTATACGGCGCTCGAAGAGCGGTTCTTCCCAAGCTCAACTTGGCCATCTCCAGACTGGCCTGCGCTGATTTCATGGAAGCGTTTGCCTGGCGCAACTGGGGTTCTCGTAATACCAAAGGATCAGGCTCAGATTGATCCAGATCGCCGTTCATCAGTTTCCACTCCTCAAGGGCAATTTCCGAATTGGCTTGCTCTAACTCGAGCTGGTATTGTGCTTGCGCGACAGCCGCTTCTGCCTGTTGTACCGCTAACAGATAGTCCTTTGCTTCTATTTTCAGCAAGGTATCTCCTGCTGCGAAGCGTCCACCAGTGGCAAGATCGGGATGGACCCATTCCACGATTCCGGACACCTGCGGCACCAGGTTGAATTCATAACGCGGGCTGACCGTTCCGGTCCCCACAATCATGACCTGCCGGTTCCCAGCTTCAGCTTCAATGACCTGCACCAGGACACCCGCATATTGTCTCTCTTCCCGAGCAGGCGGCTTGCGGTTGGCGCTAAGCCCCATCATGATCAGAATGCCGCCAATAATAATCAGCAGCGGCAGGATATATTTTATTTTAATGAACTTTGCCATGTGACTTTATCTCCACGGTTATTCCTGCGAAAGGATGTATTGTTCGATCATCTCATCTGTCCATCCGCCTCCGACTGCCACCGAAAGCGATATATACGCATCTACCAGATCAATCTGTGCAGCAATAAGACTATTGCGTGCGTTGAAGTAGGTCGTCTGAGCTACGACGACGTTTAAGTAATTTGTAATACCTCTAAGATAGTTCTGGTTGGTTAATCTCAAAGAAGCTTCAGCGGACGCGACCTGAACTTCGAGCTGGTTGACATAATTAGAGAGTGACTCCAGCCTTACCAGCGCATTTTCAACTTCGTAGTAGGCATTCAGGACGGTCGCTTTGTAATGTGACAGACTCTCTCGGAATAACGCCTCGGCGCGAGCGGAATTCGCCTGCAGTCTCCCCCCCTGAAAAAGCGGCGCGGTAACATTGCCTATGACGCTCCAGATCATACCCTCAGGATTTAAAAGATCTTTAATCTCCTCACCACTTTGACTTAGAGATCCAGTTACCCAAAAACTCGGAAGTCTGGCTGCCACGGCTTCGGCGGCGCTGCGGTCGGCGGAAATCATGCGGAAGTAAGCTGCGCGCACGTCCGGCCTGCGGTTAATCAAGTCGCTGGGAACTCCGACTGGTATCGTCTCCAGCGAAGTCGGAATCTGGGGGCGATAGGGGATAAAATCATTACGAGGATATTCGACCAGTAGTACAGAAAGTCCGTGCTGCGCGGTTTTAAGATTCGCGTCAACCAAAGTTCGCTGCGCCTTTGCGCTTGCCAGAAGAGTCTTCGACTGGTAAACGTCCTGAGATGTCACGATACCGCGATTATAACGGCTTAGTACCAGAGTAAAAGAATTCTGGTAGGAGGTTACTGTTTGATTTAAGAGATGCAATTGGTGAGATAGTTCTGTGACTAAGTAATAACTGCGAGCCAACTGCGCTGACATAGTGATGGTCAAGGCACGCAATTCTTCGTGAGACGCGTGATAACCAGCATGTGCGGCCGCATAGCCCGCGGCAACTTTGCCCCAAACGTCGATTTCATAAGAGGCGGCCAGGGAGCCACTAAAGGGATCCTGATCCAGCGCCATATTGGGAACTACGCTTGCTTCATCTTCCACTTCTCCGTTTTCGACGTAACTGCCCTGTGCCATGATGGCCGGAAACCAACCCGCACGAGCGGCAACAGATCCAGCACGCGATTGATCCAGACGTGCGACGGCCTGCTCCAGCGTGAGATTACGTGAAAACATTTCCAGCATCAGGCTGTCCAGCGCTGGATCGGCGAAGACCTCCCACCAGGCATCATCGCAGGCGTCCCCCGTGAGAGATGCATTCAGGTACTGTTCCGGCGCAGGTGGCAGCTCGGCCTCACGAACCGGCCGCCATCCAGCGCAACCGGAAAGTGAGAGGATCGCTCCAGCGAGGATAAGCCAGATGAGGTTGTGTTTTAAGACAGGCATTTTCATTTATCTATATCTCCTTTTCTGGAGGTCAATTTGTGGGCTTCACCTTTAGAACTGTCAGCCAACGCCGTAAAATGGGGAAACTCGCGACCTATTTTGGAATAAGCCTGCTTCAACAACTTAAGCAATTGATCATACTCGGATTCGGTTAACCCCATGCTTTTGGGACGGATAACCTTTTCCATGATTTTCGAAACCGCAGGCGCTATTTTTTTCCCTTCACCCGTTAAAACGAGAAGTTTGATGCGTCTATCGTTTGGATGAGGCTGACGCTCGATCAAACCTTTTTCCTCCAGGACATCGACATGCCTCAAGGCTGATGGGTGTGCAAAAGACATATGTTTCGCTATTGCCACTAAAGGGAGTGATCCGTAAGTCGTTAACGCTTTAATGATGATCGCTTCCGGCACTTTCAGGTTGAGTTCTGAAAGAACATTTTCCAAATGCTCTCTGAATGCCGCGGCAAGATGTATGACCCAGAAAGGAACTTGTTCGTGTGGTACGATAGTCATTAAGACCACTCCTTGTGTAGTATGATAATGTGTAGATTGCTACAAATATAATAACTACATAGTAGGAATGCAAGGTAATTTTGCATTTTTTTCAGACTTTGTTGCGGCAGGCATTATGAAAAGAGATGATTTCTGGTACTTTAAAATCCCGATGTATCTTAGACGAAATTTAAGGGAATTCCATTCCATTGTTACTACCTGGTACTGCAGGCTACCCTTTAAATAAAAAAGGACTCAAGCTGCTCTTGAGTCCTCTTCTTCAGTACAATTCACAAGTTTTAATGGTTGTGCCCGGAATGGTCTCCGCCCGGGACTGCCACTAAAGCCATGCCGCATTTTTCGCACTTAGTCACTTCAGAATCACCCTGAAGGACTACGTTGCACATAGGGCAGCCTTTGGGGTGCGAGGCGCGCAGCTTGGCGACGTCTTCATCGCTCATCTTAGTCAGCGACATATTGCATTCCTGGCAGACGCCGGGTTTGTCTGAAATCAGGTAGGGATGGTGGCTGCAGCTATACAGATTATCAGCAGTAGTGACATAGGCTAAGCCTGCGGTGGACATTCCTGAGCTACCCACCATCTTAGCTTTCTGAGTAGTTTGTTCAGCTTCAGCTTTCGATGCTGGTTGCTTTTCGGCTTTGTTACAGCCACTGAAAATGAGCAGCAACCCGACTGCTAACAATGCAGTAATTGTAATGATTTTGATACTTCGATTCATGGTTTTTTCCTTCTTTCTTATTTTTTTATTCTATGATTTTATTGTGCGACATGGCGTCTTTTGATATAAAAATAAATTGCCGGTAAAATTACAAGCGTCAAAACAGTGGATGATACTAAACCACCGACCATAGGCGCGGCGATCCGTTTCATAACCTCCGATCCAGTGCCGGAACCGATCATGATGGGCAGCAGACCAATCACTGTGGTCGCAACCGTCATCAGCTTTGGCCGGACACGGTCCACGGCGCCCTCTGAAATGGCATTCCGCAGGTCTGTAACTGACTTCATCCTGTTTTCCCGGCTAAACCTCTTGTAAGCTTCATCCAGGTAAACCAGCATTACAACACCGGTTTCTGCCGCTAACCCAAGTAGAGCGATATAGCCCACCGCGACAGCCACGGACATGTTATATCCCAGGAAGAACATCAGCCAGACGCCTCCCACCAGGGCAAACGGAAGACTTAACATGACAACCAATGATTCAGCTACGTTGCCGAAATGGAGAAACAGCAGGAAAAAGATAATCAGTATGGTCAGAGGCACAATCAACTGCAACCGCTTGGCGGCGCGTTCCATGTACTCAAATTGGCCGGACCAGACCAGTGAATATCCTGCAGGCAAGTCTATGTTTGCCCTGACCGTGTTTTGGAGCTGTGCGACGAAACCACCGATATCGCTCTGCCGTGTATCGACATAAACCCAGACAGTCTTGCGCGCATTCTCGGTTTTGATCATCGGTGGGCCGTCAGCGATCTTGATACTTGCCAAATGTGCCAGGGGAACCGATCCACCTTGACCAATGGGTACCAGAATCCGCTTAATATCGTTCAGATCATCTCGTCTTTCCCGAGGGTAGCGGACATTGACCGGATAGCGAGCCTGCCCGTCCACGATCCAGGTCACGTTCATCCCGCCCATCGCTGATTTTATGACGTCCTGGACATCTCCTATTGTCAGCCCATACCGGGCAATTTCCTCCCGATCAATGTCGATATCGATATACCGTCCACCGACAATCCGTTCCGCGTAAACTGACGTCACACCTGATTGACCTGCAACCAAGCCCTCAATCTCTTTACCTAACTCAGATAAAACATTTAGATCGCTCCCCATGATCTTGATACCGACCGGAGTTTTAATTCCAGTCGACAGCATATCGATGCGGGTGCGGATGGGCATCGTCCAGGCGTTGGTCAGGCCGGGAAACTGAATCGCAGCATCCAGCGCGCGTATCAGTGAATCCGTATCGACACCCGCCCGCCATTTGGATTGATCTTTTTCCAGAATGATGGTGGTTTCAATCATCGATAACGGGGCAGGATCTGTCGCCGTTTCTGCCCGTCCGATCTTCCCTAACACAGACGTAACTTCGGGGAAACTGGCGATGATCCGGTCGGTCTGCTGCAACAATTCTCTGGCTTTTTCAGATGAAATGCCCGGTGGGGTCGTGGGCATATAGAGGAGATCCCCCTCGTTCAAGGGAGGCATGAACTCACTGCCTAACCGACTCCAGGGCCAGATGGTCAACGCAAGCAGTAATATACTGATCAGGATTACCGCCGCAGGCCAGCGGAGGACAATCTTAATGACGGGGTGATAAGCTCTAATCAATATCCGGGAAAGTGGATTTTTCTCTTCGGCCATGATCTTCCCGCGCACGAAAAAGACCATCAAAACCGGAATTATAGTAATCGCTAACAAAGCCGAAGCCCCCATGGCAAAGGTTTTGGTATATGCCAAAGGGCTGAAGAGGCGCCCTTCCTGGGCCTGCAGACTGAAAACTGGCAGGAAACTGACCATGATAATCAACAGACTGAAAAACAGCGCTGGACCGACTTCTCTTGCCGCTTCTGAAATAATCTCCGCGTGAGGCTTTTTGCTGTCGCTCCGTTCCAGATGCTTATGCGCGTTTTCAACCATCACTATAGCTGCATCCACCATCACTCCGATAGCGATAGCGATGCCTCCCAAACTCATGATATTGGCATTGATGCCCAGCAGTTTCATCGCCAGGAAGGCAATTAATACTCCGGCAGGGAGAGTAAAAAGAGCAACCAATGCGCTTCTTATATGCAGTAGAAACAGTATGGTAATCAAGGCGACGACAATTAATTCTTCGGTTAATTTACCGCGCAGATTGTCAATGGCACGATGGATCAGGTCAGAACGATCATAAGCTGTGATAATCTCGACGCCTTCCGGGAGACCAGCTTCAAGTTCCTGCAGTTTATCTTTTACCCGGGTGATCGTTGCCAGAGCATTTTCACCGTAGCGCATCACCACAATACCACCGACGATTTCACCCTCGCCATTCCATTCGGCAATGCCGCGGCGCAGTTCCGGACCCACCTGTACATTGGCGACTTGCTTCAGCAGGACTGGCTGACCAGCAGAATTACTACCCAGTCCGATCTGTTCGATTTGCCGGATAATATCTTGGTCACTGTCGCCTTTGAGATACCCCAACCCCCGCACAAAATACTCGGTTTCAGCCATTTCGATGAGGCGGCCGCCGACGTCATTGTTTGACGCTTTCAAGGCCATTTTTACCTTATTGATAGGGATCCCAAAAGAGGCCAGTTTATCCGGGTCAACCACGACCTGGTACTGTTTTACGAAACCACCGATACTGGCCACCTCAGCCACACCCGGAACCGTCTGCAATTCGTATCGCAAGTACCAATCCTGCAGCGAGCGCAATTCAGCGAGGTTATGACGGTTAGATTTTAGAACATATTGGTAGACCCATCCCAGACCGGTGGCATCTGGTCCCAATCGGGGGGTGACGCCTTCAGGCATACGCTGGGCTGCTTGGTTTAAGTATTCCAGCACCCGGCTGCGCGCCCAGTAGATATCGGTGCCGTCTTCGAAAAGCAGGTAAACCATCCCGAAATTAAAAAAACTGTAACCGCGCACATCCTTCACAAAGGGAACTGACAACATGGCGGTGGTCAATGGATAGATGACTTGATCTTCGACGACTTGAGGAGATTGACCGGGGTAATCGGCCATGATGATCACTTGCACGTCGGAAAGGTCTGGGATGGCGTCAACCGGAATGGTCAACATCGCCCAGCCGCCCAGCGCCACAATGGCGGCTGTCAACAGAATAATGAGCAGACGATTCTTGATGCTTGCGTCGATTATTTTTTCAATGGGATTCATTGTATTGAGTCATCATTTTCAGGTTAGTGAACGTGCCCCGGAGGCATTTGATCGGAGTCGGAGCTTTCTGCTGAACTGCGCTTTTGAAGCCGCCGCTGTATGGCTTCCTGTAAATTTGCTTCA
>JAHJDJ010000324.1 GCA_018812585.1 bacterium
TATTCACCGGCAGTGGCAGCGTGGGACCTTACGGTTGGGATCTGATCCCCGGCGGCGACGGCTATAATCCGGATCCTAATTTTGGCACACTATGGCCCGATATCCTGGTGCTGCATGATGACGAAGTAGATACTGTTGGGTCAATCGTTTATATCTTTACACAGAACGGCCCAGTAGGCACTATCCCGCCCTCGGTAGATGACGTCTTCGAGATAAAAACCTTCAAACCATTCAACAACGCCCTGGTCTATCAATTTTCGACGGAAGCGCCGACGATTTCTTCAGAAACTCCTGATCTATCCGATATCAAGGTCGTTCCCAATCCGCTGATCGTCAGCTCAGGGTTGGAAACGAATCCCTACGAATCGAAGGTGATGTTCACGCATCTACCCTCGCAATGCACGATCGATATCTACACAGTATCAGCCAACAAGGTCGTGACGCTTGATTATGACGCCGGTTCGGACGATGGCGTGCTTTTCTGGGATCTGCTGAATCACGAAGGGCAGAAAGTGGCTTACGGTGTTTATGTTTACGTCGTCAAATCCAGGCAGGGCGAAACTCACACCGGTAAACTGATGGTTATTCGATGAAACGAGCGCTACAAACCATACTTCTGATCCTGCTCTTCGCAACGCAGGGGTTTGCTTTTGATAAAGTCGGCACCACGGCTGCACAATTCTTGCAGATCGGCGTGGGGGCGCGTCTGACCGGGATGGCGGGCGCGGGCGTCGCGATTGTTGACGGGCCGGATGCTCTCTTCTGGAATCCCGGCCGGATTACCGCAGATCGCAGCATCGCCGTGAGCGCTTATTATGCCGACTGGATCGCAGAGTTACGTCATCAATATATCGGCGTGATAGTACCGGTCGGGTATGCTGGCGCGGTCGGCGTGTCTGTGGTTTCTCTGGGCGGCGATGAATTTGAACAGACCACACTGAACTATCAGGAAGGCAACAACGTCATGGTCGAATACCGCGACCTGGCGTTGGGCTTTACCTATGCACACCAGTTGTCCGATCAATTCAGCGTAGGCGGCTCGGCGAAATACATCTACCAGAAGCTTTTTCACGAAACCGCGTCGACCATCGCCTTCGATATCGGGACGTCGCTGACGACCGATCTCCCCGGCTTGAGCATCGGTATGGCGATGACCAACCTGGGCGGCGAAATGAAGTTGGAAGGACGCGACATCCTGACCAGCGAAGCGGACGAACCTGCTACCGAATACCAGATGACCGCCTGGCCTCTACCGTTGACCTTCCAGGTGGGTTTAGGCTGGAGGATCTGGGGCCAGGAAGAGGCTTTCCGCGCCAACGATGACCATGACGTGATCGTGGCGCTGGATGGACGGCATATCAATGAAGGCTTGACCTTCTGGAAAGCGGGTCTGGAATACTCTTTCAGGAGGTTGTTTTTCCTGCGCGCGGGCCGCATCTTCGAACACGACAGCGAAGAGTGGTCTTTCGGTACAGGGTTTGCCATCCCCATCACTACCTGGCAGATCCGCGCTGATTTCGGCTATGCGGACCTGGGCGATCTGGATACCGTGCAGAGAGTGTCGCTGACAGTGTTGAAAAAATAGGTTATTTTCGAAGTCATTGCGAGGAAGTTCGACGATTTGATCGGCGAACAACGAAGCAATCTGGTGGAACAAGTACCACAGTCTTGAAGTCCGTCAAATTCTGAACAATTCGGAATCTGACGGGCTTTTTTATGTCCCGTAGGTATAAAACCCACGGGTCATCCGATGATATTGTTAAAAAGGGCGAACACATGGTTCGCCCCTACGGCTAAAAGCTAACAGCTACTCGCTATCAGCTATTTCATCAAGATCATCTTACCATTGGCGGTGAAATCGTTCACCTTCAACTGGTAGATGTAGACGCCTGAAGCCAGACCTGATGCTTCGAAAGTGGCTTCATGATAGCCTGCTTCACGCTGGCTATTGACCAGTTCTGTGACCATTCGGCCGCTGATATCAAAGACCTTCAGGGATACCTTGCCCGCTTCCGGCAGCGCATAGCTGATAGTCGCGGTCGGGTTGAAGGGGTTGGGGTAAGATCCTAAGATCTCGTACTCATCAGGCACCATGCTGGCCAGGTCGCCCGTGTCAATGCGATCGAACGGATTGGGCACGCCATCCGGCACAAACGGGATGAATTCTCCGTCGAAGTCGCCCGTCTTGGTGAAGGAAAAGAAGTCTTCCGCTAAGACTGTTCCTGGATAGGTTCCGACATGGCCGCCGAAGCTGTAATTACCCGGCGCGTAGGCTGCCGGTACCGGGAAGAACATATCTGGACGGTTGATCGCCCAGCCCGGCAGGAATCCAGTGAAGGCACGCAGAGCAATCAGTGTCGGGACGCCGCCTTCATAGCTGACGTCCAGCCAGCCGTCGAAGTTGGCTGCGGAAGCGCCGATGTTTTCGATGTAAATCGAATAGTAGACATTACCGCCAGTCGGAGGAACAGGAGATCCGGAAGTATAATTCAGCTCACAGGTGAATTCGGCTGTGCCGGCTTCGCCTGTGGTGTAGGTGATGGAGCGTCCTGGTTCAACAACCCAAGCGTGCGTATCCCAGGAACCATCGAAGCCATACTGCAATCCGATGGTTTCTGTGCTGTTTTCGATTCCGAAAGTCGAGGAACTGAAATCGCTGACAGTGTGGTACTGACACAGAACGATACCGTCGCCTGTCGCGGTGCTGTAGTAGGCGGGATCATACAGAATTCCCTGGAAAGTATCGCGTTGGCTGCCACCTGTACCGTAGTGAGAGATATTGTAGTATTCCACCACAAAGTAATGGTTGGCCGCATCATAGTAAGTGCAGATTTCGGTGCCACCGTATCCCGGATGCAGGTCGTCCCAGTTCAAGGCGATCATGTTGCCAGGACCGTCAGAATTGGGGATGCCGGAGTTGGAGTAATCTGTGGAGGTCTGGCTGCCGATGGCGATCCAACCGTTAGAGCAGATTGAAATGTTATTGAAGTTCTGCCCATAGTAGGTAAAGGTAAAGGGCAGCGTGACCTGCACTGTCTGATCGTCACTGGTGGGACCATTGTTGATACCCGGTCCGCCTTGAGACGGGGCGATTTCGACCCAGTTGTAAGGATGTCCCTGACCACCGTCAAGGTTATCCCAGGCGAGGTAGCCATAAGCATCCGGACCGGAAGGCAGATTACGTTCGTCTCCGACCAGGATATCAAAGGTTTCGCTGGTGACATAACCATTATCAGCGACGATATCCATGGTGAATGTGACGACGACTCCGCTGGCCATTCCAGCGTCGGCAACCAGCACGAAAGATTGCATGGCAGTAGCCCCAGCAATGATGCTGCCGTAATTCGCCGGACTGCCGGTGATGGTCACGTCGGGATTATCATTGGTCAGCGTCAGCACGACATTGCCAGCGACTGTGTGACCGTCGTTCAGCAGAGTCAGATCAAGATCGGCGGTTTCGCCGGGATCCAGCGCGCCGTTGTTATTCCCTGTCGGGTCATCGATAACCAGATTATCGAAAGTGACCACCGGAGAGTATGCTGGAACGGCGAAATAGGATTCCCAACTTTCAGCGCCTGAGGTTGCTGTCAGGATGAAGGTGATCAGTTCTCCATCAACGATGTTAGTTGAAGACTGAACTTCAAAACCGTTGGCGATGGAAACAGAATCACCTGCGGCGATATTGCCATAAGCTTCCACGCCATCCACGACGGTGATTTCCGGGTGCTCGGTGACGATGTTGACGTTGACGTCATTGGCCGTAGAAACACCGATGTTCTTGACTTCGACAGTCAGGTTGACGTTTTCGCTGAAGTCCCACTGGCCGTTGTTGTTGCCGACAATGGCATCGTTGACATCAACTGAGTTGAAGCTGACATAAGGACCAGAAGGCGGCACTACCGGGACGCCTGACATGTAACGGTAGTAGTTCGCTTTGGTGACGGTGACACGCATGGTCTGACCCGGCAGCAACGGATCGAATGACAGAGTCGTGGGAGCGCCGGTTGAAACTCCAGCAGCCAGATACTCGCCATCGACACTCAGTCCGATCAGTGCGTCTGCATCGGCGGTGACTGTGAAGTCAGACTGCCCGCCTAAAATGGCGCCGTCATGGACGACATTCAGATTCTGCGGCACTTCCGAGTACAGCGTCATGAAAGCATCACCGTGGTGGTGGAACAGAAAGTAGGTTTCGTCCTTATTCGAAGGGTTATAGGGCCAGGAGGAAGCTTCCAGATACCACTTACCGTAAGCGTTACCGAAGCAGGGGCGCAGATCGTTCAGACCGGTCGGATCAGAGCCATAGCCTGGATCAAAATCCGGCCACATGGAATCGTAAGTGCCCCAGACGTAGGTGTCATTCACAAACGAATAGGAAACTTCGCTGGCTGCCATAACGCCCAGAGCGCCATGGTTCATGCGATGGAACGCTTCGGCGAAAACTTCTGATCCCAAATCGAATTCTCCTGTCAGGCAATTGATGGAGAAGACGTAGGGGTACATGTCATTATTCAAACCGCTCAGGTCAGAGATCCGATAATCCGGTTCACCCCAACCGAAATTGGATCCGTGATCGCGGTGCTGCAGGATGAAAGCGCCTGCATTCAAATCGTTATTGATGCGCGTGGCATTGCCGCCCCAATCAGTCAGGTAAGATGGGCTCGCGGGGATATAACCCAGTCCTGTCGGACCGAAATAATCAGTGACCATCCAGGTATTTGCGTTTGATGACCAGATTGAACCTGGAGTCCCAGAATAGATGGCATATTCACGCACCGGATTCTTGCCGTGAACGTTGGCGAGATAGCCATAGATCACTTCACAGCAGAGAATAAACCAGCGCTCGGTCTGCCAGCCGCCAGCGATCAGGGGGTGATCGTAAAAACCAGCATCGGTGTAAGGATAGCGTTCGTAATCCAGCATTTTGCCGATCATGGTCGACAGGTGCAGGTTGGTCTGCGCAGTGATACGGGCAAAGGCGATATCGGGCAGCTCGTTACCGGTGACGTCTGCATAGATATTGTCTGACGCACAGTAGTTATTCCAGCGCGGTGAGGTTATGCCATAAACGTCTCCGGAGTTTTCATAGTCCGATAACAGCAGTACGGCGGCGGGAGCTGGATCCCAGGTATAGTAAGCATTATTGACGTAATTTTCGATCAGGGTGGAGTTGTTTCCGCCGATTTCGGTCAACGTCGTGATACCGGTCAGAATACCCTGTTCGTTTCGCCAGCGCTTCAAGGTGTCTGCCCAGGCGATGAAAATAGGATCATCAGGGACTATAATCAGATATTCGACATTGCTCTCATCGGTACCGGTGCGATTTTCAAAGTCCACTTTCGGCAGGGAGGCGTAATTCAGCAAATGCTGCTGCAGCATTGGTTCCCACCAGCGGCTGCGCAGGCGGTCTTCACCAAACTGGCCCGTTCCACCAAAGAAATTAATGCGTACTTTGATGTCTTTGTAGACGACCAGTTCTTTGGTCACAGGATTGTACTGGAAGGGGGTCACACCGACGGTTACCACATCGACGCCGCGCATCTGAGTCACTTCCGACATCATGACCGGTTCTGCTGGGTAGTAGGCATCGACGCCGTAGATGGTATTGTCCTTGATATATTTCAAGGGGGAATCATCGTTTTCACGAGGGATCTCGAATGCGGGCGCGAGATTGACATTCCGAAATATTTCGGTGCGAACTTCTATGATTTCCAATTCGACGGAGGCGCCTTCCGGAATAGCGATAAAGCGGCCCGTCCCGGGCAGGTTCGGAGCGCCGGCATTGTTCGGCAGAATCACGCCTGAAATCAAGACGTTCTGCATCATTTCGCCATCGATATCGATATCGGCGAGTTCCATCTGTGGGACGGAGAAGACTAATTCAACGCTATTGACATTCTGGTCAAGCAGATTGAATCCGGCAGCGCCCCAGTTGTTTTCAAACTGGACCACTTCGTTACCTTGAGCTGACGGAGCGTAAACCAGAAAAGTAAACGCGGCCGCCAGACACAGCATAGCGGGAACCATTCCTCCACAAATAGCAGTCATTCGTTTGGTCATGTTGCCTTCCTCAGATTTGTTGCGGTTGCAGGTGATATTCATCAAAGGTATGATATGATGCGACAGGGTGCAGAAAACTGCATCAGACAATATACAAAACTTTTACTGCCTAAGTCAAGCTATTTTTTTCACGGGGACGCTTTTTTTGTACGCGTTTTTGTCACATATTGATAAAATCGCGTTATGGCAGAAGGTAAATGTGATGTGGATCACACTGAATACAGTGAATTCAGGATTTTGGATTCGATTGCTTCGGTTAAGAAACGACTGACAGCCAAGTGTCCTAGAATGAATTCTGGGGCTTGGTTTTCTCCGCAATATCCCCCGGGAATGAATTCCCGGGCTACATTCCTTCAGTCCCTGCGGGACGAAAAAAAAACCACCCCCAGATTGCTCCGGAGGTGGTTTTGATTGGATGTTGCGTCAGAGTCCTTAGCGTAGCGGTGACCTGACGCCTATAATACTCTGGCAGACGAGGGCGTCTGCCAGCACAATAATTGTCGGGGTCGAGGGCGATCCCGATATAGAAATTTCGTCATTACTTCATTAAAACCACTTTGCCGTTAGCGGTGTAATCGCCTGCGGTGAGGCGGTAGAAGTAGATGCCAGAAGCGAGTTTCGATCCATCGAAGGTGACTTCGTAGCTGCCAGCATTGCGGAAGCCATCAATTAGCGTAGCAACTTTCCGCCCGGAAATGTCATAAACCGACAGGTTTACGTGGCTGAGTGCTGATAACTGAATGCTGATTGCTGTTGTGGGATTGAAGGGATTGGGGTGGATGGAACGAACGCGAAATGAATGGGGGATTGAGGAAGAATTGCTTCCTTGGTTGAATCCTAATGGTCCTTCATTACGGTACCAGGCGATTTTGGAATCATCAAACGAAGCCGAAAGCACATCGTTATCACCATCACCATCAAGGCCAATGCTATAAACTGAATAAGCACGATCTGCGTTGTTTGTGATGATCTGCTGAAGTCCAAACGTCCCTGAACCGTCTGTGTTCTCGTACCAGGAAATCTTGTTATCATACCAAGACGCTGTGAGAACGTCGTTATCACCATCGCCATCCAAGTCAGCGCTGTAAACAGAATAGGCTTCGACCACCCATTCGGCAATGACCTGCTGTGGTCCAAATTGACCCAGACCGTCGGTGTTTGCGTACCAGGCAATCTTATTGTCTTGATAAGATGCAGAAAGCACGTCGTTGTCACCATCGCCGTCCAAGTCGGTACTATAAACAGATAGCGCACCGTCTGCGCTGGCGGTAATAACCTGCTGAGGTCCAAATGCACCTTGACCGTCTAAGTTCTCGTACCAGGCGATTTTGTCGTCAAGAGAAGACGCCGAGAGGACATCATTGTCCTGGTCTCCGTCTAAATCTGTGCTATAAACACATTGCGCCCCATAAGCGGTGATAGTGATAACATGCTGAGGTCCGAACGCGCCTTGACCATCTAGATTCTCGTACCAGGCAATCTTGTTATCATCATGAGACGCTGAGAGCACGTCGTAATCACCGTCACCATCCAGATCGGCGCTGAATACAGTATGAGCGCCATCCGCGTCGTGTGTAATGACTTGCTGAACTCCGAAAGCCCCTTGCCCATCCAGGTTCTCATACCAGGCGATTTTGTTGTCAGAAGACGCCGACAGGACATCTTTATCCCCATCGCCGTCTAAATCAGCGCCGTAAACA
>JAHJDJ010000325.1 GCA_018812585.1 bacterium
AAAAATCCGGGGCGTTCAATGCGTTTTCCGCCGGACAGGATCTCGCCGCCAGTTTTCTTGATGGTTTCAAGGGCTTCTTCCATAGTCACGACAGCCGCTTTGTTAACCAGCGGTCCCATCAGGGTGCTTTCATCCAGCGGGTCACCGAGGCGCACTTGCTTATAGGCATTCAGCAACTTTTCGGTGAAGGATTTGGCGATATCTTTATGCAGGAAAACGCGGCGGGTTGAGGTGCAGCGTTGTCCGGAAGTACCCACAGCTCCGAACAGGACGGCTCGCAGCGCTATCTCGATGTCCGCAGTTTCGTCGACGATGACGGCGTTGTTGCCACCCAATTCGAGGATTGTGCGGCCTAATCTCTTGCCGACAACTTCGCCGACGTGGAAGCCGATTTGAGTTGAACCGGTAAAGGAGACCAGCGGAATGCGTTTATCGGAAATCAGGCGGTCGCCGATGACGCGGCCTTTGCCGATCATGAGATTGAACACACCCTGTAATTTATGGGCTTTCATCACGTCGTTGCAGATTTTCTGCACGGCGACTGCAGTCAAGGGTGTTTCCGAGGATGGTTTCCAAAGCGTGACGTCACCGCAAACGGCGGCTAAAGCGGCGTTCCAGGACCAGACTGCGACGGGGAAATTGAAGGCTGAGACGACGCCGACGATCCCCAGAGGATGCCACTGTTCAAACATGCGGTGGAGGGGACGTTCGGAATGCATGGAATTGCCATAAAGTTGACGTGATAGTCCCACAGAAAAATCGCAGATGTCGATCATTTCCTGAACTTCGCCCCAGCCCTCCTGCACGATCTTGCCCATTTCCAGGGTCACCAGGCGGCCCAATGCGTCTTTCTTGGCTCGTAGAGCATCCCCCAATTCGCGGACGATTAAACCGCGTTTGGGCGCTGGGATCATACGCCATTCAAGGAAAGCTTCAGAAGCGGCTTCCATCACCTTTTCATAGTCGGATTCGTTCGCTTGCGCTACGCGGGCGATCTCTTTGCCATTGGTTGGATTTATGGATGCCAGCAGATCACGTCCCTCTGTCGGACTCCAGGCCCCCGGTCCAGAACATGCGCCGGGATTCACACCTTCTATACCAAGTTCTTTCAAGAACTCCATTATCATCTCCTAAGTTGTGGCGCTTTTGGAAGCACTTATAAATCGGTTTAAAAAACGGGCTGAAAAACCCGCCCAATAAGGTAAGAAAAAGCGTCTGACAAGTCAAGCGGATTTGGAGTATTTTATCAAATCGGACGATCTGTTTTTGCCTGTTCTGCATAAACTTCGGCAGAGGCTTAAGAAATCATTGAAAACCATTGTCTTTTCTGCGAATCATTTATAATTTGTCTTTGATCTTCTGAACATCCTCTTTATGTGGCGGTTATGCAGAAACGGCTGATTGCAATCACTGGGCAGGACAAAGATGGCGGCACACGCATTAAGCATACTCTCGCCAGCCGCGGGATCAATGCGACTTTTCACACCATCGATCTTCTGCAATTGGAAAAACTGAGTCCAGGGTTCGATGGAGTTGTCGTCCAAGTCAGATCGATGCCGGAGGCGCGTTCCATTGCCTCTATCTTTGAAAAACAAATCCGCCTCCCCCCCACCATCGCAATACTTTGCAAGGGTCTCCGTTACGCCTCGTACCAACCCATCCTGAACAAAGTTCCTCTCTTCCGCGAACCCAGCACCAACGAACAATGGAATAATCTTGGCAGGGTAATCGGAGTTTTGATGCTGCAGGAACAGACTGTAAAAGAACAGCCTGTGAAGCGGTTGACCAAGTCCAGTTCTGGGTTTACCATTTATCCGAATGCGACACGCTGTGATGCATTGCGTTCATCAGGAGCTGTCGCCGGCGCGTTGACGGTCGAATTCGATCGAGCGCTGCATCATATTGCTGAACGAGTCAGCTCTATCAACAAAGCGCTGAAACACGATATTCACATCTCATCCGATCTTGAGGCAATAGAGTGCGAAACTAAAAATGCTTCCCGCGTGACCACTCAGTTACGCAGTATGTTGAACGGGGAAACCGGGTTGCATGGCAGCGTTGACCTTAACCAGCTCCTGCGGGAAATCGTGCCGCTGGTTAAATCCATTCTGGGAAACCTGATACCCTTGACATTAGAATTGTATCCCGGCTCACTGCCTCTTTCCGGTGACCGGCTGCAGTTGCAGAGGGCGCTCTTTAATATCTTCATCAATGCCAAGGATGCGCTGGGTAAGGAGGGGGCTTTGCGCATCAGGACCGGAAAGTTGAACTACGAGGACAGTTACGATCTGGGATTGGTAGAGGCGAAAAACGGCAGTGTCTGGATTGCCATACAAGATACCGGTCTGGGGATGACCACCAAAGTCAGAGAGAGCCTCTTTAAACCATTTTTCAGCACAAAACCTGTCCATGAGCATCCGGGGCTGGGCATGATCATGGTCAAGCATATCCTCGATCAGCATCAGGGGATTATCAACATCGACAGCCAGGCAGGTCGAGGCACTACGATTACATTTCATTTTCCTGCTCTTCCCATTACGAGAGGCGTTGCAACGAAGAGCGGCACAGCAGAAGACGAGGCTCGCTCCGTGCTGGTCATCTGCCATGAGCCGGTGATGCTGCAACTTTTAACGGACGTTCTACAACGCGAACAATACCGGGCATTGCATACTAATCGTTTATGGGAAGGGATTGAATTACTGTACGAGCACCGTCATGAAATCGAAATTGTCATCTTACATGCGTCACCTTCCGACACGGATATGAAGGAGCTGGTCGAACGTGTACAGCAAATCCACAAAGAGGCTAAGATCATCATTATCCAGAGCCAGTCCATCGATAGCGACGTCGAAGCGCCAGATTCTCAGAACGTGAGATATCTATACAAACCGTTCCGGCTGAAGCATCTGTTGGAATCAATTGAACTCCTGAGAAAAGGCTCTGGAGCCGGCAATTGATCGGATCTGAAAACAGAAAATAATAACGCCCCTATCGTGATATTCGACAGGGGCGTTTTCGTTATCCGCTCTATTTCATCAAGCCGATGATCTTCTCGACGCCGCGTGACGTGAACCAGAAGCCGACGACCCATTTGGAACTCATAATTACAAAAAAGCACCTCTCATTATGCGAACAAGCACTAAGAGATATAATTAGAAGTAGGGCTAATGGGTCTACGTAAAAAGGAAGATACTATGGAATTGGTGCTTGAATTTGAAGATGGTAAGCCTGTTTAAAAAGGCTAGTACTATTCTGTAGGAGGGTCTTCGCCGGTAGGTAAATCTTTAGTGGTTTTTACCGGGGTCCGTTGACGTGTGAATAAAAATCCACCGAAAACAATTGTCAGGGTTGATACAATTAGTGTTGTAGCGACCCATTCATGGTCATACATTGCTAAAATTACGCCACACACAATAATAAATGCCGCCAACAAGCTTCCTAAAGTTTGTCCTCTTCTTTCTAATACACGTTGATCTTTTACCCCTTCAATAGCAGCAGATAATTTTTTCTCCTCGAACTCAAACTCTTTAATATCCATCCTAAATCTATGCTGCTGTTCGTTTTCAGCTATTTTTATAATACGATCACCTGCACCAGTAAGCGTGCGTTCATATACCTCGAACTCAGAAGCCATTGGGAGAGGTCCACGCCGATACAATTCTTGTTGAATCGTAACAAGTCCTTTTGTTTCGCGTGGAATCTCCTCAACGTCTCCAATATCTTCTGGCTCAGTCGGGAAATCTTCACCCTGCGGATCTTCAGAATCAGGCATATATTACACTAAGGAAACCTAATTGGTAATTGAAAAGTGGAGTGAATGGAGTGTTTTGGTTTAGCATCAGAAAGTTCTAAGCCTACTGATGATATCCACATTTTTCGAATCTGGATACCATCATCAATCCACGATCTCATTTTTCTAATTGATGGTTCGTGGATTGATGGAAGCCCTAAGCTTTCGGAGCTCACAGGGAAGAAGCTACCAATAAGAGAGCCAACACCAGAAAAATAGTGAGCTAAAGCGTCTCGCTGATACATGGTAATACTCTTCTTTGTGGATTTATTTCTGAGTTTTTCGAGCGGTTGCCTTCCAAACATAATTTACCATCTCCATCATATTTTGTCAAGCAGTTTGTTAAATAATTCGCCAGCTACTTAGTTTCTTTTACTTGACTGGTATTCTCTTCTTTACAATATTTGATACGTATCTATTCCCGTTCTCGTTGTGATTATACGCACAGAGCGGGAGTATGTTCACCCTAGTTATGTCAGAAAACACACTCAGCGTCCTATTCTACATATGTTAAACTAAGACATTGCGAAAATAATAACGCCCCTATCCTATAGTTCGACAGGGGCGTTTTCGTTATCCGCTCTATTTCATCAAGCCGATGATCTTCTCGACGCCGCGTGACGTGAACCAGAAGCCGACGACCCATTTGGAGAGTTCGACGACCTCTTCAGGGATGATGAGCAGATCGGGTAAGCTGATAAACACCTGTTGATAATATTGGATCAGTATTCCCAGGGCAAAAAGCCCCACCAGGCTAAACGACAGCAAGGGGCGTGTAATCGTCCGCCAGAGCTGTGCCTGAGGACTTAACTCTGCGGCTTTGCCGTAGAATGCCATTTCGAATTCCCGCCTGGCTTGCTCTTCCTTCTGGAGAGCGGCTTGCAACTCAGGGTCCTGTTGCGCAAGCCTCTTCACACCAGATAGCACTTGATCGATCTGTCGATCTGCGATGCCGATTTCCTTGGCGGCTTTGCGAACCAGCAGATGGCCCGCGCCTTCGACCAGAGAACGGACGATGGTTCCTCCCGGCAGGAGATCTGCCGCCGATGAAACGATACTTTTCAGATTGATTCCCATGATTTCCCCCCTTTCTAATTGGATTTCTTAAAATAGATCATATACTTGGGATCAAGACGGCTGAAGCGGTAGGTTACGGCTTTGCCTTCCTGATCTTTCTCACCGCAGCGGTTGTATGCTTTCCAGCGCGTCAGGTTGATATTTTTACGGCCGTAGGGATCATGCGCAATGACGTAGGGTTCATCGAATTTATAGGTATATCCAATCCCCAGGATGACATGCTTCATACGGCTGGAGTTCAGCAGCGCTGGACTGCCCTGGTCGATGGCGCGTTGGAATTCCGCCAGCGTCACACTGGGTTGATAGACTGGCAACCAGCCTCCTCCATTACCTTGTGTGAACTGGAGACAGATATCTTTCAGGAAGTCTCCACGCGCCGTGATGATGCTGTTATAAGCGGAGGCAGGGTGGATTCCATCCCAAAGTTGCTGTCCCTTTCCCCAGTAATCCATCATATAGACATAGAGCCAGGTGGGTGATAAACGGTTAGAGCGCAGCCAGCTTGAAAGCGGCGCGCCATCAGGATATGCGGCAGGGGATCGGGTCAGGTCGAAAAAGCACAGCAGCATATAGAGCGAGGTCACGTTACAGGAGCCAGGTCTGATGCATCCTTTTTTTCTGGGGCCGGGGCAATTTTTAGCGCCTTGACCATAGGATCCACCATCAGGAAGTTCGTTCATCCAGCAGCCGTCCGGAGTTTCGTCTCTACGGTCGGGGTCTGAAGCCCAATAGGCGCTGTCGGTGTGGGGATTGTCGAGTTGGCTGACGCAGGGGACGTTCCGAATGACGTGCTGATGTTTCGAGGACAGTGTCTCTTTGCATTCAGGCAGCAGGTATTCCCTGTCGGGCTTAAATATCCAGCCGTCAGATGATAAACAAGGATTATGTTTGACAACCTCTTCCTTGAATTCCTCCCAGGCTATGGGAATGTGGTTTTTGACCTGTTCGGTGTAGATTTTCCAGCGGCTGCCGCGCAGAGCGCGCTCGCGCCGCGTCCAGGATAAGGACATGGTTCCTCCAGTTTAATTGGGGATTTGTGGGTGAGAATTACTCAGGTGAGATTATTGAAAGTGAGTGTGGAATTTAAGTAAATAAGTTGTCACAAAGCACCTCTGACTAATGGCATTAGATTAATGAATCTGACACTGTTCACCCCTGTCTAATGGCCTTTGATTAATTACGTTTACAGGTAGCGCGGGGGCTTGCCCCCGCAGACGGTTAACCGAAATGTCTTACCTGGGGTGTCATGGCCACGCCATGACGCATTATTCCTGTCACGGAAGTCTCCGTGACAGCCGAGGAAAGATTTACCCCTGACTGATGGACATTAATTATTTATCTTTACACTCAGCCTACCCGCCCAGAATTCACTTGTACGCCTCTGGCGTATTCTGAGGGAGGGGCGGTGCATGTAAACCTAATTAATGCCATCATCGGGATGCGTAAGGAATCTGACAGCATGTCAGACTCCGGACGCCAAAAGCACAGGCAAGCCGGAGTGACAGGCCAACCATAGGAAATTAGTTTTGGAAAGCAACTAGAAACTGGGGTTGGAATTAGCGATAGGAAAGTATCTTCTGGCGGAATTGTCGCACGGCTGCGGCGATGTCGGGAGCGGCAGTGATCGCGGTAACGACTGCAATCCGGCGAGCGCCGGCTGCCAGCAGCGGTTCGATATTATCGATTTTTATACCGCCCATGACGGTGATGGGGATAGAGACGCGGTCCTTAATCTGCTTGAAGAGATCGATGCCAACCGGGCCAGCTAAGTGTTCCTTGGTCTGCGTGGCGTAGATGGGACCGACGTTGATAGTGCTGGCGCCTTCGCTGACTGCTTTCAGGGCTTCATCCAGATTGTGGGTGGATGCACCGATGACAGCTCGCGGGCCAAGCAGACGCCGCGCTTCAGGGATAGGGAAATCATCCTGTCCCAGGTGGACGCCGTCGGCTTGTACCGCTATGCAGATATCCACACGGTCATTGATGATCAGGGTCATTCCAGCTTCGCGAGTGCGGCGGCGAAATTCGGCTGCCAGGTGGAACAGATCTCGATCGGAGAGTTCTTTGGAGCGCAGTTGCACTACTTGCGCGCCACCGGCGATAAGGCCATCCAGCACTTCTAAGTTACTGCGCCCGGCGGAGAGGGATGCGCAGGTCACGGGATAAAGATCGAAATCTAAAGGGTCAGTCTTGGGAACCATTAACCGCCTCCCACAAAACGCACCAGCTCAACCGTGTCGCCATCCTGCAATTGTGTGGTATCGTAGACCGACCGGTCGAGGACTTCGCGATTCAGTTCAACCAGCGTGGTTTTGGGGTTCAGTTTATAGTCGTTCAATAGATCGGCCAGGGCTAAGTTAGCTGCCGCTTCCCTGGGCGTTCCATTGACTGTGATCTTCATGTGAATATCCTTCATGCATCAAGCGGTCCCAGTCTTTCCAGACCGGTTCGTATCCAGCTTTTTGAATGGCGCGGGCCACTTCTGCGGGCGACCTCTCATCGACGACGGCAAACTGTTCGCCGCGCCGTTCAGGGTGAATGTACCCTCCCGGTTCGGTGCGTGATCCGGCGCTCATCTGGGTCACTCCTAAAGGAATCAATTGATCGCGCAGTTCAGCCGGTTCTCTGGTGGAGACAACAATTCCAGCGTCATGCAGGAAGATCCGCAGCGCCAGCATCATCTGCACCATCTCCACGTCACTGACCAGTGAGGGAATGGAAAAATTCTCGGGTATATTCCGCAGACGAGGGAAACTGATAGAGACCTGCGTGCGCCAGTATTTTTTCATCAAATAATCGGCATGCAGAGCCAGAGCGATGGCTTCAGCGCGCCAGTCGTTCAATCCCAGCAGTGAGCCGATACCCAGGCGCCGCATCCCCACCTGACCGGCGCGTTCAACGGCATCTAAACGCCAGTTGAAATCTTTCTTTTTACCTCTGGGATGCATCTTCGCGTAGACGTTGCGGTCGTAGGTTTCCTGATAAAGCGTCAAGCCATCCGCGCCGGCCTCAGCCATCTGAGCGTAGCCTGGACCTGACAATGGGTAGACTTCCAGCGATAAGGACGGAAAATCGGGTTGCAGAGCTTGCAGGATTTCTGCCAACCGGGCGACCGGAAGCACTTTGGGCGCCTCGCCGCTGACCAGCAGCGCGTGTCCGAATCCCCACCGTTTCAGTTGGTCGGCTTCAGCCAGGATTTCTTCCATATTTAACGAAATACGGGGGATGTCGCGGGTGGCTTTGAAACCGCAATAGACGCAGGCGTTGCTGCATTCATTGGATAGATATATTGGCGCATACATCAGAATCACTCGGCCAAAACGCCGCAGTGAAATAGCGTGAGCTTGTCTGGCCATCGGTTCGAGGTAATCCTGCGCAGCGGGTGACAGCAGCGCCAGAAAATCGGAGAAATCCGCCTGGTCTTTGTTAATGGCAGATGCGACTCTATCAGGGGTGATTTCGGTCAGTTTCGACCGGATCGCAAGCAGGTCGGTGCTATCTAAAACGTCCGTAAAGGTCATGAGCGTAAAAAGCCTGTTAACGGTGATGAGGCTTCCGCCAGGTGTCTTTTTGAAGGCTTACCCGCTAAGTACGCCATCCGTCCCGCTTCGACGCCTAACTTGAAGCTGATTGCCATCTTGACCGGATCGTCGGCGGTGGCGATGGCGGTATTGACCAGCACCGCGTCCGCGCCCATTTCCAGCGATTCGGCGGCGTGCGAGGGGGCTCCCAGGCCGGCATCGACTACTACAGGCACCGAGGCATTTTCGATGATGATGCCGATGGAATCACGGGTTATAACGCCTTTGTTCGATCCGATGGGACTGCCCAGCGGCATGACGGTGGCACAGCCGATATCTTCCAGCCTTTTCGCCAGAATCGGATCGGCGTTGATGTAGGGCAACACGATGAAGCCATCCTTGATGAGGATTTCGGCGGCTTTCAAGGTTTCGACGGGATCGGGCAGCAGGTAGCGGGGATCGGGGGTGACTTCCAGCTTGATCCAGGCTTCCAAACCCGAAGCGCGTGATAACTTAGCCAAGCGGACGGCTTCTTCGGCGTCTCGGGCTCCGGAGGTGTTGGGCAGCAGCAGGAAATCGCCGCCTTGCAGCGCGGTCAGCATGTCATCCTGGGGATTATCCAGGTCGACGCGGCGCAGCGCGACGGTGACGATTTCTGACCCGGAGGCATCTACGGCCTCTCGCATTGCCTTACTCGAGGAGAATTTTCCCGTGCCAACTAACAGCCGCGACCGGAACTTTCGCCCGGCTATAACTAAGGGATCTTTATTCGAATCAATCATAAAGTTATCGGGTTAACTGTCGGGGTCAGGGACGACCCCGACTACTTAGATTCTCTAATTAAATATACGTCCGCTGGCGCATAACGTTGTGACGCTTCAGCATAATATAACGATCCCGATTTGAGAATGCAATATTAAAGGGAGGGAAGAAGCATGTACTGACTGTGTGTGTCAGATTTGACCGTCAGGCTTCCGTGTCCGTCAACGTTGTCGTTTTATTGTGCGGGGGAAATTGGCGAGGTGACAGATTTATCATCACAAAGTCAAAATGCAAAATTTCCAAGTAAAAAGTCAAAATTGAAAAGTGGTTTGGTGCGGGACGAAGGTAGGGTGCTTGTATGTAATATACGTCATTATGTCGCTGAATGCAAGGATTATTTTTGGTTTATGATACGTTCATTGTCGGAACCACAGATGACGCAGATTTCGCTGATTGCGCTGATTAAGGGTTGTCCGAGGGTGCAAAACCTGCCTGAGGCAGGTAAACCCCCGACGAACAACATGGATTTCCGATTTAATGACTGATCCGGCGAATCTTATATTACGGCTGGGCGGGGGCACCGTGTTAAAGGTGAAGGCATGGGTGCCGGGTTTTAGGGGCGCAGCATTTTTATGCCTATGGTGCTGCGCCCTTAAAACGAATCCCGACATGGGCGAGGCATGCCTCGCCCCTACATCGCATGGGTAACCATTTGACGCTCGCCAAAGGGCGCGAAGATTGCCACACTGCATCCCGTCTGGACGGGATTTCGTTCGCAATGACCGTGCTCTATCAGCTTTCGTCGGATTCCGCCAAGGCGTCCCTTCGGGAGGAGAATCCGACCTACAACACCGTCGTCGAGTACAGGGACTCGACGGCAAGATGAACAAACCAGCCAAGCCACCGACAAAGCCGGATTGAGGATACCATAGGCACAGGAAGGGATGATCAGACGCCTGCGGCTCTGGTACAAACAAAAAGCTAAGAGCTAACTGCTAACAGCTAAATGCTATAGAGTTCTTCCAGCAGATCCAGGCCGTTTTCAGAGAGTTCGGCTTCTACACCGATGGGTAAGGTGACGCGATCAATGTGGTGTCCGTAGGGGAAGCCGATGCCGATAGGGATGGGGTGATCGGAGGTTAATTCTAAGAGAATGTCATCCAGTTTCAGGTGCTGGCCGCGGTTGGTTTCGGGCCAACAATCGACCATGCTGCCGACGACCAAACCTGAGATTTTCTGCAGTATCCCAGCATTTTTCAGATGCGTCAGCGTGCGGTCGATGCGGTACGGTTTTTCGGCGACGTCTTCGATGACGAGGATCGCGCCGGTGAGATCGGGCATAAAAGGGGTGCCTAAGAGAGTCACTATCATGCTTAAGCAGCCGGGAAACAACCTGCCGCGGGCGGAACCGGGGCGCAGCATTCTGAAGTTGTCTGACTTTATGGTTGCTGCGGATGATTCCAGGCCCAACGCAGCGCGGAAAGAGCGCAGGGAATCGGGGGGCAAGCCATCGCCTATTTCTCCGACCGTGGGGCCGCTTAAGGTGATCAGCCCAGTCTTAGCGAAAATCGCCCAATTCAGGGCGGTGACGTCGCTGAAACCGACGAACGGTTTGGGATTGCTGCCGATGGTATCGAAGGGGATCATTGACAGGAGACGGCCAGCGCCATAACCACCGCGTGAACAGAAGACGGCGTCGACGGATTTATCTTCAAAGGCGGAGATCAGGTCGCTCAGGCGCTGTTGGTCGTTGGCTGCGAGATAGGCCGTTTTCCCGGAAGCGTGTTCGCCTAAAACCGGATTAAATCCCCACTCTTCTAATTGCCGCAGACCCTTCTTCAGGCGCTGGGGATCAATAGGACCGGCGGGTGAGATGACGGCGATTTTTGCGTCAGGCGAGAGCGCTGGAGGTTTGATGATCCTCATTAATAATCCGACCAGATGGGTCCGACCAGGCGATACTCACCGAAGCCTTCTTTGTCCTGGAAGACGAATTGCCGGTCGATGTCGTAGTAGTACCATATTTCGTACGGTTTAGTGTGCGTATCGAAGGGGTGGCGCTCGATGTCGTTGGGATTACCGAAAATAACAAAAACACGCCCCATGTCGGTTTGCCAGCCGTCGTTGTAACCGGAGAAATTCTCATTGGCGATGCTGATGCGCAGGTAGTACTCTTCCATTTTTTCATTTAACCCTGTGTCCGGCGTCGGATCTCTTCTTTCCCAGAACTCACGGAACAGCGCTTCCCGACGATAAGGCGGCGCGTCCATCAGCTTCTTGTACTCATCATCGGAAGCGATATATTTCAACTGGTTGATGGCCAGATCGAGGTTACCGATATAGCTGGGCAAATTACGTTGGAGGAGCGTGAAAGTATATCCTCGCAACAGTGTTTTGTCAGCCCGCCTGGACCCTAAAATAAAGCGGTAGTTTCCCTGCTGGATATCGCTGGTGGCGACGGTAATTGTATCAGAGAAGAAAGGCCCTGAACCAGACAAGGGGATCTCTTCATGCTTGACGACCTGTTCCATTTCATCTTCGATTCTAAAGAACAGCGTGATGCCTTCCTGTTTTTCGCTGTAGAGTTTGTAAGCGACGCGCAGGGGCGGACCTTTGAGGATGCCGGAATTCAGTTGGGGCGTCCCGGTGGAATCCAGCATCAGAACTTCGCCAAGTTTATAGTCTGAGGCCCATCCATCTTCTGAGAAAGTCAGTTTCTTTTCGATGACGCGGCTCTGCCTGCTCTCATGATCCATCAGATCGATACGCAGCTCATAGGTGCGGGGAGCCATTCTGAAAACTACACAGGTTTGATCATACTTTACACGAGAGTTGGTTTGCTGGTAAGAGTCTGCAGTGATCTTGCGCTCCAGATGCTGAATCCCGCTGAGATTTTCATCCTTATCCCGCAGGACTACATCCAGACTGTACTTTGCGGTAAAGGATTCATTCTTTTTGATGAATTGCAGGTCATCGTAAACGATGCGCACGTGGACCTGCACTTCAATGGTATCAGGGTATTCTGTGGGCAGGCGCACCGGCAGTGCGCTGAATTCTGGCAATCCGAGGAATTGATCAGAGTAAAATTCCGATTGTGCCGCGGCTGTCAACGCCACAGCGAAAAGAGTAAAGATCAATGCCAGTTTCTTCATGGAAAACCTCTTACTGTTCGATCCATATTCAGGCGGTTACGCGTCTACGATCTCTGCGAACAGGTCGTACTCTGTGGCCGAAGTAAAGCGCACTTTAAGCTTGCTTCCGGCTTGCAGTTCGCCCTGGATTAAGATTTCTCCATCGAGATCGGGCAATTCCAGGCGGCTGTGAGCGATACTGTAGCCGGTTTCTTTTTCGTAGAAATCTACGAATACCTCTGCGACCTGTCCGACACGCGCCAGACAGCGCTCTTCGGAAATGTCAGCCTGTAGTTCCATTAACCGCGTTTGCCGTTCAGCTTTCACTTCGTCCGGAATCTGATCCGGGAGCAGAGCTGCCGGGGTTCCGTCTTCCGGTGAATACTGAAAAGAGCCCAACCGTGCGATTTCCATCGCGGCGACGAAACTTAACAACTCTTCGAAATCAGCGTCCGTTTCACCCGGAAAGCCAACGATCATCGAAGTCCTGATGACCACGCCTGGAATCAAGGATCGGGCGGTTTCGAGGAGTTGTCGTAACTGTTTCTGACTACCTCCCCGCCCCATAGCTCGTAACATGCGATCCGAGGCATGTTCGATGGGAAGATCCAGGTAGGGACACAATTTCGGCTGCGAGGCCCAGAAGATGAGCAGCTCTTCGTCGCAGGCCGGGGGATGCAGGTAAAGCGGCCTGATCCATTCGATGCCGTCGATCTGACCCAGTCTGCCCAACAGGTCGATCAACGGCTTATTCTTATGACCCGCGTTCAGATCGTGTCCGTAACTGTTTAACTCCTGAGCCACCGGCAGCAGTTCCTTGACTCCATTTGCCGCCAGAAGTTGTGCTTCCCAGATGATATTTTCAGGCGGGCGGCTGTGATATTTCCCGCGGATCTGGGGAATCACACAGTAGGTACACCCGCGATTGCAGCCATCGGCGATACGCAGGTAAGCGTAGTGGCCGGGTGTTCCGATTATGCGGTGCAGCAGTGGATCGGCTGCTGCAGTTGTTTCAGGTTTCAACTGGTTTTGCAGATCACTCCATTCCTGCACCCCATAAAAGCCATCTACTGCGGGAAGCTCAGCCTGCAACTCTTCTTTAAACCTCTGTGGGAAGCAGCCGCAGACGTAAAGCCGCTGGCAGCGCGCAGTTTCCTTCAACTGACCGGCTGCGAGGATGGCGTCGATGGCTTCATCTTTGGCAGCATCTATGAAGGCGCAGGTGTTGATGACAATGATTTCCGCTTCTTCTGCGGCGTCAATCAGCTCGATGCCTTGCAATGCTGCCCAACCGGCAAATGCTTCTCCGTCAACCTGATTTTTAGAACAGCCTAAATTGTGCAAGTATAGGGTCGTCACTCGCTATCCTCATCAGAGGCTAACAAGGCTCTCGCGAAAGCGCTGGGATCGAAGGGTTCCAGATCCTCCATCTTTTCGCCGATGCCGATAAAGCGCAGAGGAATGCCTAATTCGCGGCAGATGGGGATGACGGCTCCGCCTTTGGCCGTGCCGTCCAGCTTGGTGATGACCAGACCGGTCACGCCGCTGGTTTCCTGGAAAATTTTCGCTTGTTGTAGGGCATTCTGCCCCGTCGTGCCATCCAGAACCAGGAAAACCTCATGCGGCGCTTCGGGGTCCTGCTTCTTCATGGCGCGGTATATTTTCTCCAGTTCGTGCATGAGGTTTGCTTTGTTGTGCAAACGCCCTGCGGTGTCTACGATCAGGATATCGAAACCGCGGGCTTTGGCGGATTGCAGAGCGTCAAAGGCGACGGCCGCCGGATCTGCACCGTGACCCTGCTGAATGACCTGAACTCCCAGTCTATCGCCCCATTCCACTATTTGTTCCGTCGCGGCGGCGCGGAAGGTATCTGCGGCGGCTAACAGCACTTTTTTATTCTGCTTCAAAAAGTGATACGTCAGTTTCGCAATCGTGGTGGTTTTGCCACTGCCATTGACTCCTACGATCAATATGACAGACGGCGTATGTCCCAGATTCAGCGGTTTCTCTTCTGCCGCTGGCCGCATGACCTCATCAATCGTATCAGTAAGCAGGTCGTAGATGATTTCCGGATCACCGTTGGTTGAGACTTTGCGAACTTTCTCGCGCAAGGTCTCCAAGATAGCTAACGTGGAATCGATGCCGACATCTGCGGTGATCAGGGTTTCTTCCAGTTCATCGTAAAGCTCCTCACTGATTTTCGAGTGGGAGCTGATAATCGATCTGATCTGTCCGCCAAGTTTTGCGCGGGTCTTGGTTAAGCCGTTCTTAAGTTTGCTGAATAGTCCCATAGTGGTGTCTTTGAAAGATCCTCATCTATTGTCGAAGGTTTTATTTCCAGGCCTTCACTGCCCAATGCTGGTAGAAGACGTTGTCCAGTTTCTGCAATCTTGGATCGCTGCCGAAAACGGGGTCTTTGTCATCGTAAGGGCGGGTGACTTTGTCTATTTCAACTCGATTGAAATTTAGCAGCATCTGGCGTAGTTCTTCCTCAGTGTAGAAATGGTGGGGCACACCGGCTTCAATCCCTTGACGCGGCACGAAGGTATGGGGTTCGATCTGGTCACCTTCTCCATAGCGGGCGTCTTCCCTGCCGATGATTTTGAAGAAAAACGCGCCATCCGGTTTCAGCATACGGAAGCTGTCATCGAAAGCCTGTTGGGCTTCTGCGACTTTGGCGTGATTGATGACGTTCATGGCCAAGACGCCGTCGAAGAGGTTTTCTCTGAAGGGTCCCCAAGCCATGTCTGCCAAGAAAAGATCCGCTGCCAAGTTTTCCTGCATCAGCCAGGTGCGGGAGGAGTGTAGTCCAACCCGCGCGACATCGCTGCCGATCACACGCAAGCCAGCTTTCGTCAGCGACAACAGATGCCGGCCGGCGCCGCAGCCTAAATCGTAAACGAAAGCGCCCTGTGGCAGGGCGTCGATGAAGCTTGAGGCTAAGGGATCCGGCTTTTTGATAATCTTCGTCGGATCACGAAACAGTTGATTCCAATCTGGCGACATAAAGCTGTTTCAGTCTTTTTTATCGTCGGTATTGCGGGGCGGCCCCCATTTCAGCTTTTCACGGAGCACATCATAGAAGTATTTATCTTCGAATAGAACCAGTTTCACCGAGTAGTCGGCCATGGAAATGAAGACTCTATCTCCCTGGGTCAGTAAGCGGCCATATTCACCATCGGCGACCAAGGTCAGGCTGTCATTGTGTCCGACGATTAAGGCTTCGACGGTTTTATCGGCGCCGATCACAACCGGCCGGTCGGCTAAGGTATGCGGTGATATAGGGCTGATGATGATGGTATGCAGGCCGGGTTCAACGATGGGTCCGCCGGCTGAGAGCGAATAGGCGGTTGACCCGGTTGGGGTGGCGATCACCAGGCCGTCGCCGGTGTAGGTGTTGAGGTATCGTTCGTCGATGGTCGTTCGTATGCTGACGACGCGCGGGTATGATCCTTTGGCGATGACGATATCATTCAGGGCAAAGAACTCGTCGTCAGATCCTTCCACCCAGCATTTCAGCACCATGCGGTCTTCTATGCGAAAACAGCCACCCAGAAGTTTCTGCATGCGGGGATGGAGATCTTCTAAGGAAATTTCTGCCAGGTAGCCTAAACCACCCAGATTGACGCCCAAGATGGGGATCTGGGAGCGGCCGACTTTGCGCGCGGTGGCGAGCATGGTGCCGTCGCCGCCGAACGATAGAATCATATCGCTCGCCTGGACTAACTCGTCCGCTGGCAAGAAGGTGGTTTCAGGACTTTTGAGGTGGTCTTTCAGATCATCGCACACCAGGACGGTCGGTCCCTGACTTTCGATCCACTTTAGAAAATCCGGGAGAACCTCCCACACCCTGGGCATCTTTGTATTGGCGATGATGCCGAACGTCTTGGGGTTTGACGGCATCTTTCAACTTCAGTTTGCGGGTATCAGAGTTACTTTGGGCAGCGAAGAAGTTACGCGCCTGGAGCACGATTCCTTCGACATCCAGCCCAACTTTTTGCAACAGCTTGGATCGTTTTCCCTGTTCAATAAAACAGTCTGGCAGGCCCAGGCATTTCACCTTTGGGATTTCGCCGTCCATCTGTGAATAATTCTCCAGCACCGAAGAGCCGAAACCGCCGACTACCGTTCCCTCTTCGATGGTCATTATCTTACCGAAACGTTCGCTCAGATCTGCCAGCAGGCCGGTATCTAACGGTTTTAGACTGCGCATGTTGACCACTGTCAGCGAAATTCCCGATTCCTCCAACAGTTGCGCGGCAGCCATAGCTTCCCAGAAGACGGGGCCTAATGTCAAAATAGCGCCGTCACTGCCGGTGCGGGCGACTTCGCCTTTTCCCGGTTCAAGGGTTTTGAATTCTTCGTCCATATGCACACCGACACCTGTGCCGCGCGGATAACGGATGACTATCGGTCCCTGACGCCACTGAACGGCAGTATGCAGCATGTGCTGCAATTCATTTTCATCGCTGGGGACAAAAATGGTGATACCGGGAACGTTACGTAGATAGGCCAGATCGAAACAGCCGTGATGCGTGGGGCCGTCGTCGCCGACCAGACCTGCCCGATCAACGGCAAAGATAATGGGCAGTTTCTGCAATGCGGCGTCATGGATGATCTGGTCATAGCCGCGTTGCAGAAAGGTTGAATAAATGGCGACTACCGGACGATACCCCTGTGCGGCCAGACCGGCTGCAAATGTCACCGCGTGGCCTTCAGCGATACCAACGTCAAAGAAGCGCTGCGGGTATTTAGCGGCGAACTCCGTCAAGCCAACACCGTCTGTCATAGCGGCTGTGATGGTTACCAGCGATTTGTGCTTTTCAGCCAGTTTAACGGCGGTTTTACCGAAAACAGACGTATAGGAAGGATGAGCCGAGGTCCCGTTCGTCTTACCGGAGTGCTTGTCGAAAGAGCCGATGCCGTGAAACTGCGTGGCATTCTGCTCCGCGGGCTGATAGCCTTTGCCTTTCTGGGACAGGATGTGAACCAGAATGGGGCCTTTCAGTCCTTTGACTTTATTGAAGATATTGATCAGGTCTTCGGTGTTATGGCCATCCAGCGGTCCAATATAGCGGAAGCCTAATTGTTCGAAGAACATTCCCGGCGCGAGCATCGCTTTGATGGAATTCTCCAGACGTCCCCAGGAGCGGGTGATGCGTTCGCCCTGCGGCAATTTACCGGCAAAATCCATTAATTGTGCTTTCAGCCGGTTCATTCGGGGGTCGGTGATGAAGTAAGCCAGATATTTTGAAAGCGCCCCGACATTCGGCGAGATCGACATTTTATTATCGTTCAAGACGACGATAAAGCTGCGCTTTGAAGCGCCGGCGTTGTTGAGACCTTCAAAGGCTAAGCCGCCGGACATGGAGCCGTCACCGATGACCGAAATGACGTGATAGTCGTCAGCCGCGAGGTCCCGGGCGCAAACCATACCGTATCCTGCAGATATCGAGGTGGAGGCGTGGCCGGTACCGAAGGCATCGTGGGGACTTTCGGAGCGGTTGGGGAATCCAGAGATCCCTCCCATCTGGCGATTCTGGGGGAATTGATCGCGGCGGCCGGTTATGATTTTATGAGCGTAAGCCTGGTGTCCGACGTCCCAGATAAATTTGTCGACGGGGCTGTTGAAAACATGGTGCAGCGCCAGAGTCAGTTCCACTACGCCCAGGCTGGGCGCCAGGTGTCCACCGGTAACGCTGACGTTGTTGATGATGTAGTCGCGGATTTCCTGCGCCAGTTCGTTCAGTTCTGCAACATCCAGTTTTTTCAGATCCGCGGGGGAATTTATTTTACTTAAATGGTCTGCCAAAACAGCCTCAGGGTTTCCGGTAGATACGCTGACTTTCAGCAATACTATTTAGAAGCGTTTGGTTCGTTGAGAATCTGCAGCTTCTGGTCCGCCTCATCCAGTTTTTTCGCGCAGGCGGCAATGAGGGTCTTCCCCTCTTCAAAGAGACCGACGGCTTCATCCAGGGAAGGCGCATCGCTCTCCAGTTTTTGTACGATCTCTTCCAGCCTTAAAATTGAGGCTTCGAAGGATTCCTGCTTCTTTTTTGTGGTCATGACAACTATTTACAGTAAACGCAGTTTTTTGATTTGAGCATCCGCTTTACCGTGGTGCAGGGTGATCTCTACCAGATCCTTTTCTGCAAGCTGGGCGATACCGGTGATGGCTTCAGTTCTGCCGGCGCGCCTGACAACGGCATAGCCGCGCTCTAAGATCCCCAATGGATTCAGAACGTTGTGTTTAGCGCTTAGCCGTTCAAATAGTGAGCGTCGACGTTCCGTCAAGCGGGAAATCGCCTGCTCGAGACGGCGGGCTAACTCATCGGTGCGCTGGCTCTCTTCACGCCAGATCGATCTAATGCTTTGTTTTATCACCGTGCCCGCTCGATCTTTCAGCCAGTTACGGGCCTCTGTGATACGAGTCTGAAGGGAGCGTTGCAGGCGAATTTGCGCTTCATTTAAACGCTCCCGCAGAGCTTCCCGGTCAGGCAGGCACATTTCTGCCGCGGCTGAGGGCGTCGGAGCGCGCAGGTCCGCGGCCAGATCGGACAAACTGACGTCGACTTCATGACCGACTGCACTGACGATAGGCGTCACACAGTTGGCTACTGCGCGCACCACCACCTCTTCGTTGAACGCCCAGAGGTCTTCTGCTGATCCCCCGCCTCGTCCGATGATGATCAGATCCAGTGTGCCGGTTTGATCCAGCGCCTTGACCGCGGCGGCCAATTCAGCAGCCGCCGCCGCTCCCTGCACTGCGGCCGGAGCCAGAAGAAATTCGACCCAGGGGGCGCGTTCACGGGCCACACGCAGAATATCCTGCAAGGCAGCGCCGGTAGGGCTTGTCACTAAACCAACGCGTTCAGGGAGACGCGGCAGAGGTATCTTGCGATCCAGCGAAAAGAGACCTTCTTCGTCCAGTTTTCGCTTGAGCGCTTCGAATGCCTGGGCCAGTTGTCCCACACCTGCAGGGCGAACTTCGAAGCAGTCGAACTGGTATCTCCCGCCCCGTTCGTAGACCGTTACGCGGCCGTTAATCATCACCTGATCGCCGGCTTGAGGAACGTAAACCGCCTCGGCGGCACGGCCCCGCCATAAAACGCAGGGAAGCACTGATTTCTCATCGCTTAAGGTGAAATACCAGTGCCCCGATCGGTGTTTGGTGAACTGCGATATTTCGCCGCGCACCCATAGTGGAGGCAGGCTTCCCTCCACGACGACTTTTATCCTTGATGTAACCTCTGCAACTGTCAGGGGAGTCGGATCGGTCATTTCCGACTCAGAAATTGCAGCAGGATTGTCAGAACGATACTGAGCAGAACAGTTGCGCCCAGTGGGAAATAAAGCGTCACGGGTCCCTTTTGCCAGCGAAGATTACCGGGCAGCTTTTCGAGGAAGGACAGATTAGGTCCCAGGTAGAGAATTCCACCCAGGACGACTAAAATGATTCCGAAAAGAAGCAGCAGTTTTCCAAATTCCTGATGCATGATATCTGCTTTAAGGAAACCGACCCAGCCGCGGCAGTTGCACGTGCTCAGCTTTAACATCACTCCCGGATATCTCGATCCAGCCGACCGAGGCATAGGAGCTTCTCGGACTGGTTGCGCTTCCGGGATTGAACAGCAGCACGTTCCCGCGTTTCTGGCGGCACATGCGATGCGAGTGTCCGAAGATCAGCAGTTCCGGTATTGGAGCTGACCAGCTCTGGTAAACCCGTTCGGGTAAACCGCTGGCTGATCCCCACCCGTGCGTGATTCCGATGCGAATGTGCTCGCACTCAACTACGGTTCGATCCGGCAATTCATGCCGCAGCGGCATGACGTCCATGTTCCCATGCACTGCCACGATATTTCCCGCGCACATCAGTTCGGCATAGAAGCCTAAGCTGGTGTGGTCGCCAGCATGAATGATCAGGTCAGAAGCCTGGAGATAGCCATCGAGATCTGCTAACAGATTTGAGGCATTCTCCCCGTGCGAGAAATGTGTGTCAGAAAGGACCAGGATGCGGGTCATGTCCGCGAACCGGATGACGGATTATTTCTTCTTCTTGTGTCTGTTCTTGCGCAATCTTTTTTTGCGCTTATGCGTAGCCATCTTGGCCCGCTTACGTTTTTTGCCGCAGGGCAATGCCGTACCTCTCTACTTTTGTGCTTTTTATTTTTTCTTCAGTAACTCAGTTTTCCATTCAGGTGATGCTCGGAACACGGGCACATTTTTCTTTGGAACGCTGATCGTCTGCCGGGTTCTGGGGTGCTGAGCTTTACGGGCTTCCCGTGCGACTGATTTGAACGTTCCGAAACCTCGCAGGTTCACGGTGCGGCCTTTGGAGACCTGCTCACCAATGATTGTAACGGTTTGGTCGATTGCGGCACGGGCTTCCATTTGAGTTAAGCCTGTACGACTAGCAATTTCACGAACCAGATCGCTTTTGTTCATGGTCCACCTCTTGTTTTTACGATCGTTCCCCGGTTTGGGGCTGTCATTTAACAGAGCCGTCAGCAACACAACTGGAAAATCAAGGGAGTAACTGCGGCATTTCGTACCTTAAGGGGCTACCCAATCCAAGCTTTAAAAAGACAATCTCTTCCAAATCACCGAACATCAGATCGATAAACGTCATCTTCCGTTTCTTTTCAAGTACCACCGTGGTCGGTTTACCTTCGATGCCACCCATTTCGCCAGCGATACGGATAGCGTCATCCAGGCCACCTATAACATCTATCAAATTCAACTCCAGCGCCTGTCGGCCGGTAAATATGCGGCCATCGGCTACCGGCTCTAAATCTTCTGATGTAATGTCTCGTTCCTGCAGGACCGTTTCACGGAATTGCTGGAAGCCGTCATCCAGGAAATCCTGCAGATAGGCCGCCTCATCTGGCGACATGGAACGATAAGGAGATCCGGTATCTTTAAATTTCCCGCTCTTAATTACTCGGAAATCGATGCCGATTTTTTCGAGCAAATCATAATATGCCGGCAGCATCATCACGACACCGATGGATCCGGTAATGGATCCGGCATTGGCGACGATGGTATCGGCGGCAAGCGCCACATAGTAACCACCGGAAGCTGCCACATTCCCCATAGAAGCTATGACGGGAATTCCCAGATCATCGCGCAGGTAAGCTATCCGCTGATATACTTCCTGAGACGCGGCCAAAGCGCCGCCAGGGGTTTCCAGCCGCAAAACCAGCGCCTTGACAGCCGAACTTTCAGCGACGCGATCTAATTGTTCTAATGTGGGACGGGAATCGTAGATGGGGCCAATCAGGTTGACGATAGCGACCTTTTCGCCGGAGGACAAACTGATCTCGCTCAAGCCTACGGATGATGACATCATCCCAAAGACGAGATACATTAGGAGAATAAAGATCAGAATGAAGAATACCAGTACAAATAGATCGCGACGTCGACTCAATCGACCTCCTTTTTCAGGGTTGCAACTGCAGCGACATACCGGGTTTAATGCGGCGCGCTGATTTGATGCTGTTCCAGTCCATTAAATTGCGAATGGAGACTCCATAGAGCTGCGAGATATCCCACAGGGTGTCCCCTTTGCGGACAACGTGTACCTGTATACCATCGGTTACCGTTCCGGACGTCGGAGGTCCGACTACCGAAATATGGGTTTCATCGGCAGCTTGCTGCGGCGTTTTCGTCCAGACGATTAAGTTTTGACCGGGATAGATGAATCTTTTACCCCAGAGATGATTCCAATTTTTGATATCTGAGATGCGCACCTTGTACCATCCAGAAATCTCAGACAACGTATCACCACGGCGCACGTGATGTATGACACGGGTACGGCCATCTTCCGTGGTAACCGTCATGGGTTGCGGCTTTCCTACCGCGGGTTCAAAGACCGGGTCGCCTTTACCTTCGCCCACCGGAATAATTAGGTACTTACCGGCTCTAATTTTATGCGGATTGCGGAGATTATTCGTCTGAATCGACATAATCGCCCGCTGACTGACTCCATACTTGGACGCGATGGTGCTTAAGGTTTCACCGGAACGAATCTTATGACGAATCCATTCTGAACGCTGCAAGCGAGGCGCCTGGGCGATCAGCTCATCGAATTGATCGCCTTTGCCCACGGGAATCAGGACGGTAAAATTTTTAGCGTCATGCGGTGTGCAATCGCGTTTCAGAGCGGGATTTAGATCTTTGATCGTCTGCAAACTCACGCCTGCTGCTTTTGCCACATCTTTCAAGCTGACACAACCGTCAACCTGCACACGCTTATATTGAGTCGGTTCCACAAACTGGATGGGATCAAATCCGTATTTTTCGGGATTTTCGCCGATAATAATGGCCGCCAATATGGACGGCACATAACCGCGCGTCTGGCGGGGAAGACTTTTACGGATTCCCCAGAAATCATCCTTTCCGCTGCGATTGAGAACTTTAGCCACACGCCCCTCACCGCAGTTATAGGCGGCAAAGGCCAGATACCAATCTCCGAATTGGTCGTATAGCTTGCGCAGATATTGGCAGGCGGCGCGGGTAGATTTTTCTTTATCGCGTCGTTCATCGTACCAGTACCCGACCTGCAGGTTATAGATCTTGGCTGTCGAACTAATGAACTGCCAGGGACCGGAAGCATGAGCGCGCGAATAGGCCTTGGGGCTGAAGCCGCTCTCAATCATCGCCAGATAGACCAGTTCTTCCGGCATGCCTTCGTCTTTGAGTAGAGCCGTGTAATACGGAATTGCTTCACCGGCGCGTTCCAGCCATTTGCTGTATACCTTGCGACCCTTGGTCTGGTAAAACTTTATGACATTTTCAACGTACGAATTATAGACGATGGGAATGTCGGGATAAAGTTGATGCGTTGAACTGGAATCGACGATTCTGGGCGTTTCGGCAACCGGCTGCATCACACCCAGCAGATCTTCCGGAGAGCCGATCGAATCTCCGACAAACTCCGAAAGCCCTAAGTAGACGGCTGAGGGCGAACTTTCTGCCGGCAGTTGATCCAAACTTCCGAGAAAATTGGCGTAATCCTGGGCTAACTGCCAACGGAGCCAGACAAAATCTTCTTCAGCCACATCAAGGTTGTCAAAATCTAATTCTGACAGCTCGATAATGGCGCTTTCAAAGAGCTTTTGCGCGGCAAGGTCACTGCCAGCCGTAACGCTGTCCAGCGCTTCGCTGTACATCTGAATCGCTAAGTCGAAACGCGAATCTGGTGTAACAGCCTGTTGCTCTGTGGGAACTTTTATCGCATTTTTATCTTCAGAAACCGCTTGGGTTTCAGATGGTTTTTGAAATAATGAAAAATTTTCCAGCGCCGTGCAACCCGACAAGATCACGGCAAGAAGCAGATACGGGAATATACGCATTTTCCACCGTTAGTTTTCAAGCATGAGTTGTAAAATACTAAATTAAGCATGGTTTTGCAAGATATATTTCTGGACTTTCCATCGTATACTCGTTAAATTCAGCATTTTCTCCATACGGATGAGGTTACATTCTGGCTGCATCGCACAGATCAGGCCTCTGTCTCATAATAATAAAGCGTTTTTTGCCTGAAGAAAACAGAGAAGTGAGTTATTTATAGGGGGATCAGTTAATTTTCTGTTGCCTTTCATCCAGCTTTTTACTATATTGACAGATCGAAATATACACAATAAATCGAGATAACGAAAGCGAAATAACTGGAGACTAACATGGATTTATTTGAAAACATCAATCATCCTGCCGATGCGGCGCATAAAACTGACCTGGAAAAAAAGCATTATCCGACCGTAGAAGCGCCAGGTTCGGTGAAATCCTGGGAGCCTTTCGACGTCACAGTGACCGTAGGGAAAGAGCTGGCACACCCGAACGAAGGCGGCCATTTCATCCAGTGGGTCGAACTGTTCTACAACGACGTATTGATCTGCCGCACGGAACTGACACCGACCATTTATGAAATGCCGGTGAGGATGCGCCTTAAAATCGGCCAGTCCTGCACGTTGAAAGCCCGCACCCGCTGCAATCTGCACGGCATCTGGGAAGGCAGCGTTGATTTGAATGTAGAGTAATTATCCATGCAGGGTAAGAGCCTCGGTTTTCCGGGGCTTTTATATATTTGATTCAAACGGGAGTCCCTCTGCACCTCATCGACTGGGCCATTGTTGTCTTTTATTTGTTGATCGCGCTGGGAATCGGATACTACTTCACCAAGCGATCAGCATCCTCCACTGAAGAATTCTTCCTCTCGGGTCGTTCCCTCCCCTGGTGGATCGCCGGAACCTCCATGGTCGCCACCACCTTCGCCGCAGATACGCCTTTGGCAATTACAGAGCTGGTGCGCTCCGAAGGGATCTGGCGGAACTGGTACTGGTGGTGTTTAGCGATGGGAGGTTTGCTAGGGGTTTTCTTCTTTGCGCGTTTGTGGCGGCGCGCGGAAGTGTTGACGGATAACGAGCTGATCGAACTGCGTTATTCCGGGAAATCTGCGGCAGCGCTGCGGGGTTTCAAGGCGCTATATTTTGCACTGCTTTATAATTTTATCGTGATGGGATGGGTGATTAACGGGATGTCGGCGGTGGCGTCTGTCACCCTGGGCGTGGGCCGGGGATGGGCGGTCTGGGGATGTGCCATCATCGCGCTGTTTTATTCCACTCTATCCGGTTTCTGGGGGGTTGTGGTTACTGACTTCTTTCAATTTATATTGGCGATGGGCGGCGCGATACTCTTAGCCTATCTGGCGGTCGATCGCTTCGGCAGTATGGCTTCGCTGCTGGAGCAAGCTAAAGCATCCGCCTCGTTTCAAGCGGATACACTGCAGTTTTTCCCTTCCTTCGATATTGGTTCCGCTGGTTTTTTATCCAGTAATCTGTTTACATTTCTGGTTTTCGTGCTGGTGATGTGGTGGGCGTCGCATAACGCCGACGGGGGGGGGTATATCATACAGCGGATGTCTTCCTGCAAGAATGAGAAGCATGCGCTCTTAGCGACGCTCTGGTTCAACCTGGCGAATTACGCCTTCCGCGTCTGGCCGTGGGTGGTCGTGGCTGTGGTTTCAATGGTGATGTTTCCTTCATTGGTGGATGATCCCCTGGGGGATAAGGCGGGTTATCCCAAGGTCATGCTGGAGGTTTGCGGCCCGGGTGTGCTGGGTCTTTTAATTGCCAGTTTTCTGGCGGCGTTCATGTCCACTATTTCAACACACTTGAACTGGGGCGCGTCTTATCTGTTGAATGACGTGTACATGCGGTTCATCAGACCGGAAGCATCGCAGAAACATTACATCTGGGCAGCACGTTTGGCGACCATTTTAGTGATGGCGGGAGCCGCTTTAACCGCGACCTTCATGGGATCAATTGCCCGTGCATGGGAATTCATCTGGGCGATGGGCGCGGGCATCGGGCCGGTGTTAATCATGCGCTGGTTCTGGTGGCGCATCAACGCCTTGTCGGAAATCACGGCGCTGGCGTCGTCGATTCTGGTCACCATCGGTTTTGAAGTCATCGCTTTTGTACAGGCTCTGCAGAGCGGCGCGGAGTACGCGTTGTTCAGTAAAGCTCCCGTGATAGCGGGGTTGACCTTCAACATTCAGCACAAGGCGCTGGTCATCGTCCCGGTTTCGTTGGTAAGCTGGCTGATCGTGACGTTTATCAGCCAACCGGTGGAGCGGGAACGTTTGCGGTCGTTTTATGAAAGAGTCCATCCCGGCGGCATCTGGCCTGATGAATGGAAACAGAGGTGGGGATCGCAGCGCTTGTCCGGCTATATCCTGAATTGGATTTTGGGCGTCATCTTCATTTACGGCGCGACGTTTGGAATCGGCGCGCTGATTTTCACCAGTTGGGCTACAGGAATCTGCCTGATTTTAGCTGCGGCAATCGCGGGATACTGGGGTGTCAGGCGCGCACTTGCTACGCCATGACCGCACAATTGTTTTGACTAAGACCGTAATAATTCGTATATTGGCAGAAAATTCAACATCAACCTGATCGAAATCTTTCAACTTGAACCATGGAACGTCTCATCAGTCTTCTGGGTATCCTGGCGCTTTTAGGAATCGCTTTTCTGATGTCCAACAACAAGCGGAAGATCAACTTTCGGACTGTTTTGGTCGGAACGGGGATTCAGTTTTCGCTGGGAGTGGTGCTACTCTGGTGGGAACCGGGCGTTAAGGCTTTCCGCTGGTTGTCAGATCAAGTCTATACCTTTCTGGCGCTTTCTCAGGTGGGCGTTGACTTTCTCTTCGGCGAGCTGGGAAAGCCTGGTAATTACGGTCTTTACGGCCCGCAGATCGCGCTGATTATCGCTTCTACGATCATCTTTTTCAGCGCTTTCATGGCGATCTTATACTATCTGGGCGTCATGCAGTTCATCATCGAAGGAATGGCGAAATTCATGCGTTGGGCGATGCGGACGTCGGGAGCGGAATCTCTCTCCTGCTCGGCCAACATTTTCGTCGGTCAGACCGAAGCGCCCTTACTGATTCGCCCTTTCTTAAATGAGATGACCGTATCGGAGCTGCATGCTGTCATGGTGGGCGGGTTTGCAACGATTGCCGGCGGCGTGCTGGCCAGCTATATGAGTTTAGGCGTTTCGGCCGGACACTTGATTGCGGCTTCGGTGATGTCGGCTCCGGCGGCGCTGGTGATGGCCAAGATCATCTTCCCGGAAACGGAACATTCGAAAACTGCCGGCGACGTGAAAATACCTGAGGTGAAGCTTTATGATAATGTCCTTGATGCCGCCGCGCGGGGCACGACGGATGGATTAAAGTTAGCGGCTAACGTGCTGGCTATGTTGATCAGTTTTCTGGCGTTAATCGCACTGGTGGACGTAATCCTGGGTGGATGTGATACTCTGATCGACGGAAAGCTTATGGGAGGAACATTCATGGAGGGGAGAGGGTATGAGGGTATTTTCCCGGCCAAACTGAGTGTTCTTTTCGGAACCATCTTCGCTCCGCTGGCGTTTCTCATGGGCGTTCCCTGGGCTGATGCAAGTATAGTCGGGAATCTACTGGGCACGAAAATCGCGGCTAACGAATTTGTCGCTTATCTGCAGTTATCGCAATTAATTTCAGACGGTCACTTGAGTGAACGCTCCATTACCATTGCAACTTATGCGTTGTGTGGATTTGCCAATTTCGGATCGATTGGTATCCAGTTGGGGGGAATCGGATCCCTGGCGCCGGGGCGACGTCCGGAATTGTCTAAGGTTGCTCTGAAGGCGATGTTTGGGGGCGCACTGGCTTCCTGGATGACCGCTTCAATAGCAGGACTATTAATTTAGAGAGATAACCAATATGAGTGAGACAAAGAAAAAACAGATAGTAAAATCCAATTTGCCATCCCGCGAAGAGATCTTTGCGTTACCCAAAGTTGACCTGCACTGCCATCTTGATGGCTCGGTCCGACCTGAAACCCTATGGGAATTGGCCGAGGAACGAAAATTTCCGCTAAAAGCAAAAACCAAGGAAGAATTCCTCGATTTCTTCCGTGTGAAAAAGCCTTTCAAGAACCTGGAAGAGTATCTGGAGCGTTTTCATACGGTTCTGCCCATTTTGCAGGACACAGAATCACTGGAGCGGGTCTCATACGAGCTTGCTGTCGATGCCGCCGCAGAGAATGTGCTTTACCTCGAAGTGCGATATGCTCCCATTCTGCACACGGATCAAGGGTTGACTCTCTCGCAGGTGATGGATGCGGTACTGGAGGGTCTGCGACGCGCGGAGCGCGATGCTGATATCATTGCGCGCGTGATCGTCTGCGGAATTCGCAACATCAGTCCGCAGACGTCACTTCGTCTGGCGGAACTGACCGCAGCCTATAAGTCGCAAGGAGTGGTCGGATTCGATCTGGCCGGCGCTGAGGATCAGTATCCGGCAAAAGATCATTCCGAAGCATTTTATCTGATCCGGCGCAACAACATTAACTGCACGGTTCATGCCGGTGAGGCTTACGGTCCTGAATCGATCCGCCAAGCGCTGCATGATCTGAATACGCATCGCATCGGACATGGCACACGCCTGCGGGAAAATGGCGATCTGTTGAATTATGTCAACGATCATCGTATTCCCATGGAGGTCTGTCTGACCTCAAACGTACAGACGCGTGCCGTCAAAGATTTCCAGTCGCATCCACTGCAGTTCTACTACGATTACGGTTTGCGTGTCACCCTCAATACCGACAACCGGCTGATTTCAAATACAACCGTTACGGATGAGTATGTCGCTGCTTGCGAGACGTTTGGCTTCGATGAGCAGGATCTCAAGAATATGATCGTGATGGGTTTCAAAAGCAGTTTTCTGCCATATAAGAACCGGGTAAGACTGTTAGAGCGCGTGCTGCGCATCTTACGAAAGAAAAAGACTCCTTTTTAGAGTATGTCTAAATTAGATAACATCGTAAAAACGGTGCAGCCGCTTTTCCCCGAACCTCCCGCAATTGCGGTCGTCTTAGGCAGCGGCCTGGGGACCTTTGCGGAGGAGTTGGAGTCGCCGCGGAAAATTGCGACGTCCGAAATCGCGGGTTACCCCAGATCCACAGTGGCCGGTCATGACGGGTTTATCATTTCCGGTTCTCTTGCTGGTAAGCGTGCGATCTGCTTTCAGGGGCGGATTCATCTCTACGAGGGTTACGAGGTTGATGAGGTCGTTCTGCCAATTCAATTAGCTTCCGCGTTGGGGGCTAAGACATTGATCATCACGAATGCATCCGGGGGGGTGAACGATGCTCTTGCTCCCGGATCGCTGATGCTGATTACCGATCAGATCAATTTTCAGTTTCGCCGCAGAGTATTGCCTTCAGAAAATCAGCCAACAATAGAAAGACCGACATGGTATTCAGGGACAGGGCCGTATTCGCCTCCTTTGCAAACCTTAGCATTAGAAGCGGCTTCTGATGAGAAGATTCGACTATTTCCCGGCCGCCTTGGGGCGGTGTTGGGGCCAACTTACGAAACACCGGCAGAAGTTCGCATGCTGCGGTTTTTAGGAGCTGACTCTACCAGTATGTCAACGGTGGCGGAAGCCGCGGAAGCCGCGCGCTTGGGGATGGAAGTCCTGGGAATAAGCTGCATTACCAATAAAGCCGCCGGTCTGCCGGGGTCAACCTTGGATCACGAAGACGTAATTGCCGTCGCGGCGCGCGTGAAGGACGATTTTATCCGCCTGTTGAAGTCGATTATCCAACGGATCAAATAATCATGTTTATCAGTTCAGCAATTATTGCGCGGCTGGACGATCAGGTCTGGGAGATGATTTTAGATGGCCTGCGACCGGTTGAAAGCGATGCATTGGATTATCAGGCAGGGGACGAAGACCTGGAATATATGATTGAAAGGGGGGAAGATTAGATGCCGCGGCGCTTATTTATCTTTTTATTCTGCTTCTTTCCAATTTTGGTTCAAGCAGTAGAACCGGATTGGAATAAGATCGAAGAGGAACTGATTGACCTGTTGCAGAAGCTGATTCAGGTCGATACGCAGAATCCTCCCGGCAATGAATTAGCTGCGTGCCGCGTTTTAGATAAATTCTTCCGCAAGAATGGCATTTCCAGCAAGATCTATCGGGTTGACGATCAGCGGGCAAACCTTTTAGCTCGTTTGAAGGGAGACGGTTCGCAGAAAGCGATTCTGCTGGCGGCTCACACTGACGTGGTTCCTGCCAACGGAGATAAATGGTCGGTTGATCCCTTCTCAGGGGAAGTGCTCGATGGTTATATTTATGGGCGCGGCGCCATCGACGATAAGGGGATGCTGGCAGTTCATGCGATGACGCTTGTCTTGCTGAAGCGACAAAATGTCCCCTTGCGGCGGGATGTCATTTTTTTAGCGACGGCAGGCGAGGAATCGGGCGGCAGTCCGGGAATTAAGTGGATGCTGGAGCGGCATCGTCCCAAGTTGGAAGCAGCCTTTGCATTAAATGAGGGCGGCCGCATCATCTACAGAAATGGCAAACCGCTCTACATCGCACTGCAAACGGAAGAAAAACAGGCATATAACATAAATTTGACTGCCACGGGCACGACCGGGCATTCGTCGATTCCCAGATTGGATAATGCGATTGTCAGCATGGCGAAGGCTCTGGAACGGTTAGAGCGGCGTCCGATGCAGCAATCGCTGGACGCCGTGACGACAGCGTTTTTCCAGGAGATCAATCGGGTTGATACGGCAGTGGTTTGGACCGACAATCAGGTGCTAACCACCGATCCATTATATCTGGCGATTCTGTCCAATACGATCGCTCCGACGATTATCTCGGGCGGTATTAAGTCGAACGTGCATCCTCCATCAGTCGAATTGAATTTGAACTGCAGGTTGCTGCCCTCTCAGGATGTGGATGAGTTCGTTGACAGTCTACGCACCTGGATCTCTCCCGGACCTTATTCATTTGATTATCGCAAGCGGAATCCTGCCCCAGCGCCGTCACCACAGGACGGTCTTGGTTATATTCTGATTGAGCAGGTTTGCAATGAATTATATCCGGGTACGCCGGTTTTGCCTTATCTTTCACCGGGAATGTCGGATGGGACGAGCTTACGCCATGAAGGCATTCCGACCTATGGGCTGCTCCCTTTCCCGCTGGATGAAGAAGAGGTCTGGAGACAGCACGGCGTCGATGAGAGATTGTCGCTGGAATCGTTGATGATGGGGATGAAGCTGGTACACAGGTTAGTGAAGTTAGCAGGGATTTAGTCAGGGATATCATATGTTGACTTTCAAGCAATATGTCGCAGAGATAACGGATGTCATTCATCGGACCAGCGGATTTGACCCTGATCTGCAGGCCAAAATTCTGGCAACGCTTGTCTTTCTTCTGTCGCTCTCTATCCTGCGTTACGTTATTCTCCGCATCGTCTGGAGACGTACCGAAGATGTTCACGTCCGCTATCTCTGGCGTAAGAGTATAAGTTATATTGTCACGGCGCTGGGATTACTGTTCATCGTCCGTCTGTGGTTTTCAGGATTTAAGGATCTGGGCACATTTTTAGGGTTAGTTTCTGCTGGACTGGCAATTGCGTTAAAAGACCCTTTAACCGATATCGCAGGCTGGATGTTTATTCTCTGGCGTAAGCCGTTCGGTATCGGTGACCGCATTCAGATCGGCGCGCACGCGGGCGACGTTATCGATATTCGTCTTTTCCAGTTCACTTTATTGGAAATTGGCAACTGGGTGGATGCAGATCAAAGTACCGGTCGGGTGATTCACATCCCAAATGAAAAGGTCTTCATGGAAGCGCTGGCCAACTATAGCAAAGGCTTTCAGTTCATCTGGAATGAGATCGCGGTACTGGTAACTTTTGAGAGTGATTGGAAGAAAGCGAAAGAAATTCTGGCGCGGATTGTTGCTCGGCATGCGGAGCATCTGACTCAAGAGGCACAGGAGAAGGTCAAAAAGGCGAGCCAGAAATTCATGATATTTTACACTCAATTGACACCGATTGTGTACACTGACGTTAAAGATAGCGGAGTCAACTTGACCATCAGGTATCTCACTGATCCGAGAAAGCGACGCGGATCCACGCAAAATATCTGGGAAGATATCCTGACAGAATTTGCTGAGCATAAAGATATTGATTTCGCTTATCCAACGACCCGGTTTTACAATAATTTGAACGAGGGAAAAGAGGCTGGTAACTCAGGTCTACCGAGTCAACAGAGGGTAGATCACTTGGATAATCGTGAAGCAAAAAACTCGACATAGTTGCCGGGTTTCGCGGAGAGGGCGGGAAGGTAGTTTGAGGTTTGAAGTAGATAAAGCGCTACATATATAATGCAGAATTACAAAACGTTATCCGTCTGGCACAAAAGTCACCGTTTGGTGTTAGAGACATACGAATTGACGGCTAAGTACCCAAAGACTGAACAATATGGATTGACCAGCCAAATGAGGCGGGCAGCGGTTTCTGCACCTGCCAATATCGCAGAAGGGTGCAGCCGCGACTCTGCTGCGGATTTCGTCAATTTTTTGAGGATCGCGGTTGGATCAATCAATGAATTAGAATATTATTTCATACTTTCCGGTGAACTTGGCCTTCTAACTGATGACTCTGCTGTGCTACTTGGGGAGAAGGCATTAGAAATAAAGAAAATGCTCATCAACCTTATCAAAAAGGTGAGAGCATCACAGTGACTATAAACCACAAACTACAAACTATAAACTATTCGCGGAGAGGGCGGGATTCGAACCCGCGGTGAGGTTTTGGCCCCACACTCGCTTAGCAGGCGAGCGCCTTCAGCCAGCTCGGCCACCTCTCCAATTTGCGGAGGATGAGGGACTCGAACCCCCATGGCCCCAAAGGGCCGGCGGCTTTCAAGGCCGCTGCCTTACCAATTAGGACTAATCCTCCCAAGAACCCTGAATGGCTTATAGGGGTATAATACCCAGGAACTCCGAGTCAAGGTAACAGTAAACAATAAATATAAATAAAGAACTTAGCAAAGTCAAGCATTTTTGTAAAACCTCTTCGGATGAAAATAATTTACCGCTATCTGGCGATGGAGTTTATCCCGCCTTTCTTTTACGGTTTCTTTCTGATCACCGTTATCATTTTGATGAACCTGGTCGTGCAGATGTTGGGGAGAATTGCGGGAAAAGGATTAGATCCATACGTAGTCACTGAATATTTCTTTCTGAACTTAGCCTGGATCGTGGCGTTGGCCGTACCGATGGCGGTGCTGGTGGCGACGCTTTCAGCATTTGGACGGCTTTCTGCTGAGAATGAATTTACGGCCATGAAGGCCGCGGGTATGAGCCTGTGGCAATTAATGATGCCTTTTATTTTAATGGCTGGTCTGCTCTGTTACCTGCTGATTGAGTTCAACAATCGTGTCCTGCCTGATTTTAATCATCGCACTCGTGTGCTTTCCGGGGATATCAGCCGAAAGCGCCCCACGTTAGCTTTGGAAGCGGGAACGTTTATTTTTGACATTCCGAAATACGTGTTATGGGCGCAGCAGATCGATCAGAAAGGTTCGGAGCTGAAATCACTGGTCATTTATGATCGCAGTGAACCGCGTCATCCCACTGTGGTATCAGCAGAGCATGGGAAATTGACGTTTGTGCGCGCAGACGAAGCGTTCCACATGCAGCTTTTCGACGGGGAGATTCACCGCCAGGATACGGGTGATCCGGGTTATTATCAGCGCACTAAATTTGAGCGCTCGCTGGTGCGTATTCCTGCTCCTAATATGGTCTTCGAAAGGCATGACAGCGAATATCGATCAGACCGCGAATTGTCGGCTTTAGAAATGTGGCAGCAGGTGCAGTTGATGAAGCAGGATGATCCGGTTAAGAACAAACGCAAGATCAACGCCTACATGGTCGAAGTCCACAAAAAGTACTCTATTCCGGTTGCCTGTCTGGTGTTCGTCCTGATTGGCGCTCCATTAGGCGTCAGGGTTCACCGGGGCGGTCTGGGTGTCGCGGCTGGTTTGAGCGTCCTCTTCTTCCTCGTCTATTGGGCGTTTCTGATTGGCGGTGAAGATTTAGCTGACCGCAGTATCATCACACCTGCAATGGCGATGTGGGCTCCGAATGTGCTTATGGGAGTGCTGGGGTTCTTCCTGGTGCGCAGTACCATCCGCGAAGCGAAAATCCTGGATTTCGGCGTCATTTTGCGGAAATTTAAGAAAAATCAGTGACCTGTAACACAAATTCTCCTGAAATATCATTTAAATTATAGACGTGCCATGTCAATGCCAATGACCCAGATCGCTATACCACGGTCATTTTTTCTGCTCTCTGGAATCGTGCTGATGGGATTATTATTAATCCCGATCCCTGTTTCTGCACAATCGAATCTGGTAGATTACGACAGGGTTTGGCGTATCTATGAGGAAGCAAGAGCAGCGCGCGCTGACCAATTAGCTTCTGATCTTTTCCTTAAAGCTGAAGCAATCTTCAGCGGTGCGCGAGCCGATTCAGGCAATTCTAAGCGCACCAAGCGGATACAAAAAAACTTAGCCGCGGCCCACAACCAGTTTTCGGACGCCATCAGAGTAGCCGGGGCAATACAGAATGAGTTTCCTTCGCTGATTAAGGCATACGATGCGGCGCTGGCATCACACGCTCCGGATATCGCTGTAAAATTGTGGAAGCAAGCAACAGTCCAGTTTCTGAAAGTGCAGGGTTTCATCGCAGAATACAAATCAAACTCTGCGGTAGGGCCTGCGATGGAGGCCGAAGATCTGTATCTGCAGGCTGAATTAGCAGCTTTTAAGCAGAGCTATCTTCATGACGCGAAGAGTCGTTATGCCGCTCTGCTGGAGGAAGATCTAGACGAGTTGACTCCACTTCTTCTGCGGAAAGCAGCGGTAGCGCTTGCTGGGGCAGAAACACAGCTTGAAAGGGATCGCTACAGCGATGATGAGATCAAACGATATGTGAAGGCAGCCGAGTATTACCTGACACATGCCGAGTTTCTGGCATCATGGATCAAGAGTCTCCCAGAAGAAGATGGCGCTGTTGAAACGTTGATTCTTCAATTTGAAGAGCAGCTTTCCCGGCTGTGCAGAAGCGTATCACTGGAACCGGACTTCAATCGAAACCATTCGCTGAGTACCGACGCGATCTTGAGGGAGATCCGCCGGTTGCAGGATAATGGTCAATACCTCGAACAGCAGATTCAGCAGCGCGATTTGCAGATTGGCGAATTGGAAGCAGAATTGAGGAAATTGCAGAGTCAATCCGGCAAATATCTGTCAGAGATTGAGATCAATCGACGGAAGATTCAACAGAAAGCACGCTTCGAGGCGAAGATCAAAGCGATAACCACCGTTCTTGATCCCGAACGAGGAACCGTTTCGTACGCGACAAGCGGCGGTAACGCTGAGATCATCATCCGCTTAAACGGTTTGCAGTTTTCATCAGGATCAGCAAAGCTTAAAAATGAGGATTTAGAGCTGCTGGACGACTGTATTACGATTATGAAAGAGTTTCCTCGCGCTCGCACCGAAGTTCTGGGACACACCGATTCACAGGGCAGTACTTCTTTAAATCAGAAATTATCGCAGGAACGCGCCGCGTCGGTGCGTGACTATCTGGTCACTAAATTGACAGATAAGGCGGAAATTCTGGCGATAGGACTCGGTGAGGACAAACCGATCGCTTCCAACGATACGGCTGCAGGGCGTAAGCAAAACCGACGCATCGAGATTATCTTGAAAGATATAAAAATACAGGACAATTACTGATAATTCGCTAATATTTCAGGGTTCGTATTATGAACAGATTAATTAAGAATCAGCACGGTTCCCATTTTTACGATCAGCTTGCTTCCGAATACGATCAGATGATGGATTGGGAATCCAGACTGCATAAAGAGACACCCTTCTTTGAAAAAGTTCTCCGCAATTATGACGTGAGAAGTATCTTGGACGTCGGCTGTGGAACAGGACGGCACTGTTTCTTCTTCAGCACTCTGGACGTTGACAAGATCGTGGGTATTGATCCCGCTGCCAATGTTGTGCAGTACGCTCAATCCCGGGCACAAGTCAGCGGCGCAGAAATACGTTTCATTGAGGGGGCGTTACCGAACCTGACCGATTATGTCACGGAGCGATTCGATCTGGTTTGTCTGCTGGGTAATGTTCTATCGAACCTGATCACTTATGATAACCTGGAGTTGACCCTCAAGAATCTCAAAAGAGTACTGACCCCTTCGGGTGTTATTCTAATCCAGATGATTAACTGGGATGCTCGCATCGCATCACGGGATCGCTTTTTCCCACCGACGGGTCATACCAGCACGCAAGGCGAAAAGCTGTTCTTCCGCTTCTTCGATTTCCACGATGAATTAGTAACCATGAATCTGGTGATTTTCCATTCTCCGGGGTCTCAACCTCGAAGCTGGTCAAATCGTATCCTGCAAACCAAACTGCGCCCCTGGCGAAGAGAAATTATCACTATGGCTTTAGCCGATACCGGTTTCGATCTGCTGCAGGAATACGGCGGGACTGATTTGTCGGAATACAGCCAGAACGAGTCGCCGAATTACATCTTCATCGCAAAACCTCAATAGCTCCTACACTTCTTGTTTATCCCCAACTCCTGGTTGTTTTGCGGCGTATCATAGAAACAACAACTAGGAGTTGATTATCTCCTCCTCCAGTCTTACCTTTATATAACCTTGCATATTTGCATGAAAGTAATTCATCATGCCAACTATAAAAAAGATCGCCTTAATTGAACCGGAACCTCCCGGACTTCACGTTTTCAGCAGCTTCCGCATGCCGCGTCTGGGTTTACCTTTATTAGGCGCTATTCTGAAGAAAAACGGTTATGACGTTACCATACACGTAGGCGCGCTTAGTGATGCCTATATCAAGGAATTCAGTCAGAGTGATCTGATTGCCATATCGACAACGACGTCGACCGCCATTGAAGCTTACCGTATTGCCGATCTTTTCAGAGCGTTGGGCAAAACAGTAGTGATTGGCGGCGTGCACGCTACTTTCCTTCATGACGAAGCTCTGGGACACGCGGATTATGTGGTGCGGGGTGAAGGTGAAAACGTCTTTCCGGAGCTGATTCGGCATATCGCCGATGAAACTCTACCAAAGGGTCTTCAGGGCGTCAGTTTTAGCGATGGTGAGGAGATCATCCATAATCCTGTAGCGCCGTTAATTGATGATCTGGATACACTGCCGTTTCCCGATTTTTCACTGCTGAATGACAGTTTAAAACTGTTCAATACACCCGTTCAAACCAGCCGCGGTTGTCCGTATCCCTGTAATTTCTGCAATGTCACTCAGATGTTCGGCCGAAAAATGCGCTATCGTTCGGTTGATCATGTTATCGCTGAATTATCTCAGTTACCCAGCGAAGAAATCTTCTTTTATGATGATAACTTCTGCGCCAACCCAAAGCGCACCAAAGACCTCTGTGAAGCAATGGCGCAGAAAAGCATTAAGAGCAAGCGGGGATCAGCGCAGGTACGCGCGGATATGACTCGTGATCGCGAGCTGGTGCAATTGATGAAAAGCGTTGGGATCAATCAGGTTTATGTCGGTTTCGAGTCGATCAACCCTGACTCTTTGGAATATTTTGACAAGAAGCAGACGGTCGAAGAGATTGCTCAGGCGATGGAGGTATTCCGCCAGTTCAAGATTCATGTACACGGCATGTTTGTCATGGGCGCGGAGCACGATACGGAAAAGACAGCTCAGGATACGTTGAAATTCGCCAGGAAGCATCGCATCGATACGGTACAGTTCATGATGCTATGCCCCCTTCCGGGGACGATGTTGGCTGACCAGTTGGACACCGAAGGCCGCATCCTGACCAAAGATTGGAGTCTCTACGACGCACATCATGCGGTTTACATTCCTAAGAAAATGAGCGCGGAAACATTGCAAACATCCACCATCCTGGCGATGCAACGGTTTTATTCCTTATGGGATGGCGTTTTAAAGCTTTCGAAGGGTGATTGGTATAACGCGGTACGCCGGGCTATGGGTTGGTATCTGATTCGTAATTGGAAGAAGGACAACAAGGGTTGGGATGCGCATTTACGTCAGCTCAATACCGGCAAATACCAGGCAATAATCGACCAATACCTGGTAGAGGCTAAGAAACAGATCGATGAATTACGCGAAAAATTCAAGACGAAGAATCCCGTCTTGAATGCCAGGCTCGATGATCTGCGCAATACGATTGAGGCTTATGGTAAGGAAGTAGCCCGCATCTCCAGCGAACTGAGAAGCGGCATCGAAACTGATTTACCGAAGCTGCAAAAACGGGCGGAGCAGGTTCTACAATCTGCGGAGAATGCGGTTAATGAATTCCGCAGGTTAAGTCAGAGGATTAACAAGCAGGCTATTTAGCACACCGTCGGATTCTGCCATAGGCACTCCTTCGGAGGGAGAATCCGACCTACCTGTCGCACTTGAACGAACAAAAAAACCCGCCCTCTGGCGGGTTTTTCTTTAGGTATTCAGTATCTCTTATTTCATCAGGAATGCTTTGCGCGTATGCACAAATCCACCGGCGCGCATCTGGACTAAGTAGAGACCAGAGGCCACATTCGGAGCATCCCAGATCACCGTATGATAACCTGCTTTCAACTGCTTGTCGATTAATGTTGTTACTTTGCTGCCCAGGATGTTGTAGACGTCGATACGGACATTGGCAACATCCGGTAATCCGAATTGGAATTGAGTTGACGGATTGAAGGGATTGGGATAAGGCGGCGCCATGAAGAATACGTCGGGGATGGGCGACGTGATAAACTCGGTTGTTTCCCAGCCCTCAACTTCCCAACCGACCAGATTCGCTTCCAGACCATCGGAACCTGCCGCGCCTTCTTTTTCAAAGGGGAAGCTGTCTTCAGCGATGATGGCGCCGGTAAGGTAAACGCCGGAATGTACCTGATAAAGGTACAAACCTGCGGGAGCGCCTCCGGGAATCGACTGTGACAGGGTACGCGCCAGACTGCCGCTGGTCGGCATAGTTAAACCGGTACGCGTAAGCAGAGGCCCGTATATATTGCCGTTGGGCAGGACAAGATCAATCCAGACGTCGTAAGTTACCGGTGTCTGGATGTTGTTGGCGATTACAACATTATAATCGAAGGAGCCGCCTATCACCGGCAGCGAAATTGGGGGATCCACTGGCGCTGCGGTCACGGTCAAGTCGGTTGTGCCACCCAGAGATGCGGTCATAACATCAGGAAACTCGACACCGTAAAGGATGGGATCGTCCATAAGTGGAGCCAGGAATTCCGTGACAGACTCAGAGTAATAGGTTCCGACTGTCGGTGAGGCGGCATTAAAAGCGCGCAGGAAAATCCAGCCACCTTCAGCGGGCGCGGTTCCTGGCAGCACGAAATTGCCAGCGGACGGCGCGCCGCCTGTCATAGCGACGAAACAGGCGCCCATCAAAACGTCATCGCCAGTGGGAAGGCCATTCAGGGCCGGTGGATTCATGCCGTTGCCTTCGCTGTCCCAGATCAACTGCAGAAGAGATCCAGAAGCTAAAGGCTGACCATTTTCATCCGCTACGACGCCAAAGAAGCCGGAGGCGTAATTTGTGGCGGTTATCATGTAGGGTTGGGCTTGCAAACCGCCAACCAAAGCCAATGTCAGAATGATGACAGCTATAAGTCGTTTCATTGCGCACCTCCCTTTGCTGAAGAAGCCGGCGCGGTTGTATTTGTGATTGCTGTTGGCATAGGTGGTCTTCCAATTATCTCCAAAGCATCTAAATCGGGGTAGTATCCTCCGGGGCCGCGGGAATCCAAACCGGTTGGACCAGGCTGCGGGTAGGTCCAATTAAATCCCGGATGCCCTGGTGCTATGTAAACCCAGTACCCTTTGCAGGGTTCGAATTCGGTCAGGTTACCCTGCCAGAGTGCGGCGTCGTTTTTCCAAGCGTAGGTATGATTGCCTGAAGCGGCGTCATAACTCATAATCAAGTCGGATAAGAACAGATAAACGCCTCCCTGAAATCCGCTCATCCCGGCATTGGTCAGAGAAGTCGGCATCGCCCAAACGGAACCGACAGCGTTATATCCCGGTGAGATTGCGCCCATATTGTAGGTCGGTTCTTCAATGACGTTGCCGTAAGCAACGATGGTCTGCACGGCAGGATGATCGGGCTGCACGTAGACCCAGTAAGCTTCAGCTTCAGAAAGTTCGCTGAACTCTCCTGCCCATTGACTGGTAGTGCTGTTGTACCAGGCTATCTGGAATCTTGCGGAAGTCGGATTCCAGCGTATGATCTGATCAGATTCTTCCACTGTCGCGCCGCCGGTCAATTGATCACTCAGCACGTTATTCAGCGCTTTGTTATCTGGAAGGAGGGGGAAGGAGATCTGGGTAAATCCCGGTTGCACGTCCAGTTTCCAAAAACCGACGGTATTCGATGGGCCGGAATCAGTCGCGAAAACGGTACAGGGAAGCAGTATCGCAGCAGCCATCAACGCATAAATCATTCTGCTGATCATCATCACTCCATTGAGGGAATCGCATTTTTATCGAGCTGTCTAAGAATATAATACATTATATTGCAAAAATCAAGTGAAATTTTTTTTCTCCTCACGATTTTCATTTTTTCCACGTCAGCATTGCAAAATCGGTCGGAATTCATTATATTTAAACCCGGACAACCAGACGCGCATCCTTGATATCTCTGAACATTTCGTAAAATCATCGAAAATAAGGGTGACTCTTGCTATATAATTCCAGGCGAGTTCTTTTCTGGATGACGCTGTTTGCCATCGCCATGGCCTATCTGGAAGCGACGGTGGTGGTCTATCTGCGCATGCTGTATTATCCCGATGGTTTCGATTTTCCGCTGATGCCAACGCCCCCAATGGTCATGTTTATCGAGTTAGGCCGGGAAGCCGCGACCATCATCATGCTGGTGGCGGTGGGGATTATCGCAGGACGAAGTAAAATCGAGCGGTTCGCTTACCTGATTTTTGCTTTTGGCGTCTGGGATATCATGTATTACGTCTGGTTGAAGGTACAAATTGGCTGGCCGGACTCTCTCTTGACCTGGGACATTCTCTTTTTGATACCAACGATCTGGGCAGGACCGGTCATCGCGCCAGTGTTAGTCTCACTTACCATGATCTGGGCGGCGCTGTGGATTATCCGCAAACAGGATGCGGGCATCACTCCGCATTTCGCCCGCTGGGCCTGGTGGGTGGAGATCTTTGCTGGACTTATAATCATCATCTCTTTTATCTGGGACGCTAAGAACGTTGCTGCAGGAGGTTATCCGAACGCCTTCCGCTGGGAAATCTTTCTGATTGGTTTGCTGCTGGGGATAAACGTATTTATCCGTGAAATACGCAAACCGGCTAACCGACTGCAAGGACATGGGGCATGAATCAGCAGCAGTTTCAACGTGACGCTTATCTTGCACGCATCTGTGATCAGAATGTAGATATTTTCGATGACAAGTATCACTGGAATTTCCAGCCGGAGGATCTTCCGCTGGATCCCCGTGCTGAATTTGCTCATTGTAAGCGCACCTTTCTGGAGATCGGGTTCGGGCATGGCGAGGTGCTGGAGGAGCTGATTCCACGACATCCAGACACCGGCTTCATCGCCATAGAGAGGCGGCCGCCCCGGGTGAGGAAATGCCTGAAGCGGATGCAGCGCGTGGGTGAGCAGCGCGCCAAGCTGATGCGCGTCAACCTGGAACTGCTGCGGCGCAGACTTTTTGTCCCGGGTTCATTTGACGATATTTTGATTAACCATCCCGATCCGTGGCCTAAAAGTCGTCACGGGCATCACCGCCTTTTTCAAGCAGAAACGATTGACTGGTTGGCAGATATCTTAATCGCAGGCGGCATTGTCGAAGTGGCCAGCGACCACACGGAATATTTCTTCACCATCCTGCATCTGTTTGAGACGCACCCGCAGTTCGAAAGCCTGATGCCTCCCCCCTGCTACACCGACCAGCCTATTCCCAACAGACCAACCAGCCGCTTTGAGATACACAAGCGCCGTTCCGGCTTGACGGTGCGGGTGATGAGGTTTGGGAAGAAGTAGCAAAATCCCTTACTTGAAAATCTCATCCATCCCGAAATTATCTCTTGACATTTTGAAAATATGGTAGTATATTGAATATTACCGGACAATGCCGGAGGTGTAAAACCACCGGCTACTAACATGGATATCACCCGGATCAATCGCTGAAGTTTGAATCCACAATAATAGCCGCGGGCTTGTCCGCCTCTGGCGGGTTTTATACCCACGGGAAAGTCCAAAGCCAATAAAACACGGTCATTGCGAGGAAAAGCGCAGACGTAGTCTAAGCGATCCGAAGCAATCTTCGCGCCCAGTCTCCTACGCAAATCCTTTTAATCCGTGTAATCCATGGTTCAGACAATTTGAAAATCTTATTAAAACAGGAGCCCCCCATGCGCACCCTGATTCTTTTACTCACCCTCCCCACCCTCCTTTTCGCGCAGGATTTGCAGTTTCAATTCGAGCCGGAAGCATTCCCGGTGGAAATAGAGGGTTTTCAAGTGTACAGTCCCTGGGCTGGGTGCAGCTCAGAATCCAAGCCGGAACTGTGTGACATTGATGCCGACGGCGATCTGGACTTTTTCGTGGGCGAGTTTTTGGGCTATTGTGAGTTTTACGAGAATATCGGTGACGGCAATAATCCTGATTTTATTTTTTCTTCTGGTGATTTCGATTCTATGACCATTGATGCGCGTTTCAATCCCTGTTTCGGAGATATTGACGCAGATGGTGATTTTGATCTGATCTTTTCAGATGATCACCCACATTTGTGGTTGTATGAAAATATTGGGGATT
>JAHJDJ010000026.1 GCA_018812585.1 bacterium
CCCGCGCTGCCGCGCTGCGTCGCCCGGCAGTGGCCGGATCCCCTTAGGAAAGGACGGGGCTCACCTGTGACACCCGAATACGTCAAAGGCGCACAAGTAACTGTCGGGTGCTCATCAGGAACATCCAAGTCTATAAATTGACTGAGTCGTGCGGCACTCATTGAATTTATTCAATTGAATTTTTAAAGGTAAGCACCGGTCTTTTCCCAAAGGGATGCCTTTGACATAATCCGGTGTAGAGACGCAGGGATGACATCGTCTGCGACGATGTGCTATAGCGGCCGGCCGGGATCAGGGGGGATTTATCAGCGTATATCAGCGTATATCAGCGAGTATCAGTGGGGATCAGCGGTTCCGAAAATAATCAGCCACTAACTACCAGTCATTATGTATCATAAATCCATAATACCTCTTGCATATTAATGATATATGACGTATATTACATACAAGAACCTTTTCTAAATCCCAACTCCAAGCTTTTCCCAATTTGCATTTTTCAATTTGAAACCACCGTAGTCTGGGTGCCTGCGCCTATGGTGGTCTCTCACCCCGACGGTCGGACTCAGGGACGAGCCCGATTACGGTGAACAAGCTATTTTCCCTCTTCTCTTTTCCATTCCAGATGACAAATCTGTCATCACTCAAAAATTTCCCCCGCACAATGGGACGACAGATCTGGCGGACACAACGAAAGTGGCGGACAAAAATGGCATAAAAAATCGTCGAGTGCGGGGACTCGACGGCACATCTAACAAGGGGTAGTTACCCCTTGCTGAAAGCTAATCAGTCGGGATCGATGCCGTTGACTTTGCAGTACTGGCGGTAGAATTCCATGAAGTGAGGCGGGCAGCCTTCCAGCCAGGTGGCTTTGGGCTGATGTAGGAACTGTTCGGTGAAGGTTTCGATGCAGCAGTTGCCGTAACAAAAGATAGGATCGTCATTGGCTATCTTGAGATCCTCTTCGATACTATGCCGCATACCTAAGAGAATGGTCTGGTGGTCTTCTTTCAGCTTGCCAGCCAGGTGCAGCCGGTCCAGCGCGTGCCGCAGCGAGGACATGCACCCCACGCACCCGCCCCGCACCTGCACATCGATGCCGGGATAGGCGTCCTGCGAAGAAAGTATCGGGCGTGTAAAATGCCGCCGGATGATCTTGGGATCGATGCCGTGAATGTCTATTTCGTTCAGGTCGCTGGGGCCGAAACCCTCCGCCTGGGCGATGCGGATCATGCTGATCGACTGCGGATTAACTCCCATCAGATAAGCGCCGACTGTATCCGCGGCAACCACATTGCGTGAGGCCACCAGCGTATTGAAATCCTTCACCGGCGTACCGCAGATAGGGGCTTGACCTTCTAAGGCCCACAACCCATCGATCAGGGTTAAATCGGGATTCACGCGATAGAGGTAATCGACCAGAAAGCGGTGCAGGTCTTCACGGTGGTGCTTCAAGCGGAAATGTTCAGGCACCAGGCCGAACAGATTTTTAATCCCCAGAGAGATCCCGGTATGCATGTGCAGCTTCAGCTTGGGGACGTTGAGGAAGACTTCGTAGTCGTGAATCACCTGTGGGATGGGGAGTTGGGGTTCCAGTTGGCCTTCAGGATTAGCTTCCCACTGCTCTTCAGACTCATCGAAATAGACGAAGTGGGCGTCGACTTCTTTGAAGTACTTATCCAGATTCAGGAGTTTTTCACAGGCGCGGCAGGAGAGCCCGATGCCGGGTTTATCTCCTACCCCAATCGAACGGGCGCCGGCATCCCGGCAGAGGCGCATGAGCGCTATGATAACGCGCGGATCGGTCGTAGTTGCTGAGGGATAATCCGGGTTGGGGCGTACCAGATTCGGTTTGATCAGGACGGACTTATCCTTGACCAGATCCTCGAATCCACAGACATCCAAGGTTTCCAAAGTCAGATGCTGAATGGTCGTCAACGAAGCGGCATCGAATTCGTTCGGTGTGCCGGAAATCTTATCCAGGTGGGAGATGGCAACTCGCACGTTCATATCACATCAGGTTTAGTAGACGATGATCATACTGACGATAATCCAGAGGAACACGGAAAACAGCAAGGACCGATCCATCAGCAACGTCACTTCCGGGCGTCCACCCAGCTTCTTCTGGTAGACCAGGTAGAGATAGCGAAAGATGCCATATATCACGAAAGGAGCGGTGAATATCAGGTTGGTTGTCTGGAACTTGGCGACAGTTTCCGGATCTAAAGTGTACAGCACATAACTCATCACCGTGCAGGCTGTGGCGACCGCGATCATCTGATCGAGGAAGCGCTCGCCATATTCAGCCAGAATGGCTCGATGGCCCGCGGCGTTATCACCCATTTTAACGATCTCATTGCGGCGTTTCGCCAAGATCAGAAACAGCGCGAGGAAGATGGTGCATACCAACAGCCAACGGGATATGACTACATCAAGTACTGCGGCACCAGACAGCGCTCGAATAATGAACCCTGCTGCGATGACCAGCAAATCGACGATCACAAGTTGCTTCAGCTTGAAGGTATAAAACAGCATCATTACCCAATAGGCCGTCAACAGGTACCCGTAATTGCTTCCCAACCAGTAAGCCAGGGCTAACGATCCAATCGCCAGGATAACCGCCGTGAAAGAAGCCTGACCTGGGGATATCAAACCGGCGGGCAACGGGCGGTTTTTCTTTTCGGGGTGAAGCTTATCCTGTTCGACATCCTTAATATCGTTGATTAAATAGATGCTGCTGGCATTAAGACAGAAAGCTATAAAGGCTAAAATACTGATTTGAACATGTCCCAGGTGGAAGAAATTCTGCGAGAAAATCAGACCGGCGAAAATGACCAGATTCTTGGTCCACTGTTTGGGCCGCATGGCGACGACCAGCGCCTTGAGCATGGCAACTCCTGATAGGTAATACGGTTTCGGTAATATAAGACTTTGAGAATTAGAAATCAAGCAGATATTGGCAGGGTTTGATTGGTATGACCCCGTTAATGAAGAAAAGCCGCAGAGTAGATACTGCGGCTTTTATGGTCAGCGCGATAGTCATTGAATTACTTCATAAGAATCAGCTTCTCAGACGCACTAAAGTCCAAGGCGGTCATCTTCAGGAAGTAAAGACCTGATGCTAATTCTGATGCATCGAAAGTCAGGTGATGGCGTCCGGCAGGATAGAACCCGTCTGCTAAAGTGGCAACCAGACTTCCCTGCAGATTATAGACAGACAGGGAAACGGCGGCATTGCGCGGCAGGTCGAAATTGATTGCTGTCGAAGGGTTGAAGGGATTGGGATAACTGCCATGCAGAGCATAAGAACTCGGTAGTTCAGTAACAGTTGGATCTTCAACGCCAGTCGCCTCGACCTGAATGGTCCAGATATTGATGTCGTAGCCGTGATGGTCATCTTCGACCTGGACTTTAACGGTGTGTGTGCCGCCTTCCGTCCAGGATTGACTGAACGCTGAGTCGGCGCCGTACTGGACTTCCTGTTCATCGACAAACCAGCGGTAGTTCAATGGATCAGCTTCGTAGTCTTCAGCGGAGACCCAGAAATCGGTGTAGCTGCCAAGCATAACAAAGGCAGAATCCGCATTAGGATCGCGGGCAACGATTTCGGGAGGGAAGTTGAAGTTAATGGCGGCATAGACATCGATGATGCCCCACCCGTAGTCATTATCGGGAGTTGCTGCATTGTCTGCAGTCATCATCAATGCCTGACGAACCATCATGGGCGTCCAATCAGGATGAGCTTCCAGAATCAATGCACAGGAGCCGCCGACCAAGGGCGTTGCCAGGGAGGTTCCTCCGATACCGAAATAGCCATTAGTGCCACTCCAGGGCGTAGCACACCAGGTACTGACACCACGCGCACAAACCTCCGGTTTGATACGGCCATCATAAGAGGGGCCGGGCGAGCTGAAGCTGGCAAGACTACCGCTGCTATTGACCGCTCCAACAGAGATGACGCTATCTGCATCGGCAGGAGCGATGATGTGATTCCATTCACTGCCGCGTTCGTTACCAGCGGCCGTGACGACGACAATTCCGTTTGCAACAGCAATATCCACCCCAATGGTAGTCACGGCCGTGTTGCCATCGAGATCTTCGAAAACATACCAATCTAAGTACCCCAGCGAAGTCGATACGACCTGAGCTCCTATACTGTCTGCCCATTCTAACCCTGCGACGTAGTAGTCTTCTTCGATGGGCTCTTCGAACTCGATGCTTTCCGTCTTTCCGATGATGAACGATGCGCCGAAGGCAGGCCCGTAGAGATCGCCTTCGTGCAGACCGCCCAACGCAGAGAACGTATAAGTGCCGTGATTGTGCTGATCTGGATCGTCGCCGGGTTCATTTTGGGTTTCGGGGTCGTTATTCAGGAAATCCCATTCTGCCACAATGGGCTGATCCACCAGGGCTTCGTGATCCGTAAAAAATCCGGTATCCAGCAGACAAACCAGCACTCCCGCACCAGTGAATCCGGAATCGTGAACTGCAATCACATTGATCTGTTGCAACTGGTCGAAAGAGGGACCATAATCATAATCCGTCTCGTCTGATCCTCTTGTATATTTTCCAGTTGGAACTGTCTGTAACCATTCAGGATCGGGCATGGGGCGATAAGCTTTGGCAACCGGCTGGATCTTATGAACGTAAGCAAAGCCAGCGATCTGGTCAATCAAGGATAGGTGAATTCTTGCTGAGAACGCGTTGAAATACCGGCTGACAGTGCGGTATCTGGCTCCCAGATCAATCAGGGTTTGAACGTATTCGGCATTCACCGGCAGGTCCTGTTCTGTGACCAGGGAGCCGGACATTACTCGTGATCGTCTCGCACGGTTTTCAGGCCGCAGCGAAGATTCCGCCTGTACCAGCGCCGCACTCATTTCAGATGGGTTCTGAAAATCGCGATCGGTGAAAAAGATCCAGACGTCCACAGAATCACTTACCATCAGATTTCCTTGCGGACCCTGCAGGGCTGGATGGATTTTTGCTGCGAAGACGGGACTTGTCAGTATAGCAATAAACGCCAGAATCGCAGTACCTCGCACGAACAGTTTGAAAGCTTTCATCATGTGTCAATCCTCCTCATATACATAATACGAAAATATTATCGCGTATGCAAGTCATCAGAAAAAAAAACACCGACATATGTTTCCATATATCGGTGTTACCGGTAAGGCGTAATTCCATCGTATTTCACCCGTCCACGCAACAATGTCAAAGAATTCGCTGTACCGGTGCGAGAGGTCGCTCCCAGTGTTATCTGTCAGTGCATTGACCTCCCGACTACTAAGGAGGCTCAGTAATCAGTCAATATTCGATAAACGTAATTACAAGAGGCGTGCCAGAATATTACACGCACGGAGGGTTGAATCAGGGGCTTGCAGATATCGCAGAATTTGCAGACCTAGTGCATACCTTGCACATTTATTGTGTTATTTGAGGAGATTGGAGAGGTTCACCGTCAGCGTTATTTGCGGGGTTGCCTCCGGTCCAAATCCGAGAGAGAGGCTGGTGGTCGATTGATCTGTGGCGGGGGGAAGATAGATGGCATCAAAGAGGGAATAGAGATACACACCTGCTGCTAATGCAAGACTGGCGTACCGCCCTCTGTAGAGGTTATTATATTTATCGTACTTCTCCTGGAAGAAAGCCGGGTCACGTTCATTCAGATAGTCATTCTGGGCATCATCAATATTGAATTGACAGTAGGCCAATATTCCCAATAGAGCGATTTCGGATACAACCAGAGTGTACCCTTTAACATATTGCTCCCGGTAAATCTGGCCTAAGCCAGGGAAAAAGAGAGATCGCTGCACAGCAACACGCTGATTTTCCAGCGCGGTAAAATCGGGCGGCGGTCCTGCTTTGACCATCTCTTCATATTTGATTTTAGCGGCTTCGAATTCCTGAATGATTTTCGGTGAAATATAGAGAGGGTCGAGGTCAGCCCCTGGATCGATCTGCAGCCAGTTAATAAATTGTTGAGTTGCTTTATCGCGCTCCTCCAGAACTACATAGATAAAACCTAAGGTACGATGCAGGCGCGCTTGTTCCATGGGACTAAGCTGTTCGGTATTGGTCAGAGCGCGCAGAGCCAGCAGTTCAGCTTCTTCGAACTGCCCCTGGTAGTAGAGACGTTCGACTTGATTGACAATTTCGTTCTGTTCGGGTTGTGCTGTTGCAAGATCAGCGATTCCACAGCAGACAACCAGCGTGCAAATCGCTAACAAGGTGGTGCGGCAGGGTTTGATGAACATAATAGTCCACTCTATTAAAATTGTGCCTATCTTTTAGGTTGTAATTCAACCCGTAGTGTACATGGAGGATCCCCATGCATGAATGAAAATTCTTGCTCCCATTCCTCGGTGAGAGGATTCTTCAGCGCGATTTCGTGTGATCCTAATGACAGAACAACGGGATTCTTAAAAGGGGTTGTATCGTAGTAAGCGCCATCAATATGGACTTCTGCCCAAGGTGTAATATAAAAGTATAATCGTGCAACCGTTTCCCAGAAGTTAACTTCGATGGTGTTCGTTCTTCCGGGTTCAACGTATAAATCTCGTACAATAGGCGGAAACTTCGGATGTCTGAAGACCAACCGATGATCTCCGCTAAGCACCTCTACGATTTCCAGCGGAGTCTTACCAATGAAATTACCATCCAGGTAAACGTCAGCCCAGGGATCACATTGCAGTCGCAGCCAGGCCGGTCGAGGTGGCAGCACAATTTCGGCGATCAGCGGATCCTCCTCAGTTTTGGTATCCTGGGTTTCAGAATCTCTTATCTGAGTCCGGGGCGGAACTTCCTCCGGTTCACCGCCACCGTGAGTCAATTGATCATCGTCCGGTTGTTGGCTGCTGCGATTTTCCGGCCTGCTGGTCACGGGTTCTAAAACTATCGTCTGGTGGGTTGTATCTGCAGCCTCTTCTCCAGCGAGCAGGGTATTATCCTGCGGAGTAGACGCCTGCAACGAATCAACCGGTACTGTGACCGGAGTCTGTCGTTCAGTCGCCGCAGGCTCCCGCTCTTCTCTACCCTGAAAGCTGATGAAGACGGTGAGCATAATCATTGCGAGCACAGCGCCTATTCCACCCCAAAGCCAGGCACGTGACTTTGGTTTTCGCCTCTTATGGGGTTTCTCGGCTGAAATTGTCGCTTTCGACTCTGAAGCGTCCTCACCCTGCATGTAGACCTTAACACGGTTAGCTGGGTCGCCGATTTTTTTAACTATTTCGTGGGTTTTCAGTTGGTCGATAATAGCCTGGCAGGAACCCCAGCGTTTGTCAGGTTGTTTCTCGAGCATTTTCTGAATGACACGATCCAGCTCAGGCGGAACGTCATCGCGGACTTGCGAAAGCTTTGGTGGATTATATGAAAGAACTTTGTTCAGGCTATCTGAGAAGTGTTCCGCGCCAAAGATTTTCCTGCCCGTCAGCGCCTGGTAAAAGGTGACGCCAAGCGAAAAGATATCACTGCGGAGCGAAATTGAGCCGCCGCTTATCGCTTCAGGCGACAGGAATGCAGGTGTACCGACAATAGCTCCGGCACGAGTAACCTGCGGAGCGCCTTCAAATTGCGACAAACCGAAATCAGTAATTTTAACCCAGCCATCGGTTCCAATCAGCACGTTGCCGGGTTTAATATCTCGATGGATAACGTCTCTACTATGCGCATAGCCAAGACCGGTCAATATCTGCAGCATCAGAGCGTAGAAAAACTCAAGGCTGGGGACAGGATTTTTCTGGAGGTAATCTTCCAGTGACTGCCCTTCGACATATTCCATTACGAGATAGACCTGCTCATCCGACATCTCGAAATGGTAAATATCGATAATATTTTCATGCTTTATATGCGCACAGACCTGTGCTTCGCGGTCAAAGCGGCGACGGATATCGTCTTCACGAAAAAGTTCAGGACGCAGCTCTTTAATCAGCACGGGACGACGCAGAGAATGCTGCCAGGCACGATACACGCAGGTCGTGCTGCTACGAGACAAGACGTCATCGATGCGGAAGCCTTCGAATTCGGTATTCTGCGTCATCATAAGGATTTAACCTGGGGAGAATACTTGTGGCTGCGGTTACTCTTCGTCTTCCTCTTCGTCTGATCTCTTCCTGCTAATGTTCCACTCACTCAATTTATAATGCAGCCATCTAAGTGAAACACCCAAGACTTCCGCGGTCCGGGTTTTGTTTCCTTCACACTCTTCCAACGCTTTTAACACGATCTCTTTTTCCTGATCTTTCAGGCACTTCGGTTGAAGCTCCTGATCATCGTCCTGCATGATCAGCAGATCCGTTGGCGTGATGGTATTATCTGAAGCCAGGACTACCGCTCTTTCGATAGTATTGGCCAATTCGCGGACGTTGCCGGGCCAGTTATATTGAGTCAGCATTTTTAAAGCATCGGCGCTGACGCGCTTGGGTTTCTGGTTTGTCTTTTCACCGATTTTTTCCAGGAAATGCTGTACCAGCACCGGGATGTCACTACGGCGCTCGCGCAGGGGCGGCATGGTGATGGTGATGACATTCAGACGGTAGTAAAGGTCTTCTCTGAAATTGCCCTCTCTTACTTCTGCGGCAAGATCTTTATTGGTGGCCGAAACAAATCGGAGATCAGCCTTCCTGTCATCGGTGTCGCCAACCCGGCGGAAGGTTGCTTCCTGCAGGACGCGCAACAATTTCGCCTGAATGGTAGGGCTGATGTCGGCGATTTCATCTAAGAAGAAGGTTCCCTTATGAGCTATTTCGAAGAGACCGCGTTTGTCACTCACCGCTCCTGTAAAGGAGCCTTTTTTATGGCCAAAAAGCTCCGATTCGAGCAGATGTTCGGAGAGGTTACCGCAGAATTGCGCGACAAACGGCTTTTCTTTGCGATGGCCGTTATAATGTATGGCCCGCGCAACCAACTCTTTACCGGTCCCGGATTCTCCCTGCAAGAGTAGTGAAATATCAGAATTCAGAATTTTATGCATGATTTCAAAGACAGCCTGCATTTTGGGGCTGTTGCCGATAATTTCAGGGAAGCCGAAGGTCTTTTGGAGCTCAGTCTGCAGGTGAAGGTTTTTATCCTGGAGGCTTTCGATCAGCCGCGCATTTTCGATAGCGATGGCGGCCTGGTTGGCGAAAGCAAGGAGGAAATTCAATGTTCCATCGTTGAAGTGCTGGCGGTCGCCGGTGCTATCGAGATAAATCACTCCGATGGGATTCCCTTTGAGAATCAGGGGGACACATGCGATCGAGGTAATTTTCTGTAATATGATGGATTCGGAACCCTCAAAGCGTGGATCTGTTTTGGCATCATGCAGGAGCACAGGTGATCGCTCGTCAAAGACTCGGTTTACGACACTGGAGGAGGGAGATCTGATCTCGTTGACCTGTGTATCGCTCATGTTCCGTGCGATTTCCACGTGCAGATTTTTACCGCTATCCTCCTGTAAAACCAGAAATCCGCGTTCGGCATGGATGGCATCGACGGCGATTTCCATGATCTGGTTTAAGAGGGGCTCTTTCTGACTGATGCTGTTTATCGCTTGCGCGATATCCAGTAGAGCCTGCATCTGCTGAGGATCAACAGCGCGAGGTTCGGAATTCATGGTCTGCTCATTTAAAAGGGACTTGCTTAGACTATTACTGAATGACGAAATATGATTTGCTTGACAGGGCTGAATTACCATAAAAATCTACTGCTTCGATACGCCAGTGGTAAGTTCCAAAAACCAGGAAGTCACCGATTACGATAGACGTAACCTCGCTGGAGATTCCAGTGGAATCCCAAAAGGAGTCCGGTGTGCTGCCATAGTACAGAGATACTGTAAATGTAAAATTGAAGGTTTCTTCAAACTCGTACCATACTACCTCTAATGTGTCTTTAGGATATGGTAATCCTCCTAAGGGATAATCGGGTTGAGGATACTTATCGAACACTCGGGTGATCAATTGGATCTGGGAGGTGTTTTGCGCGCCATTTTTATCCCAGACCTGACAAAAGAATTCTTTATCTACAAGGCTGTAGATTGAGAGTCCAGGGATTGTATCTTCTCTGGCGGTCAGAGTATAGATGGCTGTATCATTGACAACATCGGCTTCTTTGAAAGCATAGAGGAAGAGACTATCCGTTGTGGTGAAAAGAACAGTATCGATATCAACGGCTCCGTCAGGGTCAAAAATTATTGCGTTAGCGCGAAGTTCATAGTAGATTGACGGCGTAAAGGGCACATTATAAACGTAGTGAGTGGTGATATCGAAATCGAGCAGTTGGGGTACTGAGTTAAGTTCAAAGTCCACCCGCTTTACTTGCAGGAATCCTAATGAATCAGTGACCGTACTGGTAGTGAAGCCTTCCTTGGTGCAGATTACCTGGTATTTGCCGGAGGGGAGATTGGTAATTTCAAATTGGCCTGAACTATCACTGGAAACGGCTGCGACACCAGGGATGTAAATGAATGCATCCTGAATCGGCTGCAAATTCCGCGTTTGAACAGTTCCGTAAAAAGTAGCCGTTGGGGCATTTGACCCGATGTAAGTCGAACTTTCCGGGTCGTAGGGGTTGGTGCGCGGGGCTTCGCACCCCACTAAGGATAAACAGACAAATAAGCAGATCAGACCATGAAAAATACGCACACTACCTGAATTTATAATGGCATCCTCCAGGTTGTAACTCAGCCAATTTAACTATAAAGGAGGTCTGATACAAGTAAAATCATAAAAAAACGCCTGATACTGAAATATTTGCACAAAAAAAACCGGCTCGCGCCGGTTTTGGGATATTCTAGGATTATTTAATCAGGATTAGTGGTTGAACCAGTTTCTGATTCTTCGATTCGAAAACAGCCCAGTATTTGCCGGATGAAACCATCTCCGCTTTCCAATTAAACCTATAGCTGCCGGGCATGAAATTGCCGCTTTGCAGTAGATGGACCCGCTGGCCAGCCTGATTATAGATAGCAAAACCGCCCTGGGTCTGGTAAGGTAAAACCAACTCAATCTTGACTTCGGCGTTGAAGGGGTTGGGATAGGCTGAGATTAATTCTGCGGAAATGACCCTGGCGGGACCAGGTTCTACACCGACCTGCATGTAGTAGAAGCGTCCGATATCCGCGCGTGTACCATCAGGATCCAGAGGGCTATCCGGGCTGCCAGCATCTATGCAAAGTGAACCCTCGGTAATATGGAAATTCTTTTCGTAGAAATTTTTAAACAATGGATCTTCTTCGATACAGCCGTCACCTTCGAGAAAGTTTACGTAGGGATAATCGACATTAGCGACGTCACAGTACTGGACGTTGGGTTGTGCGCCCAGGTCGGCATAAATACCAAACGAAGGTCCATCCGCATAAATAATAGAGTTGGTGATTGAAGGACGCCCCACCGATTCAACTATAACGGCTTTGTCAATAGTACTTGCACTTTCGATTACGATCGTCTGATGATCGAACCAATGTCTGGGAATTGAATCAGTATTTACGATCTTGAGCCCAGTTGTGGAGCTTTTTCCTGAGGCGTAAATGATATTTCGTTGGAAGATGGAATGGTCCAAACTCATCAAAAATACACCTATGGCCATTCCTTCGCTATAGACAAAAATATTACTTTCCCGCATTTCGATAAAGGTATCGAAATCATCATCGAAGTTACTATGTTCTGAGTAGATACCGTAAGACGCCCAGGTTATTGAGGGGTTAAAGGCATGAACGGTGCATCGTGTAATGGTGGCGTGGGGGCTGCGTAGTCTAAGTGCGGATGAGCAGTTTTCAATGACGAAATCAGTATCAGTGATTTCCAGGATAGCGCCATCGATATTGAGGCCGATATTATCCGCATTAATGAGGGAATTATAGATTCTGGGCGCGATGGTATCTGCGCGGACACCCGTCGCGCAGTTGTGAATTGAGGCATAGCCGATTTCGGATTCAAGGCCAGCGGTATTTGTAAAAACTAATCCAGTCCAATTGGGATCGTCGGCATCATGGGGGTCAGAGTTAAAGTAAACAGAGTCACCGGGTTGGCCGAGTATGCGGAGGGTGCCTTTAACGGTTAAGGCATCCAGTCCCAGAAAATATACTTCCACACCCTCATAGATGGTCAACGATTCCATTTCCTCAACGGTAATTTCATCGGTAACGTAGTACGGGCTGGAAGAGACGTCCCAAACTCCGTAAACTTCGCCGTTTACGTAGGTTTGGCCGAAGGCAATGAGTGGAACAATCAAAAGCAAGCAGTGCGAGAACCAGGCCACTAAGGTCCGTTTCTGCATCTGGTCCTCATTATCTAATGATAGACGTCCGAATCGGGTAAACACCCCCCAACTTCGGAAGAGCACTCCCAAGTAAAGGCCAATATAATAAAACAATTCACAAAAGTCAAGCTTTTTTTGTTACAAACGAAAAATAATTGAATTATTGATAAATCTATGAATACTCGAAGTTCAGGCCATTTAAGCTCAATAGTCTACATTCTTAGGAAATATCCTAAAGATTAAAAACCTCTTGACTTAGAGCAACAAAAGCTGTAGATTTTCAAGGTTCACAACGTATGGAATCATGGCAGATCAACGTCAAATTGCTGGAAACCGAAAAGCATTCCGCGATTATCATATCACAGATCGACTGGAAGCTGGGATTGCGCTTTTAGGTTCTGAGGTAAAAAGTCTGCGTATGGGCAAAGCCAATTTGAAGGATGCTTATGCCACTATCGTCAAGGATGAGGTATTTCTGCAGCATTTGCATATCGGGCCGTACGACAAGGCAACGATCTATAATCACGATCCTCTAAGGACGCGCAAACTGCTGCTAAAGAAGCGGGAGATTAAGAAGTTATCAATGGCAACCTTAGAAAAGGGATTGACGATTATTCCCCTGTCTTTATACTGGAAAGGTAATCTGGTAAAAGTTGAACTGGCTTTGGCACGCGGTAAGCGTATGTACGATAAGCGAGACGCCATAGCCAAGAGAGATCAGGCACGCGAATTGGATCGTGTCATGAAAGATCATTTGAAATACAGGAAGCGATGAGTCAGCAGAAGAGAGCATTTCCGCCGCTGAACGAGCAGATGGATTACTTAAAACGGGGCGCGGCGGAAATTATTACAGAAGATGATTTAGAAAAGAAGATCACAGCTTCGATAAAATCCGGCAAGCCACTGATCGTCAAGCAGGGATTCGACCCGTCGGCTCCGGATTTGCATCTGGGACATGCTGTATCGATTCGCAAACTGCGCCAATTCCAGGAGCTAGGCCACGAGGTGATCTTTTTGATTGGTGATTTCACGGGCATGGTTGGAGATCCTTCAGGAAAGTCTAAAACACGGCCTCGGTTGACCAAAGAAGACGTCCTGCGAAACGCGGAAACGTATAAACAACAGGTCTTCAAGATATTAGATCCCGAAGCAACCCGGATTCGTTTTAACTCGGAATGGCATGAGCAATGGGACGTTTATGGATTTCTGGATCTCACCAGCCGACTCACGGTGGCGCGCATGCTGGAACGGGACGATTTTTCAAAGCGCTATCAGTCCGGTGAGCCAATCTCCATGCTGGAGTTCCTTTATCCACTGCTGCAAGCTTACGATTCTGTGGCATTAAAGGCGGACGTTGAATTGGGCGGCGTTGATCAAACCTTCAATCTCCTCTTAGGGAGGCGTATTCAGGGGGATTTCGGTACTGAAGGTCAGGTGGCATTCTTGATGCCTTTGCTGGTAGGCACTGACGGCACCGCCAAAATGTCGAAATCTTACGGCAACTACATTGGCTTTTTCGATCAGCCGGAAGATATGTATGGCAAAGCAATGTCGATTCCTGATAGCTTGATCGTGGATTACTTTACTCTGACGACCGACGTTTCTGCCGAGGCGATCAGGGAGATAGCTGATGCCATCAGCGGCGGCGCCGTAAATCCGATGGATTTCAAGAAACGACTGGCGCGTGAAATTGTGACGCTTTACCATTCCATCGAAGACGCCGAGCGCGCTGAAGAGGATTTTACGACGCGTTTCAGCAAGCGCGAGATTCCCGATGAATTGCCGGAAATCGTGTCAAGTTCTGATCAACCCAAGATGATACTCGACTTCCTCAGTCATCATAAGCTGATCGGCAGCAAAGGAGAAGGGCGACGCCTGATTCAGGGTGGCGGGGTTAAGATTGAAGGCGAAAAAGTAAGCGACTTTCGACAGGAATTGAACTTTAGTGAACCGTTTGTGCTGCAACTTGGCAAACGGAAGATTTATCGCATAGTGCCGAAATAACGAGGCGGGGACTAGCTGGCTTTAAAAGAATTCACAGCGTTTTTGCATGACGATCTGGAGAGAGTGGACCAGGAGATGCGTTCGATTCTGTCCAGTGACGTCAAGATGGTTGACAAAGTCGTGCGTTACATTGTCAATCACCGCGGGAAAGGGTTACGTCCGATTCTTACTCTGCTCAGCGCGCGGCTTTTTGGGGTTCCCAGTCAGAGAACCATTAAAGCTGCGGTCATTGCTGAGTTACTGCACACGGCAACCTTGGTGCATGACGACGTCGTAGATGATGCTCAGATGCGGCGTGGATTTCTTTCGATTAACGCGATCTGGAAGAATAAAGTCTCTGTGTTGGTTGGTGATTACCTGCTGGCAAAATCGCTGACTGAGACGCTGGATCTACGCGACTTTGAGGTGCTTGACATTCTATCTGTGACTGCCCGACGGATGAGCCGCGGGGAATTGCTGCAGATCGCTAAGGTACGGAAGTTGGACATCACCGAGGAGGTGTACCTCGATATGATCGGTGATAAGACGGGCGCTTTACTGGCAGCTTGCTGTGAGTTGGCGGCGGTGACGTCTGGACAGAACGGTGAAGTGCGGGAAAATCTGAAGCAGTTTGGAGAAAAAATAGGGTTGGCATTTCAGATACGTGATGATATCCTGGATTTTGAGGGCCGTAGATCGGTCATCGGGAAACCGATCATGGGAGATGTGAAGGAGAAAAAGCTGACCTTGCCGCTGATCCATGCGATTCGTTCGGCGAAATGGCAGGAGAGCAGAAAGATCATCAAGAAGATCCGGCGCGGGCTGAAGCGAAGTGAAAAACAGGACGTGCTCGATTTCATTCACCAGCACAAAGGCATTGAGTATGCTTCGGAGGCAGCCTTAAACCTCAAGGATGAGGCATTGACATGTCTGGATGGGTTTCCGGAATCACCTGAGCGGAAGCTGCTGGTTGACTTCACCAACTTTGCGGTGACGCGGGTCAAGTAGAGTGAGTAAAAGAATAGAGAGAAGCAAGAGGCAGACCACGGTCTGCCTCTTGCTTTTATTTTCTGAATGTCTTGGTTTATTCTTTGAAGCCGATGCGGTCGAAGGGATTGACGATACCAGAGGCGATATTGGTCAGATGCGACGCAATGCGCTTCAGGTAGCGTGTGTACAACCCCAGCGCCAGCCGATCAGGACAGGATTGATCGCCCATATCGACCGATAGAAGCGTATTAAGGATGTGATCGCATTTCTGCGTGATTTCACGATGGCGGCGCATAACCATGGTTGCTAATTCAACATCTGACTTTTCGAAAGCCTCGATCAAGCGATCAAACCGTTCAGACACATATTTTTCGATTTCCAGGAAATCCTCTTCGAAGCTGCCTCCGTGCAGTTTTAGCGGATGTTTTTCAGCCAGTTCGACAATATTCTTGGTGTAATCACCAATTCTCTCAATATCGATGATGATGCTGGTCAGAACTAACCCGAAAACGATGTCACGTGAAGGGCTGGCAACTAAATGGGCCAACACCTTACGACGGATATCTCGTTGTGCGGCGTTGATTTTGGCGTCTTGTTCATAAATATTGAGTTTCATTTCGCCGGTGTCGCTGCTACGCAGGGATTTATAAGCTGCAATGTACATCTCTCTGTCGAGCTTCAACATCCCGACTGAAAGCGTATAGGCTTCCTGCAGCAGATCCGATTTCCGCAGTATCTCAATCAGTGCTTTAAACATGGCGGGTTACCTCATAATTTGGATAAGGATAATTGGTATTATGATGAACACAACCAAAACGTAAGCGACGGGGAACCATCGGTGCTTAAACGAGAGTTGAGCTAACTTCCTGGCCAGGTAGATGGGCACAATCTTCAGAGGTAAAAACACTATAATTCCGAAGACGTTGAAGAGCAGGTGGGCCAGCGCGACAGCCACAGCCGTCGGATTCTGAGTAATAAGGGAGGCCAACAAGGCGGTCACGGTGGTTCCAACATTGGCGCCCAGGGTATAGGGGAAAATCTGTTCCAAGGTCACCAGGCCAGCAGCAGCCAGTGGCACTACCAGTGAAGTCGTCACCGAGCTGCTCTGGACAATAGCTGTAAAGATCATGCCTACAGTTAATCCGATGAGCCAATTTCTGAAGATATATCTGTCGAAGAAGACACTGAGTCTCTCGAGCACCAGAGATTTCATGATGACGACGATGTAACGTAGAGCGACGAATAGCAACACCAATGAGACTACCACAATGACCCAACCGTTATGCGCGAAGATCTTTTCGATGAGGTCGATCGCCGGTTCGACAATCAGTTTCAGGGGGCTTACGAACTTCAAGCCACCGGCTTCTTCTACAAAGAGTTCGAAATAACTGGCTGCTTTGCTTAACAGATTAAATTTAATTTGCAGTGGGAAGAAAATGATGACCGTCAGAATGTTAAAGCAATCGTGCACCACAGCAGCCGCAAAAGCTCGTTCTAATTCCGGTCTCACCTTGATATGCCCCATGGAAACGAGTAAATTGGTGACGCTGGTACCGATATTGGCGCCCATGATAATGGGGATGGCCTGGTCTAAGGTCATCATGCCGCTGCCGACCATTCCAACAGTAATCGAAGTCGTTGTTGATGAACTCTGAACGATGCTGGTAGCCAGAATACCGATAAAAAGACCGACATAGGCGTTGGAAGTGCCAGCCAAAGTATTTTTCACCAGATCCATACCCAGCAGCTTTAATCCGGCGCCCATAGCAGAAATGCTGACCAGGAAAATATAAACCAGGGCGAAGAGCAGAAATATCTTGGCGAGAATCAGGAAGCGATTTTCTTCGGGATGGGATAGTCGGTTCATATTGCTTCTAAGCGGTATTAACCTGCTAAGTCAGACACTACTAATTTTGGCCATAAAAATAACCAAAAAAGATGACCGAGTCAACCAATACTATTTGTATCTCTCAAAAAAAAGGATCAAACTGAGATTCAGAATGATCCAGGCACAATTTTCGCGAGCGCCGTTCCCCCTGGGGCGCTCACGATGCAATCAAAGTATGTATCAGTTTGAAAGAGGCAGCGCTATTGAAACGCATGCACCGCCTGCCTCGCGATTAGTCAAAGTAATTTCTCCACCCTGCTCGGTCAACCACTGACGTGCCATAAACAACCCCAACCCAGCACGAATTCTGGCTTCTTCATCTTTATTCAATTCTGGCCAGAAGGGTTCAAAGGCACGCTCCAGCGCTTCTTCCGAAAATCCTGCTCCTTCATCTTCAATTTGAATCTTCAACTGATGGCCATCGGTCGAGGTAGTGATGTAAATTTTTCCATCTTTTTTACCTCGCTGCGCATCGATAGCATTTATCAGTATTTCTTCAATGCTCAGAGCGATGTTCGCGTATCTTGCTTTTATGTTAGGCAGCGAAGCGGCTAAATTCGGCTTACACTCTATGTAATGCTTGAAGAACAGATCGGTCTCCAGGTAGCTGATTTCCGCGCGGATGACCTGGTTAATGTCAATGACCTGATCTTCATCCAAATTTTCATACTCGAACTTGGTCTGGATTTCGGCAATCTGATCACGCAGCTTTTTAGTTAAGGAAAGAATCAGATCCACAGGCTCGCGCATTTCGGGATTCTTCATCTTCATCAATTCCAGGTGTCCCATCATACCCGTGATAGGTCCATTCAGATTGTGGGTGATACCTGAACCCTGCCGACCGAGACTGATAATGGGCGCTAAAAGGCGATATAACTTGTTGAATTTCTCAGAAAGATTCGGGTCATCAAGCGTTGTTTTTTTGTCCCCAGGAGAGGTCATTGCTATCTCCGCTTCTGTTCCATTTGCAGGGGTGAGTTTCCGGGATTGGGGCTTATCACCATTCTGGTTGAAAATTGCCTGCTTGGTCAGGTTTAACACTTCAAGCGCGTCGAAAGTTTTTTTGAAATAGCTGATTGCGCCTAATTTCATGGCACGCAGAACATCGTCTCCTTCGCCATAAGCCGAAAGGACAATAAACGGCAGGGCGTTATCCTGCTGCTTCAAGCGTGACACCATATCAATGCCATCCATCCCGGGCAGACGCAGATCTGTAACAACCAGGTCGTGGTGCGCATTACTGAACCGCTCAATCCCCTCTTCTGCGGTTTCCACGACATCGATCGTACAGTCGTCGTTGCTGAGCAATCGCTCCAGTGAATTTCTTACAATGCGATCATCCTCGACGATCAATACTTTTTTCTTCGCCCCCATCGTAGCTCCGGGTCAGTAGTGTGGGTTTTCCGGAATTAAATAAGGCAAACAGTGTGCCTAATTTCGATATGGGTTGCAAATCACGGATTACTTACTAATATAAGTACTTGTATTTATAAGATATAATATAAACAGAAAGGGGGGAAATTCCTCTGTCAGGTGATACGTATTTATTTCTATAGTGTGGAGGTATGCAATTATAGATCAAATATCACCGTCTGAAGCAGAGTATTTGGCCAAGTTTGGCCAATGACAACGGTATTCTTGAGGCAAGGCTTTAAGGTTGACTGTCACGTGCGAGGTGATAACGCAGGGTTCCACGAGGGATACCCAAGAGGCGGGCCGCGCGGGTTTTATTGCCAGAGGTAACTTCCAGGATCTTTTGAATCAACTGGTAATTGGCATCGCGGATGGCATTCGTGGTTTCATTCAGATTGATCTGCAGGCTGATACACAGGCCATCTTCGGTTTCCATGGGTATCTCGGCAATCGATAAGTCGTGTGCTTGAATCTGCGGGGAGTTACACAGCAGTGCGACTCTTTCGATGACATTGCGAAGTTCGCGGACATTTCCAGGCCAATGATAGGCTGACAGAGCTTTTTCAGCTTCGGGCGTAAATCCTTGAATCTGCCGTCCAAACTTTTTATTGAATTTATCCAGGAAGGATTTTGCCAAGGGCGCGACGTCGGTCTTGCGTTCCCTAAGCGGCGGCAGAACGATGTGTGCTACATTCAGGCGATAGTAAAGATCGTTGCGGAATCTGCCCTCTTCCACAGCTTTGTCCAACTGGCTGTTTGAGGCTGCGATTACGCGCAGATCGACATTGACCAGCTTGGTTCCACCGACTCGATAAAACTCGCCCCGTTCCAGAACGCGCAGGAATTTCACCTGAGCTTCTTCGGAAAGCTCCGCCACTTCATCGAGGAAAAGAGTGCCGCCATCGGAGCGCTCGATAAAACCGACGTGTCCGGTGCGGTCAGCGCCTGTGAAGGCGCCGCGCTCGTATCCAAACAGCTCACTTTCGATCAGATTCCTGGCGACCGCGCCGCAGTTCAAAGCGATGAACGGTTTGGCATAACGGGGGGATAAATAATGGAGGTATTCTGCGACGAGTTCTTTTCCTGTGCCGCTTTCACCTTCGACCAGAACCGTGATATCGGTTTGGGCAAAGGTCCGAACCAGCGATAAGACCTTCTTTATTTCTGAGCTGCTGCCGATGATTTTGTCAAACTTGTTCTTATTCATCTGGCGTTGACGCAACTCTTCGACTTCCTTTTGCAGGGCAACCGTTTGCAGCGCTTTTTCCACGGCTAACTTCAGTTCATCGGCGCTGAATGGCTTTTGAATGTAATCATAAGCGCCGCGCTTCATCGCTTCCACGGCGCTGGAAACATTGGCAAAGCCTGTCACCATGATAACCAGTTGGTCCGGCAGCTTTTCTTTCACCTGTTTCAATACTTCTAAACCGTCCATGGATCCCAGCCGCAGATCCAGCAGGATGAGATCGAAGTGAGACTTTTCAATCGCCTGCAGACCGCGCTCGCCGGAATCAGCCGTGGAAATTTTATAACCGTCCACTTCCAGAATTCTGCGAATTGAACGAGTGATAGAGATATCATCGTCAACGACAAGAATTTTCCATTGCATGGTTATTATCAGCCGTTTAGGGTTCTTTTCAGGGGTATGGTTAAGGTAAATTGTGTGCGGTTGCCAATCTGGCTTTCAACGTCCAGCCGAAAGTCGTGTTCATCCACAATCTTTTTCACATAAGCTAAACCCATACCGGGGTCGGGGCTGTTCAGTGCGGAAACCGGCGTATAAAGTTTCTTAAGCTGCTGCGTATTGAATCCGTGGCCGTTGTATGAAAAAGATAGCTGCAAGCCTTCGGGTAGATTCTTGCCTGCCAGCAGCAACTGGCTTTTATCATCGGCTTCACGGATGCAATGATGCAGAATAATAGACAGTGCGCGATGCAACCGGGCTGCGTCCGCTTCAATTTCGGGAGCGGACCAGTCGAATTGTACATCGACTTCTATGCCGCGTCGCGCCAGCGTTTCGCGATCATGATCGTTCAACAGGTCTCGGATCATTTCAGTCAGATTGATACGGCTCATCTTGAGTTCCATGGGCCGAACGTATTCAACGATTTCGGTAAACATGGTATCCAGCCGCTTAACGGCTTCAAGGATTTCCGAGTAGATTTCGACCTGCGTCTCGTTATCCGAAAAGGCCATCTGCATATATTGAACGTTCGTACTGATGCCAGTCAGGGGGTTACGGACCTCGTGGGAGAGGGCCCGAACGAATTCACTCAGATCGCCTAAGGAACGTGCGCCTTCATCGCCCGTGTCAGCGGCGGCTTCCGGCGGATCTTCAATTTTAATTACGATTCCATCAGCGCCGTTCATACGATGAGGTTCCAGGCTCAAGCGGGATTTGGTATGCATACCACTGCGCCTGAGCAGGGTTAAATCGATGACGCTGATTTTATCTGATTGCAGGGATTTATTCCAGATCAGCTCGGTTTCTTCTCGTTTATCATTCGGAACCAGATCACTTAACCGCTTGTTCTTCAGCAGGTCCGCCGGAAAACCGGTCTTGGATTCGGCGCTGGAGTTCGCATGTTCGATTATACCTGAGACGGCATCCAGCCAAAGCAAAGCATCGGAGGCATGATTCAGAAGTAGCTGCTGAATTTTGCGAGCATCATCCGTTCCAGCGGCGGCCATGCGAGGTTGATCTGCGACCTGCAACTGTATGGAATTGATCTTCAGCAAAATATTGATCCAGGCGATCAGGTTTGAACCGGGCGTGGGGATCGTGTAGATTTCACCCGGTCCCAGGGACAACGCTTTAACGTCCGGGTAAGGCTGATCCTGATGAGCTGAGAGTAATAATACGGGTATGCTTTGCTGGGAATCCAACTCATGGATCCGGCTGCAGAAATCGAAACCGTCGATATGCGGTAGTCGAACGTCCACGATAACCATGTCGATTTGCTGAGAGCGAACCCGATCGAGCGCTTCGTTGCTGGTGGCCGCCAGAACCAATTCAGAATCTATTCCTCGGGATATCAGCCGGGTCAGGTAGTGAGCCGATTCAGGGGAACCTTCAACCAATAGGATGCGATACATGTGTTGTATGTTAAGGTTAGGTTAGGACAGGATAGCCAAGAGTAATCAACTTTGACCGGCGAAATTTCGCCACTGGCGATAAAGATAAGGAAAAACAGCCGCATTGTCAAGCGAAATGATTGTATGACGCTTAAAATATACTCAAAAAAGAGGTGGTAATTTTGACAACAGTGATATTTATTATGTCTAATCCCAGATGCGATACAAAGGAGAGATATTGTCTGCAGAGCGTTACGCCATCGGAATTGATTTAGGCGGCACTTATATCAAGGCGGCTGTGGTCACGGAGACGGGAATGGTTCTGGATGAACGTCAGGTGGAAACACCAGCTGGCCGTCAGCGTGAAGCGGTGGCTGAAAAGATGGGGACGCTGCTTACTAAACTCTTGCAGAAACATCCCGAAGCTGTCGGCATCGGGATTGGTTCACCTGGATTAGTCGATGCGGAACGGAATATGATTCGTGAATCGCCCAACTTTCCCGGGTGGAAAAACGTCCCTTTAAGACTGATGATCGCGGAGAGGGTCAAGCGTCCGGTCTTCCTGGAGAATGACGTCAACTGTTTTGGATTAGCAGAGCATCGCTGGGGAGCGGGACAAGGGTCGCAATTCATGCTGGCATTAGCGCTGGGGACGGGAGTGGGCGGCGCGGTGATCATCAACGGACAGCTTTACCGCGGCAGCAGCGGCGCGGCCGGTGAATTAGGTCATATCAGCGTGGACATGCAGGGACCACAGTGCCCGTGCGGCAATTACGGCTGTATCGAACGATACCTGGGTAATAAGTGGTTTGTAGCAGCGGCTCAGGTGGAGCTTACCGATAAATCCGTTACTTCACCGGAAGAGATTACACGACGCGCGGAATCTGGAGATGCGGCTGCGATTCGATTTCTGGAAGGACGGGGCGAGATTCTGGGCGCGGCGTGCACCTCGCTGATGAATATCTTCGATCCCGAAGTGATCGTGATAGGGGGAGGATTGGCGCAATCAGGTGAACCTTTATTTCGAGGTATACGGAAGGCGATTCAGGAAAGAAGCTATCAATCATTGCTTAAAGAAATTAAAATATTACCCGCAAAATTGGGTAAGTCTGCCGGCGCGCGGGGAGCTGCTGCTGTCGGATTGGACGCAGGAGAGACACAATGAAGACTGTAAACTTCATTTTCGGAGTACACAATCATCAACCGGTCGGTAATTTCGATGCGGTTTTTGAAGAGGGATATACGAAGGCGTATTTGCCGTTTCTGGATGAATTAGAGAAGCATCCCGCAGTTCGGATGATGTACCACACCACAGGTCCTCTGTTGGACTGGCTGGATGACCATCACCCGGATTTTCTGGATCGGGTTCGGGAACTAGCGCAGAGGGGTCAGATCGAGATCATGACTGGGGGTCATTACGAGCCAATTCTGGCGGTGCTGCCGGACCGCGATAAGGCCGGCCAGATCCGCATGATGACTGATTACATTAAAAACAGGTTTGGCGTGGATGCCAAAGGGGCGTGGATTGCGGAAAGGATCTGGGAACCTCACCTGGCGAAAGCGCTAAATGAGGCGGGCGTCGAATTTATCGCACTGGATGACTATCATTTTCATTCAGCAGGAATGAATCCCGATGAACTGCTGGGGTATTACCGCACTGACGAACAGGGTTATGGGCTCTCGCTCTTCCCTATCAGTATGCAGCTGCGCTATCTGATGCCTTTTTCGCAGCCGGAAGAGACGCTGGCTCACCTGCGCAAAAAAGCATCTGAGGATGGCGAAAATCTGCTTGTGATGTGCGACGACGGCGAAAAGTTCGGGATGTGGCCGGGGACTCATGACTGGGTCTATCGCAAAGGTTGGTTGAAGCGCTTCTTCAAGGGGCTGGAAGAGGCGATGGATGAGGGTTGGTTGAACATGCCGACCGCTTCTGAGTTTGCCGAAAAGCATTATCCGCGACACCGCGTCTATCTGCCTTGCGCCAGTTATTTTGAGATGAGCGAATGGTCCTTAGCTCCTGAAAGCGGAGCGAAGTTCAATGCAATCGTGCATGAGTTAGAGGCTGCAGAGAAGATGGATGAGTTACGTCCCTACATCAAAGGCGGCTTCTGGCGCAATTTCATCGGCAAATATGAAGAATCTAACCGCATGTATCGAAAGGCGCTGTGGGTATCCAACCAGGTCGCCGCGCTGGAGTCCAATAGCGA
>JAHJDJ010000326.1 GCA_018812585.1 bacterium
AACCCAAAACAGTCATTGCGAACCCTGCTTTAGCGGGGTGCGGCAATCTTCGCGCCCTATCGCGAGCGCCTGAAATTTCGCTAACGTTCCACGAGATTGCCACGTCGTTCGTCGACAAGTCGTCGAACTTCCTCGCAATGATCGTGTTTTATCAATTTCGTCGGATTCCGCCAAGGCGTTTTTTCGGGAGGAGAATCCGACCTGCAACACCTCGGTCGAGTATTGGGACTCGCCGGCACGGAGGATTAATCAGCGTAATCTGTAGTCGAGACAGATCAATCAGCGTAAACAGTTAAATCCTCGCGCATCCTTTTTGAATCTTCTGCATCCAATCTGGTAGACAGCGAAAAACGCTGCATCACAACAGACTCGAACAAGCGCACGTATCGCATTTAAGACAAAAGAAGACTAATGCTGAAGAAAGTTAAACAGATGAAAGATACACTATTGATCCTGGGGATCTTTGCGGGCTGGTTGATCCTGCAAGTCTGGGTGCTGCCCCGCATGGGAGTACAAACGTGACTTTCCGGCAGCTGTGCGCCTGAGGATCGGGCTGATACGAAAACGGAAACAAAAGTAGAACAGATTGAAACACAATCGGGAAATGGAAAGTAAAATGGAAAACGAAATCACACTGAACGATCAAAACTTCGATACAGAATTAGTGAACGGTTCTGAACCTGTCTTAGTCGACTTCTGGGCTGAATGGTGCATGCCCTGCCGCATGGTCGCTCCGATTTTATCCGAACTGGCAGATGAATACAAAGGTAAGCTGAAGATTGGCAAGCTGAACGTCGATCATAACCCCATGACTGCCTCGCGCTTCGGCATCTCCAGCATCCCTTCGCTGATTCTTTTTAAGGACGGCAAAAAAGTCGAACAATGGATTGGAGCTATGCCCAAGCCGATGTTAGAATCCGCTCTGCAGCCGCATCTGGCTGATAAGAACTAAGAGGCGAATCACTGGCATACGAAGCTGATAAACAATTAGCAGCCCAAGCCCTGCAGGGGGACGTTGAGGCGAAAACGCAGATCGTCACGCAGCATCAAAGCCTGGTTTATAGCTTGGCGCTGAAACTGCTGAACGATACATCTGACGCTGAAAACGTCCTGCAGGATACCTTTTTGAAGGTCTTTGAGAAACTGGACAGTTATGCCGGGAAATCCGCGTTGCAAACCTGGATTTACCGCATCGCCATGAACGAAGCGCTGATGACCATCCGCAAGCGCCGGGGCGGAATGGTGCCGATTATCGAAGACCCCGATGAACCGCAGAAGGCTAAGTATGAATCCATGCTGCGTTCCTTGGACCGCGATCCGCTGGAAACTTTGCTGGACACGGAATTCAAATCGGCATTGCAAGTGGCGATGACAGAACTGCCGGATTCCTGGCGCATCCCCTTTATCCTGAAGGACATCGAAGGTTTATCATTGAAAGAGATCGCGGCCGAACTGGATACCACGGTGTCAGCCGTCAAGTCGTCACTGCACCGGGGACGCAGCGTGCTGCGGGATAAACTGGCCGATTTCATCGACAAACAAGATCAGGAGGGATTATGAAAGACGACTGCCGCCCTTTCATGGACCGGTTCTGTGAAAGTTTAGGGGAAGACCCCTCCTCAGCCATCTGCCGGGAGTTACAGGAGCATCTGGACAAATGCCCGGACTGCACGCTGCAGGTCAACACTATCAAACGCACAGTGGAATTGTACCAGAACATGCCGCAGCCGCTGGTGCCGGGAGATGTGCAGAAACGGCTGCTGCTACGGTTGAATCTCCCCTGCGGCGATAAGTAGGCTATAAAATGATCACTAAAGACACATACGTTGAGGATATGGTGCGGGACTACCCCAAAACCGTGAGTATTCTGATGCGGCGAGGCGTGGTTTGCATCAAATGCGGCGAACCGGTCTGGGGCACGCTGGGGGAAACCCTGGATCGCGCCGGCAAAGATGATCAGGAAGATATTATCGCCGAGTTGAACGCATCTATCGCACACTAACAAAACGATTTCTAATACCTCCCAAGGGGCCGCTGGGCTGTTCGCAGTCTGGCGGTTTTTATTTTCATCCCAGAGCCCAGTCAAACAGACGCATAGATCCAGTGGCAGCGATGTGTTGGTGTTTATAGTCTATGCACAGTGAAAATGAACTTGATTAACTTCTACGAATCATCTTGACAAGGGCCTCAATTTAATGTAAATTTACTGCATTAGATCTCACGAAAAGTTTAATAGCAGGCAAGGCATGAAATCTTACAAAGACCAGACAGACAGGATTGTCAATGCTCTTCAGGAACGCGCCAAGGAACTTAGCTGTCTTTATCACGTCGAAAAACAGCTGCATGATTTCTCAAAAGATTTCCGCTCAGTTATCAGCAATATTTTAAAAGCAATCCCACCAGGTTGTCAGTTCCCTGATATCTGCCAGGTGAAAATGATCTACCTGGATGAGGAATTCACGACAGACAACTATCACCCTTCAGAATGGAAACTGACCGATCAGATAATGATGAATAAGGAGAAGGTAGGGTCGATAGAAGTCTCGTACACTCAACCAAAACCTAAGGAGGACGAAGGGCCTTTCCTGAAAGAAGAGCGGAAACTGATCAGCACGATTGCTGATCGCATCAGCCAGTTTATCACTCACCAGCAGTTACGTCAGATCTATGAAGAGGCCGACTCTGCCTCCTCAACCTCGGAAACGAAGAAACCAGCCGACTCAAAAATCGTCATAGATCTCCTCTGTCATACCGATCCCAAACTATATGTTCGCATTGCCCGACGTTTGCTGAATTATCTCTACAAGAGTGGCATCACCGCGACGGAAAAGATTCTACAGCAGATTATCCCCGCTTCCTACTCAAAAATCCCGAGCAGCACAACGGGTGATAACCTGCCATTGGACAGAATAAATCAGCTGGACTTCATGGATCTAAGCCAAGAGATCTTTCAGATTGCCTACCAGCATATCAGCGATCAGGAGCTGATGAGCCGCCTGCAACTCTGGATGCAGGAAGACCGGGCCAATGCCCTGATAAAAATGCTGAATGATCCCAAAGCCACACTGGACGATATCGCAGATGAGGTGAGGCGCTTCAAACAGATGGCTGATAAGGAGAACCTCGAACTCCCTGAATCGATGCGCCGTAACATCATCGTGCAATTCATTCGCATGCTGATGTCCAGCCGCCTGGGTTTTATCAGCACGGCGCGGGATTGTGTCTCACTGAATGATTTCGCCTCATTATTCGGCTCGATTATCTACTCAGCGGGAAGCCGCGGCAGACTGGGCGGGAAAGGCTCCGGAGTATTTGTCGCATCGAAATTACTGGAGAAGGAGGCCGCGCATAACAAAGATCTAAAACATATCAAAACTCCGAAGACGAAGTACATCACAACCGATGGGCTGCATGGGTTCATCCATTATAACGATCTTTTGGATATATTTGAACAAAAATACAAGGATATCGAACAGATTCGCCTCGAATATCCGCAGATCGTGAATATCTTTAAGAGCGCCAAGTTTCCTCCGGATATCGTTGATAAAGTGTCGGCTGCGCTGGATGAGCTGGGTGACAAACCGCTGATTGTGCGCAGTTCAAGCCTTCTGGAAGATCAATTAGGCACCGCTTTCTCTGGTAAATACCGCAGTCTTTTCCTGGGAAATCAGGGGACGAAGCGTGAACGGTTAAATGCTCTTCTTGATGCTATCGCTGAAGTTTATGCCTCAACATTTTCACCAGATCCACTGGAATACCGAAAAGAACGGGATCTGCTGGATTTTCAGGAACAGATGGGCGTGCTGATTCAGGAGGTTGTAGGCACCCGAGTGGGTCCCTATTTCCTCCCTGCTTACGCTGGCGTGGCATTCAGCAATAATGAATTTCGCTGGTCGCCGCGCATTAAACGCGAAGACGGGTTAGTGCGGCTGGTACCGGGATTAGGGACTCGCGCGGTTGACCGGTTAGCCGATGATTATCCGATCCTGGTATCGCCCGGGCAACCTGACCTGCGCGTGAATGTGACACAGGATGAATTCATTCGCTATTCCCCCAACAAACTGGATGTTATCAACCTGGAGACAAATACATTTGAGACGATTGATCTGGTTGAGTTTATCAGAGAATATGGTCATGAATTTAAGGGCGTTGAACAATTGATCAGTCTGCTGCGAGACAATCGGCTACAACCAATGTCTATCATGGATGTAGATCTGTCTGATGCGCAGCCTGTGGCAACTTTTGACAAACTACTTCAGTCGTCGCCGTTTATCGCGCAGATCCGGGCCATTTTGGAGACCTTGAAAAAATATTTCAGGATACCAGTCGATATCGAATTTGCATCCGATGGAGAAGATTTCTACTTGCTGCAGTGCAGACCTCAGAGCTACAGCAGAGCCCGGCGGCCTGCTCCCATCCCCAAAGACGTACCTCAGAATGACATCATTTTCACTGCCAATCGTTACGTCTCCAATGGTCACATTTCCGATATCGCTTATATCGTATATGTGGATCCTGAACGGTACAGCATGATTGACAGCCGAGACAGCCTCCTTGAAGTCGGGAAAATCATCAGCAGGTTGAATATGCTGCTGCCCAAGAGACAGTTTATCTTAATGGGACCGGGACGCTGGGGCAGCCGCGGAGATATCAAATTAGGAGTCAGCGTCACCTATTCAGATATCAATAATACCGCTGCCTTGATTGAAGTGGCCAGAAAAAAGGGGAATTATGTCCCTGATCTCTCTTTCGGCACCCACTTTTTCCAGGATCTCGTAGAAGCGGATATTCATTATCTGCCTCTCTACCCGGATGATTCAGGCAACCTATTCCACAACCGGTTCCTGAATACACCGCGTAACATACTGCATAAATTATTGCCGGAATATGAATGGCTGGAGCATACAGTGAGAGTCATCGACGTCGCGGATGAATCCCGCGGCAAGTTACTGCAGATCTTCATGAACGGTGAGTTGGATGAGGCCATCGCGATTCTGGCTGAACCGGAGAAGAATAAGGTCGATGCAAAATCCGAGAAGGAATATCACCTGCCACAGATTTCGGATGAACATTGGCGTTGGCGTATGAGAATGGTGGAAGGAATTGCCAATACTCTGGATGCGGAGAAATATGGCGTTCAGGCGCTCTATATCTTTGGCAGCACAAATAACGGTAAAGCCGGCCCAGCCAGCGATATAGACCTTTTAGTGCACTTCAATGGGAATAAAGACCAGAAAAAAGAGTTCCTGCAGTGGATTGATGGCTGGAGCGTCTGCCTCGATGAGATCAATTATACCAAGACAGGTTATCGCAGCGGTGGGTTAATCGATATGCATCTGTTTACGGATGAGGATATCGAGAAGAAACGTTGGGACGCGGCAAAAATCGGCGCTATGACCGATCCGGCCACGGAAATTCTGCTGCCTGAAAAAAGCTCTGATTAAATCAATTCTCTAGTTGCGTTAGCGAGATCATCAAGGCGGAATCTGATCAGAGATAACTCTGGGCCATTATGGGAAGCGTTGAACATGCTGGTTTTGCCGATCTGATCAGACCAATGTCCTGTTATTTCAGTCGATTCATGGATATGACCGTGTAACGTCAACAACGGTTGCCGTTCCGTGATAAAACGCTGCATCGCGATGCTGCCGACATGAACGTCCAGAGGGATGTAATCGATCATTTTGCCATCCAGGGCTGCACGATCCAGTTTGGTATTATAAGGGGGTGCGTGAAATAAAAAGACGGCTTTTGAAAGGTCATCGTCGCGCACCAGCTTTTTAAGGTCTTCCTGAATGGTGGAATAGCGTACTTTATCCTCAGGCACGGGAAATGAATGCCCGCCCTCTTCAGGGGAGACGCAACCCGGATCCACATAGCGGGAGACGTCATATCTTTCCCAGTCTTTAAGCTGAAAGGGAGTCGGCGGCACGTAGTTATATCCGTATATCGAAAATGCTCCCAGACGGATGCGGCGATTATGAATATACTGCCAATAACCGGCAACCGCGGTATCAAACACAGATTGTTCTACGAAGCGACCGTCGTCATTACCAAGTATGACAAATATTCGAGGGTATTTATCCCCCAGACTGATTTTAAGTTCATCCAGTCTGGGTACAATGAATCCTCGTATAAAATCCTGATGCCCAAAATTGAGTGAGCGCAGCATTGACAACCCGGGAAGAATGTCGCCGCCGAGGAAGACGACGTCGGGGCGCTCATTTTCCATCACAGTAAAGAGTTTTTCGTACCGATCCGTTTGGCCGTGAAGATCGGACACGAAAACGCAAGAATCGACAGATGTTGTTGCTTCCGGCACGATTTTAAGTTATATTATTATTTTTTACCCTCAATATAGAGGATAGAATTTAATATTCCAAATAGAAGCTAAAGAAATTGGAAAGTAACCAAATCTAAAAAACTCAGCATCAATCCCAGGAAAGCAATTATGAGCACCACAGCATTCAACGCCTTCGAAATGGCTCAGGCGCAATTTGATAAAGCAGCAGATATCCTGGATCTGGATTCAGGAACCCGTGATCTTTTACGAAATCCGCTGCGCGAATTTCATTTCAGCATCCCTGTTCGCATGGATGATGGATCTGTTCAGGTTTTCCGCGGTTTTAGAGTCCAGTATAACGACGCTCGCGGGCCGTGTAAAGGCGGGATACGGTTTCACCCTGCGGAGACCATCGACACCGTGCGCGCTCTGGCCATGTGGATGACTTGGAAAACCGCGGTTGTCGATATTCCCTTAGGCGGCAGCAAAGGGGGCGTCATCTGTGATCCGCACAACCTAAGTCAGCGCGAGCTGGAACTGATCGCCCGCGGCTGGATTCGTCAAGTCGCTAAGAATGTCGGTCCCATCACGGACGTGCCAGCGCCGGATGTCATGACCAGCCCTCAGATCATGTTGTGGATGCTGGATGAATACGAAACCATTGCCGGAGCAAAGTATCCTGGTCTGATCACTGGAAAACCTGTGGGGATGGGTGGCTCGCTGGGACGCACCGAGGCAACAGGTTATGGATTAATCTATACGGTGCGTGAAGCACTACAGGAATTAGATATTCGACTTGACGATACCACGGCAAGTGTTCAAGGATTCGGCAATGTAGCACAATACGCAATTCAACTCTACAACCAGATGGGTGGCACAGTTGTTTCTGTCTCCTATTGGGATCAGAAAGATAATACGTCCTACGTTGTTCGGCGTACGGAAGGAATCGACGTAAAGCAGCTTCTTGGTATCACCGACCGTTTCGGCGGCATCGCTGACGATAAAGCCAAGGAGCTTGGATATGAAATACTCCCGGGAGACGCCTGGATTGAACAGGAAGTCGATATCCTGCTGCCCTGCGCGTTAGAAAACCAGATCAGCGGCGAAACGGTCGAAAAGATCCATTCAAAGGTTAAGATCATCGGCGAAGGCGCTAACGGCCCCACAACTCCGGATGCGGACAAAGTCATTCAGGATCGCGGTATCTATCTGGTCCCGGACTTTCTGGCAAATGCTGGCGGCGTCACCTGCAGTTACTTCGAGCAGGTGCAGAATTCAATGAACTACTACTGGCAGAAAGACGAAGTTCTTGGTAAATTGGACATAAAAATGACCTCAGCTTTCCGCGCAGTCAGTGAACTTGCCAAGAAACGTAAACTCTACATGCGCGATGCTGCTTTTGTAATTGGAGTCAACCGGGTTGCCATGGCGTGCCGCGATCGAGGTTGGGTCTGATATAGT